>NZ_JBUEFZ010000003.1:0-465685 GCF_054963715.1 Streptomyces sp. STAM6 | reverse complement strand
CCGCCTGCGCTGAGAGCCCGCGCGCCCCTGTCCCGCGAAGGCCCGTCACACCTCCGGTGCGGCGGGCCTTCGCCGTGCGCGGGTTCCGTGCGCGGGTCCCCCCACCACCCGACAGCGAAGGGCCCCGCACTCCGAGTCGGAGTGCGGGGCCCTTCGGGTGGGATCAGGCCTGCCAGGAGTGGGCCGAGCGGAAGCCGCGCTGGCGTTCCAGGCGGCGCCAGCCGGCGGTGGAGCGGGGGCGGTGGGCCGGGGTCTCGGGGCGGGCGTTGGCACGGGCGAGGAGCACCGCGGTGATGGCGGCGAGCTCCTCCGGGTCGGCGTTGCCCTTTTCGACGCGGAGCAGATTGGTCTCGGTCACGTGAGTGGCTCCTGGTTACTGGGGCGGGTTGCCGTGCTTGCGGGACGGCAGGTCGGCGTGCTTGGTGCGGAGCATCGCGAGGGACTTGATGAGCACCTCGCGGGTTTCGGCGGGGTCGATGACGTCGTCGACCAGGCCGCGCTCGGCCGCGTAGTAGGGGTGCATCAGCTCGGACTTGTACTCCTTGACCATGCGCGCCCGCATGGCCTCGGGGTCCTCGGCGTCGGCGATCTGCTTGCGGAAGATGACGTTGGCGGCGCCCTCGGCGCCCATCACGGCGATCTCGTTCGTGGGCCACGCGTACGTGAGGTCCGCGCCGATGGACTGGGAGTCCATGACGATGTACGCGCCGCCGTAGGCCTTGCGCAGGATCAGCGAGATGCGCGGCACGGTGGCGTTGCAGTACGCGTACAGCAGCTTCGCGCCGTGGCGGATGATGCCGCCGTGCTCCTGGTCGACACCGGGCAGGAAGCCGGGCACGTCCAGCAGCGTGATGATCGGGATGTTGAAGGCGTCGCACATCTGGACGAAGCGCGCGGCCTTCTCCGAGGCCTCGATGTCCAGCACGCCCGCCAGCGACTGCGGCTGGTTGGCGACGATGCCGACGACCTGGCCGTCCAGGCGGGCGAGGGCGCAGATGATGTTGCGGGCCCAGCGCTCGTGGATCTCCAGGTAGTCGCCCTCGTCGACGAGCTCCTCGATCACCTTGTGCATGTCGTACGGACGGTTGCCGTCCGCCGGCACGAGGTCGAGCAGCACGTCGCCGCGGCGGTCCGCCGGGTCGCCGGTGGCAACGGTGGGCGGGTTCTCACGGTTGTTGGAGGGCAGCATCGACAGGAGGTAGCGGACCTCCGCGATGCAGGTCTCCTCGTCGTCGTAGGCGAAGTGCGCGACACCGCTCGTCTCGGCGTGCACATCGGCGCCGCCGAGGCCGTTCTGGGTGATCTCCTCGCCGGTGACGGCCTTGACGACATCCGGGCCGGTGATGAACATCTGCGAGGTCTCGCGGACCATGAACACGAAGTCCGTGAGGGCGGGGCTGTACGCCGCGCCGCCGGCGCACGGGCCGAGCATCACCGAGATCTGCGGGATGACACCCGAGGCCTTGGTGTTGCGCTGGAAGATGCCGCCGTAACCGGCGAGCGCCGAGACGCCCTCCTGGATACGGGCGCCGGCGCCGTCGTTCAGGGACACCAGCGGCGCTCCCGCCGCGATGGCCATGTCCATGATCTTGTGGATCTTGGTGGCGTGCGCTTCGCCGAGCGCACCGCCGAAGATCCGGAAGTCGTGCGCGTAGACGAAGACCGTGCGGCCCTCGACCGTGCCCCAGCCGGTGATGACACCGTCGGTGTACGGCTTCTTGTTCTCCAGGCCGAAGCCGGTCGCCCGGTGCCGGCGCAGCTGCTCGACCTCCCTGAACGACTCCGGGTCGAGCAGCAGCTCGATGCGCTCCCGCGCGGTCAGCTTGCCCTTGGCGTGCTGCGCCTCGGTCGCCCGGTCACTGGGGCCGCGGCGGGCCTGCTCGCGCAGGGCGTGCAGCTCGGCCACACGCCCACGGGCGTCCGACGGCTCGCCCTGGATTTCGTCCACAACGGTCATGTACCGACCCTACGAAGTCGGTCAAGAAAATCCCGCCGTCGACTCCGTACAGTCTCAGGACCCATCTGCTGTGTGCCTTGAACAGAACCATTCGGCGGTACAGGCGAACCGCCAGCTCAGCACCCCGGAGTGTTGTTGAGGTTCCACAAGGGTTCAACCAAGGGTCACCTCGCAGCGGTGGCCCGCCCCCGCGGTGCCGGGGTGCACACGCAGCCGGAGCGCCCGCCCGGTGGCCAGCACCTCGACCGACGGGTCGTGGGCGAGGACCCGCCGGACCGGACCGTGCCAGCTGATATCCAGCGGCTGCCCGGTGCGCGGCGGCTCGCTGACGCACACCGTCACGGTACGGCCCCTGCGGCGCACGAGCACACTCGCGGGTGCCGTCACGTCGATCCGGCCGCTGCTGCCGGGTTGCCAGAAGTTGGCTGCGGTCAGTCCGAGGGACGGGACGGTGACGGCCTGCCGGGCGGGTGTGTTGTCGTGGATCTCCAGCCAGCGGCTGTCGGCGGCGCGCGCGGCGACCGTGCGGCGGGACGCTCCGGGCATCAGAAAGTACACGTAGGAGTCATCGGCCGGGTCGGTGCCGTGATCCAGCCAGAGTGTCTGGTATCGGCGGGTGCGCCGCTCGCTGGTGGAGGTGGTGTTGATGTCGCGCCAGGCGCCGGTCCGGTCCTCGCGGAGGGTGTGCAGGGCCGCGGTTCCGCGGGGGAGGACCCAGCCGCCGTGGCCTTCGAGGTGTGCCCAGCGGCCGCCGGTGGTGAGTGCCTGGGTGCCCGCCTCGCCGAGGCACCGGTTGTCGACGACCGTCTCGACGGGGACGCCGTCCGTGGCGGAGATGCCGGCACCGAGGCAGATGACGGCGTCCGCGGCGCAGAACCAGGACTTGCGGGCCTCCAGGGTGGAGCCGAGGCCCCGCAGGTGCTGGCCCACGGCGGCGAACTCGCCGTCGGTCACTCCCCCGACCCAGCGCGCGTCGGGTTTCGGCACGCCCCATTCGCCGCCGGCCTTGTCGGGGAGTCGCTTCGTCGACACGGTCGTGCCGGGGAGCCGGTACCAGTCGACCGTCGGCCAAAACCAGTCGGTGTACTGGGCTCCGCCGCCCGGTCCGGAGCCGGGTCCCCACCAGGAGAGCATTCCCGCGCCGGTGTGCCAGCCGCGCGGGTTCTCGCCGTTGCCGCACTCGTAGAAGGAGATCCGGTCGGAGGCCATGGCGATGTTGGCGGCCCAGCCGGGGCGCCGGTGGACGGCCCGGTCCATGGCGGCGAACAGTTTGTGGCCGACCGGTTCGGGGGCGGCGGGCACGGGCGAGTCGGCGATGGCGCGCAGCCGGGCGAGGTCGGCGACGCCGAACTGGCCGGCGGTGAGGATGGGGGTCACCCGGTCGCGTTCGATCCAGCCCTTCACGCGCGCGTGCCAGCGTGCGCGTTCGGCGGGCGAGGCGCCGCCGGCGAGGAGGGCGACGGCGGCGATGATGCCCTGGCCGTGGAAGTGGTCGCTGCGCATGGTGCCGCGCGGGTCGTTCCTGAGGATGCCGCGGCTGATGGCGCGCCCGCTGACGCTGTCCATCATCAGGCCGTTGTGGATGAGCGGGGCGAAGGCGTGCTCGACACTGTCGAGGACGATCTGCCGGTTCGGGTCGGTGACGGCCCAGGTCGACCCGGCGAGCAGGGCGAAGAGCCGCCCGAGGCCGTCGAGCAACACCTGTCCGTAGGTGCCCGAGTAGGCGACCCAGGTGTGCTGGACGAACGAGCCGTCGGCGTAGAGCCCGTCGCCCTTGGTGACGTGGGGGAAGACGGGTGAGAGGGCGTCCCGGGCGAGGGCGAGCTTGGCGGGGCTTGCGCCGACGACTCCGCGCAGGGCGACGGAGCGGCAGAGGTCGACGCGGTTGGCGCCGGTGGAGGTGCCGCTGTAGTCGGTGAGCATGCTGTCGGGGATGAAGTGGTCGACGGCCGCGCAGGCGGCCTGGATCCGGCCGTCTGTGAGGTGGCCGTGGAGGACGGCGGTGATGTCCATGAGGAGGCGGGGGCTGCCGATCTGCCACTCCCACCAGTTGCCGTAGCGGGTGGTGGAGGGGTTGTAGATCCTTGCGGAGAGGTGGTCGAGGCCGCGCAGGATGTCGGCGAGGAGACCGGGGTCGCCGGTGTGGCCGGTGCCCTGCTGGGCGTAGGCCTGGGTCATGGTCCACAGGCGGTGGTAGCTCTGGGTGATGCCGGAGGGCGGGTTGAAGGCGTAGCCGGGCCAGAGGGTGGTGTCGGTGGGGGCCATGGAGGCGCGGTAGGCGGCGGCGAGTTCGCCGGTCTCGGTGAGGCGTGCGGCGTACGGCTCGGCGGTCGGGTCGTAGCCGGTGCCGAGCTGGAGGTCGAGCCAGCGGCGCCTCAGTGTCTCGAATTCGTCGTCGGCAGGGGCGGCGTGGGCGGGCGGGACTGCTTGGGCGGGCAGGGCGAGTCCCAGGGTCGCGGTGGAGGTGGCGGTGAGGAAGGTGCGGCGGGACCAGTCGGGCACGTTCGGTGGCACGGGGGCCTCCCGGGGGGAGTGGCGTGGACCGGTCCGACCAGTGCAGCACGCGAGACGAGCACCGTTCAATGACCACGAGCGCCGACATCGGCGCGCGTTCATGGGTCCGGTCGGCGCCGGGCGACGGCGACGCCGTCCATCCGCTCAAGTCCCCGCAGGTGTGGTGCACGTTCGTCGACGAGTCGTGCGCAGGCTTCGGCACCGAACCGGGGCGCCGGGTTCGTGACAGCCGCCTCCCGCGCTGCACCGGTCGGCACCGCCTGGCTGGACGCGGCGTCCGCTCGGTCGAACGCCCATGCCCCGCGAACGGGTTCCGGTGACGCGGGACCGAACCGACGCGGCGGGGTGAGGGCCGGGCTCACGCGTCCCAGAACCCGGTGACCACCGGCGGCCGGGACCGACCCGTACCGGTGGCACTCCATGGACGGTGTCGGCGGGACACGCGATCACGTCGCCGGGCGGCCTGTCTCCGATTCTCGTGACATGTACGCGCATGGCACGAGCGGCGCACCGGCTCGTCTCAGCCGCGGCGGTACGCGGGAGGTCGCGGCGGGAGGGCACCGGAGGAACCTCCCGGCGAAGCGGCGCGTCGTTGAAGCCAGAACAATGAATCACGCATCCCCTTGCGGAAATTGATTGTTCGTGCAACAACGTTCAGCAATCGATCGAGACGGGGGCCGGAACAGCACATGCACGCGGAAGAGAGACACCAGGCGATCCTGCGCAGGTTGCGTGAGCGCGGCTCGCTGCGCGTCACCGACTTCGCCCTGGAGGTACAGGTCTCCCCCGTCACCATCCGGCGGGACGTCGAGACGCTCGCCGAGCGGGGGCTGCTCGCCCGCGTCCACGGCGGTGCGGTCCTGCCCGATGTCGGCGCCGACCGGCCGGGCCGCGGGGAGCTGGTCTTCGGGCTGGTCGTGCCGGCCGCGGACTACTACTACCCCGAAGTGATCAAGGGGGCCCGCGAGGCGGCCGCCGAGCGCGGTGTACGGCTGGTCCTCGGCATCTCGCAGTACAGCCCCGAGCAGGAGCGGGCGCAGGTGCGGCAAATGCTCGCCGACGGTGTCGACGGGATGCTGATCACCCCGTGCGGCACCCTCGGCCCGGCCGACGTCACCGTGCCGTACGTCCTGGTGGAGCGCCGCCCCGGGGACGATCTGTCGGACGCGGAGCACATCGTCACCGACCACGCGCACGGCGCGGGGCTGGCCGTGCGTCATCTGGCGGAGTCCGGGCGGCGGAACATCGGTCTCGTCGTACGGGACGACAGCCCGCACGGCGCGCTGGTGCGCGAGGGGTACGCGGCCGGTCTGCGGGCCACCGGCCTCGGGGCGCCCGCCGACGGGACGCTGCGGCTGCCGCCTCCGGCGGGGGACGCGGCCGCACGCGAGCGGCTGCTGGACGCGGTCACTTCCGCGGTGCGCGAAGGCCGCCTGGACGCGGTCCTGATCCACAACGACCATGACGCGCTGATGCTGCTCCAGCGGCTGCGGGCGCTGGGCGTGGACGTTCCGGGGGACCTCGCGATCGTCGCGTACGACGACGAGGTCGCCGCGCTCGCCGACATCCCGCTCAGCGCCGTCGCCCCGCCCAAGCACGCGGTGGGCGCCGCCGCCGTGGACCTGCTGGCACGCCGCCTCGCGGACCCGGGCAGGCCCCGCCACCGGCTCGCGATCCTGCCCGAGCTGCACGTCCGCGACTCCAGCGCCGCCGTCGCGGCCGCCGAGACCGGCGCGGTCGGCGGCGCCTGACGCACCGCACCGGATGGCCCCCGGGGGCGGGGAGCGGCGCGGCGGCAAACGTCCGGGCCGGTGCGCCGGTCGAATGCCGCGCGGCGGCCGGATGCCGGGCGGCGGCCGGATGCCGGGCGGCACCTGCGGGCCGCGGGCCGCGGGCCGCGGGCCAACCGAGCGTCACGGGCCGACCCACGCGTCAGGGGCAGACCGCGCCACGCGCCGACACCCACGGCACCCGGGGCGCGAAGCAACACCGCGGCAAACGGCCGCGCCGTGGCACTCAGCCACGAGCCACGAGCCGGCGACGTGCCGCGCACCAGCCGCGGCCACGCGCCGACCGCGCGCCGCAGGCTGACCACGCGCCACGCGCCGACACCCACGGCACCCGGGGCGCGAAGCAACACCGCGGCAAACGGCCGCGCCGTGGCACTCGGCCACGAGCCACGAGCCGGCGACGTGCCACGGGCCGGCCGGATGCCGCGGGACCGGATCCCGCGCGTTGGCCACGCGCCGACCGCGCGCCCCAGGCTGGCCACGCGCCACGGGCCGCAGGCCGACCGCGCGTCGCGCGTCGGCGCCCTTGGCGGGACTCAACCCTCGCAGTGGAAGCGGGCGTTGCACCAGTCCGCGTGGTCGTTGCCGTTGCCGTCGTCGCCGTCGCCGACGACCAGGTCGACATAGGTGGCGCCGGTGACGTCGGCGGTCAGCGGCCGGGCGCCGTCGGTCGCCCTCAGTACCGGTGACTTCGCCTTCTCCCGCCCGTCGGCCAGGACGCTGAACCGCACGCTCCCGCGGGTGGCCTGGGCGTCGTCGATACCCACCTCTGCGGTGAAGGAGGTGCACCGGCCGCCCAGGTAGTAGCGGATGCTCGCCGGGGCGTGGGTGCCCAGGCCCTTGGCGTAGGCCACTCCCCCGACGGTCAGCGGGGTGCCGTCCCCGGCGGCGGTCCCGCCGTTGGAACGGTCGCGTTCGGCGGGGCCCCAGCCGTTGCGGGCGGAGACCCAGTCGAGGTCGCTCGCCCAGGCGTCGGCGGTGGGCGGCGGCGGGAGGGTGCGTACGGAGGTGGTGGTGGCGATGCCGCGCGCGCCGCCGTCGATGCTGTACGCGGCGGACGCGGCGAGCTCGTACGTCCGGTGGGCCGTGTCGGCGGGCGGGGTGACCCGCCAGGTGGCGGTGGCCCTGGCGCCCGGGTCGACGGTGCCGAGCGTGAGGGGCGAGCCCGGTTCGGCGGTCCAGCCGGCCGGCAGGGTCAGGGTGAGGACCGCCCCGCTCACCGCGGCCGCCTCGTCGTTGGTGAAGGTGGCGGTGATCTCGTTCGGGCGCCCCGGTTCCAGGGCCTCGCCCGCGGTGAGGTCGAGGGTTGCGCAGGCGGCCCGCTCGGCGGCGGGGCCGAGGTCGGTGACGGTGAAGCCGTCCAGGACGAAGTCGGCGCCGTCCGGGGCGTCGGCGCGCTTGCGCAGCCCCGTCCAGGTGTCGCGGCAGCCGGCGGTCACCGTTTCACTGAACCGGCCGGTGGTGCGCTGCTGCCCGATCGGGGTGCGGCGGGTCTCGGCGGAGGTGCCGTTCGCGCGGTCGTGGCCGGTGACCCATTCGTAGGCGCCCGCGTGGGCCGACTGGTAGTCGTACGTCACACGGTAGTTGTGCCCGTCCTTCATGGGCACGGTCCAGGGCGCGGTGCGGTAGACGAGCCCGGTGTTCTCGTCGTGCGCCTTGAGGGACTCCTTTCCACCGAGGACGTCGTCGACGAGCTTCCCGTTCCAGCCGGCCTGCGTGTACGGGGCGTGGAGTTGGGCGATGTGGGTGCGGGGGTCGTTGGCGCCGCCCGCGTCGCCCTTGACGAAGGGCCCCCAGCCCTGGTCGACGGCTTCGAAGTCCTCGTGGACGAGTGTGCCCGCCGGGGCGGCGGGGGCGCCCGCGACGATCCGGACGTCGTCGACGCGCACCCGGGCGGGGCTGCCGGCGGCGGCCGTGACGGCCAGCGTGACGCTGCCGTTCGCGGGAGCGGTGAAGGTGACCTTGGCGCGCTGCATGGCGGTGCCGTGCCAGTCGGAGGCCGCGACCCGGTTCTTGATCGCCGAGCGTTCGACGGTGACGGCCGCGCCGCCCGCGGAGAGGGTGGTGCGCCTGCTCCTGCCCGGCTCCACCTCGATCCAGGCGGACGCGGTGTACCGCTCGCCGGGCCGCAGGCCGGTGATCCGCCGGCTGAGTGCGGCGGTGTCGCCGCCGGTGAGGACGGCGCTGTTGCGGCCCTGCTCGTCGGTGTGCCGGGCGGCGCCGCCGGTCTTCGTCCAGGTGGCGAGCCGCCGGTCGTTGAAACCGGGGTCGGCGACCGGCGTGCCCTCGCCCCACCGCGGGTCCGCCTGGGCGGGGGCACGGCCCGGGTGGAGGACGTACGCCTGGCCCGCGGCGGCCGTGAGGGTGATCCGCCCGTCGACGGGCCGGACCGTCCCGGTCCTCACCCGCCCGTTGTCGGTGAGCCGGTAGACGGTGTACGCGCCGCTTCCCGGCACGGCCCAGCTACTGGTCCCGCCCGTCTTGTTGTAGTGGTACAGCTTCCGGCCGCCGTCCCAGGGCAGGAGATAGCGGTCGCCGTCGAGGACCTTGCGGCCGTGGTCGTAGAACGTGCGGCGGCCGTCCTCGACGGTGCCGCGCACCTGGCCGGTGAAGGTGATGTCATTGCCGTCCCAGCGGGTGATCCTCTGCCGCTGGAGGTACTTGGCGGGCAGGTTCCGCTGCCAGATGTTGGCGGTGAAGGCGTTGAAGTCGGTCTCGCCGGTCCAGCCCTCGAAATCCTCCAGGGCGGTCTGGCCGAGTACGGGGTGGTCGTTCCAGACGTCCTTCTCGCTGTTGCGGATGAACCGGATGATCTGCGAGTTCAGGCCCTTGTTGGTGGCGCCGCCGTAGTCGAGGTCGTTCGCCCAGTGGGACCAGAGCGAGGCCCGCTCGAATTTGTCGGACCACTCGGTGCCGACGTGCCAGCCCTGCGCCCGCACGGCCTGCAGGGTCTTGTCGGCGATCCAGCCGTGCGAGTGGTACACGTCGATGTAGAGGAAGTTCAGATTGCGGTCGGTCTCCTTGCGCAACTGCTGGAAGCGCCGGGCCAGGTCGCCGCTGTTGATGTCGCGCCGCTGGTCGATGTAGTAGCTCTGGTTCAGCCAGTTCCAGCCGGGCTTGGTCCTGTCGACGAGGGTCTCGCTGAAGTTCTTCGCCTCCGGGTAGGACTCGGTGGCGTTGACGTGGACGCCGAAGGTCGCGCCCCACTTCTTGCCGGACTTCAGCAGTGTGTTCAGGTCTTCGAGACCGCCGGCGCGCTTGTTGTGGTTGCCGCCGTAGTCGGGGTGGGCGGAGTCGTGGCCCTCGGAGCCGTAGCCCTTGAGCACGGCGAGCTGGCCGAGGCCGTCGGTCGCGAGGGACACCCGCTTGACGTCGTCGAGCGTGCGCAGGAACGGGTGGGTGGCCTGGCTGGCGAAGTTGAACGGGATGTGGGTGACGACCCGGTCCGGAGTCTGCGCGCTGCCGGGAGCGGTGACGCCGATCGTGCGGAACGCGACGGCACCGTCCTGCCAGTCGACGGTCCGGTCGCCGTTGGCGTCGGGCGTGACGACGACCTTGGCCCAGGGCAGGCCGGCGCCGCTCTCGGGGCGGGGTGCGCCGGCGCCGCGGTAGGTCCATTGGCCGGACCAGACCCCGACCCGTGTCCCGGTGCCGTCCTTGCGGGCCTGGTGCCAGAAGCGGGCGCCGTCCCGGCCGGTGGGCCCGGACGGGCTGTCGTAGCTGGAGTTGGACTCCACGGCCGCGGCGAGCGAGTCGGTGTTCACCAGCGCATAGCTCGCCCCGACGGGAGCGGCGTCGGCTTTCGTGTCCGGCTTCACCTCTCCGAAGACGTCGGCGGTCCGCGTGGAGTCGGGGTCGAGGCGGGTGAACGCGGTGGCGGCGCCGGGCTCGTCCGAGCCGACCGACACCAGGTCGTGGCCGGGTATGTCGATGGTGCCGACGCGGATGGCGCCGGTGTCCCGGACCGCCGTGATCCTGAACGTGGTGGTGCGGCCTGAGACTGCGAGGGTGGCGTCGATCTCGACCCCTGGCAGGGCGGGGAGGAGGAGCGTGTAACGGGCGCGCGCCGGGCCGACGGACGGCGCCTGCTTCAGCCGTACGTCGTACGCCGTGCCGTTGAGCGTGATGCGGGTGACCGGAGTCGTGCTGCCCAGCATCCGTGCCCCGCTGCCGCGGTCGGTGTACGAGACGACGCGCGGGAAGTCGCGGGCGACGGCGACGGCGAGCAGCGACGAGCGGATGACGGCGGTCCCGGCCGGAGTGGCGGCAGCGGACGGAGAGGCCGGGGCGGGCGGGGCCGGCGCGGCTGGCGGGGCCGGCGCGGCTGGCGGGGCTGGTGCCGCGGGGGAGGCGGTGGCGCCCGCGAGGGCCGGGGCGGCCGGCGGTCCGGCCGGGACGGCAGCTCCCGCGAGGGCCGGGGGCGCGAGAGCGAACACGGCGGAGGAGACGGCGGCGAGGGCGCACGCCGCGCGGATTGTTGGTGGCATGGCCACTGGGGTAGTCCCCGGCTCTCGGCACCGTCAACGAAACGGCCGCCGTAGGGCGACGTCAGTCCAACAACCCCGGTCGATTAGTCCAAGTCCCCTTGCGCTGCGCCAACTTGTGAACGCAACAAGATTGTGAGAGCGCTCTCAGTCATATCTCTTGACGCCCCTTCCGGTCCGGACCAAAGTGAGCGGCACCCCCACCACTCCCCACCCCAAGGAGTGCACCACCATGACCTCCCGCATGTCCCGTCGCACCTTCCTCGCCGGCACGGCGGCCGCCGCGGCAGGTGCCGCCGTCGCGGCGAACACCCGCACCACCGCGTCCGCCGCCCCCGCCACCTGCGAAATAGCCATGGAGAACCGCTCGTTGCCCGGCACCGTCCGGGCGTACGTCACCGGCCACGAGCAGTCCACGGGCCGCTGGGTACTGCTGCGCCCGGGCGGCGGCGTCCACCGCCCCGAGTCCCCCGCGGCCCCCATGACCCCGCTCCCCGTGGACTGCGCCATCCCCCTGCGCCCGGCCGGCTCCGGCCCCATTGTTTTGACGCTTCCTCAGATGTACGGAGCCCGCGTCTATTTCGTCCGGGACGGCCGGCTCGACTTCTTCCTCAACCCGGGACCGGCCCTGGTCGAACCCGCCTTCGCCACGCCCGCCGACCCGAACTACGGCCGTGTCTGGTCGTTCGCCGAGTTCACGTTCAACCCGCACCAGCTGTACGCCAACATCAGCTACGTCGACCTGGTGACCGCCCTGCCCATCGGGCTGACCCTCACCGGCGACGCCACGCACACCGTCGCCCCTCTTCCCCCGGGCGCGCTCCAGCGCATCGCCGACAGCCTGACCGCCCAGGCCGCCCGCGACGGCCGGCCCTGGGACAAGCTGGTCATCCGGGCGTCGAACGGCTCGGTGCTCCGGGTGATCTCGCCGCAGAACCTGATGGCGCCGTTCTTCGACCGCCCCGACCGGATGCCGTTCAGGGACGCCTTCACCGGCTACATCGACCGGGTGTGGCAGAAGTACCGCACCACCGACCTGCGCATCGACCTCCAGGGCGGGCGGGGCGTCCGGGTCGGCCGGGTCCAGGGCGACGTGCTCATCTTCAGCGGCGGCCACACCTTCACCCGGCCGACCTCGAAGGACGTCTTCACCTGCAATCACGGCCCCTTCGCCAACAATCCGGCCGACTCCGACGACCGCAAGGCGCTGCTGGCCCGCCTGGCGGCGGGCTTCAACCGGACCACCCTGCTGACCCACCCGGACCAGCCGAACGGCCCGGCGCCCTCCGACTACTACCGCGACCCGTCGACGAACCACTTCGCACGCGTGGTCCACGCGAACACCCCGATCGGGTACGCCTTCCCCTACGACGACGTCCGTCCGGACGGCCGCCCGGACGTCTCGGGCGCGGCCCACGACCCGAACCCGCGGCGCTTCACGCTGACGGTGGGATAGGCGCAGGAGTTCCGTCCCGCACCGCCTCGTCGGTTCACCCCGGAGGCGAAACAGGGAGAACCACGAGCGGTCCCGCCGGAGCAATCTCCGGCGGGACCACCGCCTACGCCCACGACTTCGTCCCCTGACTGGCGGTGTCCCGTCTCAGTGACGTGCGGCCGATGCCGTTGAGACCAGGCAACAAAACGAGGTCGACGCAGGTCAGGGCGGTACCCGATCATGCGTTCATGCCCCTGAGAGAAACCCTTGCCCGAGCCGATGCAGACCTGGCCGCCGGCCGGGTTCCCGTCGCGCGCCAGCGCCTGCGCGGTCTCATCTCGTCCTTCCCGCACGACCTGATGCTCCGCCGTCGTCTGGCCGAGGTGTACCGGCTCTACGGCGACGCCGCCGAGGCGGGACGCTGGATGTATCTCGAAGAGGACCGGAATTCCGACGAGACCGCCGCCTTCGAGGCGCGGTACGGGTCTCCCGGGTGGCGGATGAAGGCTCTCGCCTGGCGCGGCCCCGAGGCGAAGGCCGCCACCGCCTTCGCTGAAGGGCAGCTGATCGCGGTGCGGGCCGCCTGCGCCGAGGAGTTGGGGCACCCCGTCGACTGGGACGACCCCACTTCCTACCTGGACGACCTGAAAGAGGAGTACGAGGCGCCCTCCGAGCCGTGGACGGTCGGCGGTGTGCTGGCGGGCGTCGGCTGTCTGCTTGCGGCCCTTGCGTTCCTCGCGATCTGGGTGAATGGACTCGTTGCCCTCTTCGACTGACCCGGGTTACCGGGGCCGGTGAGGAGCGCCGCTCACGGTTCGGTGAGGACCTGTCCTGGCGATCATCCGGGAGGGCGCCTCAAGATGTTTTTGACCGGAATCATGAGAGGGGCGCCTGGCTTGCGGTCGGATTCTCGCGGCTGGGTTACACGGCCGGAGCCCTGCGGTCAGCCGGCCGAGGGGAACACGAAGAAGCCCTTCTCCGTGCTGATGTAGCCGTACCCGGTGGACCGGGAGAACAGCGGGACGTTCTCCTCCGGGAGGCTCTTGGCGAGCACCTTCCTGGTGCGGCCGTCGACGGCGAGGAAGGGGTCTTCCCCGCCGTCCCCGTCCGTGGTGCCGTACAGCACGCCGTTCGGGGAGAAGCGCAGCGGCTTCAGCGCCTTCTCGTCGGACTTCTGCGCCCAGACCTCCTTGCCGTCGGCGGGCTGCCAGACGGCGGTGCCGTTCTCGGTCTCGGCGGCGGCGAGGGTGCGGTCGGGGGAGAAGATCGAGGAGCCCTCGGTGTTGATGGTGTCGTGGGGGCTGTCCTCGTAAGCGTACGTGGTGGAGCCGCCGATCTGCTTGCCGGTCGCCATGTCGTACGTCGCCGTCACCCAGGTGTCCGTCAGGAATGCGGCTTTGCCCCAGGCGGTGAGGACACGCCCGTCGCGCACGTCGAGCACCCGGACGGCGCCGCTGGTGCGCTTGCCGTCGTCGTCGAGCTCCACGCCCGCCGGCGGGGTGACGTCGGCGGTGCTCCAGGCCTTCTTGCCGGTGGCGAGGTCCGTCATGACGAGTTGTTCGGGGTCGGTCGCGTAGGTGGTCGCGTTCTCGACGTGGAAGGCGTACGTGCCGGTGATCAGGGGGGCGTGCCCCTGAGCGCCGTCGATCTCCTTGTTGCGGGGGTCGAAGGAGCAGCTCGCGAGCCGGCCGGTGCAGGTGACCTTGCGGGCGGTGCCGCCGTCGATCGGGGTGAGTTTCAGGCTCGCCTCGCCGTCCTGCTCGACGATGTGGCCCTCGTGCACCTGGAAGTCGTCGCCCTCGCGCTGCGCCTTGCCCAGTTCGCCGCCGTCGCTTCCGTAGACGGTGACCGTGGTGGTGCTCTTCTCGGCGCTCAGACCGTCGGACTCCGTCGTGGCACCGGAGAACACCGCGAGCGCGCGGACGCCGTCGTGCCAGGTGGTGGCGGCCACACGCCGGGTCGTCACCTTGAGCGTCTTGCGCACCTCGCCGGTCTTCACGTCCCGGAACTCCAGGGTGACCGGCTCCGGGTCGTCGGAGGAGTGGAGGGTGCCGATCGTGCCGTCGGTCGGCTCCTTGTCGGCCGTGCCGCCCAGGGCGTACGAGCCCTGGGCGTCCTTGACGAACAGGAACGTGTCACCGAGGTCGATGGCGCCGGCCCGCGGCAGGCTCCAGGCCGGCTTCGCGGCGAGGCCCGGGATCGCGGGGCCGCTGTAGACCGGACCCTTGGCCACGGCGGCCCCGTCCGGGTGGGAGGAGCCGCCGTTCTCCGGCTGGGTGCCGGAGTCCGTGCCGTCGGAGGAGGCGCAGCCCGCGACGAGCCCGAGCGACAGGACGAGGCCGGCCGCCATCACTGTGTACTTGTTCATGTCCCCGTTGGTTCTGTTGGTGCGCGCTGTCGCGCATCGGTGCGGCGCGCGACACGAAACCCAACGCCGCGCCGCCGGTGTGCTTGAAATGCACACGGCAGCATAGGTGAACGCCGGGTTCCGTGATCAACGAGCCCCTCGACCCTCCTCCTCACGTTCGGGGCACACGGTGGTTGAAATTGGAACGGAATAGGTCTACGGTCGTTCTCGTTGAAGGTTAAACAACCACACCACCGAGGAGCACGTCATGGGCATCTTCAGCCGCAACAACACCATCACCGCCGCTGCCCCCGTCGCCGTCGACCCGGCCCTGGCCGCGCTGACCGGCGAGTACAGCATCGACCCGTCGCACAGCAGCATCGGCTTCACCGCACGTCACGCCATGGTCACCAACGTGCGCGGCACCTTCACCGAGCACAGCGGCTCCCTGAGCCTGGACGGCGCGAATCCGGCCGCTTCCTCCGCGTCGATCGATGTCAAGATCGCGTCCATCGACACCGGCAGCGCCGACCGGGACGGGCACCTGCGCAGCGGCGACTTCTTCGACGCCGAGCAGTTCCCGCTGATGACGTTCCGCTCGACGAGCGCCGAGGCGCTGGGCGGCGCCGACTACCGGATCACCGGTGACCTCACGATCAAGGACGTCACGCGTCCGATCTCCATCGACCTGGAGTTCAACGGCTCCGCGAAGGACCCGTTCGGCAACGAGCGCGTCGGCTTCGAGGGCAAGGCCGAGCTGCTCCGCTCCGAGTGGGGTCTGACCTGGAACGCCGCGCTGGAGACCGGTGGCGTCCTGGTCAGCGACAAGATCAAGCTGACCTTCGAGATCTCCGCGATCCGCAACGCCTGACCGGACGCGGAACTCGCACCACACGATCTTGCCCGGGTTCCGCTCCCCCACCCCCCAGGTGTCGGACAGCATCGCGACCAGCAGCAGCCCCCGCCCGCTCTCGGACAGGGCGCACAGCGGTCGTACGCAGACGACACCGCCCCCACTGTCGTGGAGTTCCACCCGCAGCCGGCCGCCTTCCGACGGCCGGCGCAGGTGCATCCGGAGCCGGTAACCGCGCCCCGGCGGGACGCCGTGCCTCAGGGCGTTGGTGGCCAGTTCGCTCACGCAGAGCGCCACATCGTCGGCCCGCTCGCCGATGCCCCAGGCGTCGAGGGTCTCGGCAGCGAAGCGCCGGGCCGCCGGGATCGACCTGCGCTCACGCCGGTAGAACGCCTCGCGGAGGGACGGGAGTTCAAGTTCGTCATTCACGCACCCCATGTCACCCTGCGTGACTAGAGTGATCCACTGCGTCAGGCCGTACAAATCGGTTGTACGGGTCGTGACGGGTCAGGTACTCCGCGGGGTGGGAAGAGGGCGACCATGCACCCATCGAGCAAGCCCAAGAAGAACGCCACGTGGCACCTCATCGGTGCCCAACTCGGCCAGCTCCGCAGAGCGGCGGGGCTCACGCAGCCCGAGCTCGCCGAGCGGGTCTGCATCCACCAGGAGACGATCGCCTCCATCGAGCAGGGCCGCAGACCGCTCAAGTACGACCTCGCCGAGCAGTTGGACCAGGTGCTGGGCGGGCGGGGTGTGCTGGCGGCGGGGGTGGCTCGGGTGCCGGAGCGGGAGAGATACCCGGCGTTCGCGCGGGACTTCATCGATCACGAGCAGCAGGCGCTGACGCTGCTCTCGTACGAGAACCATGTCGTCCCTGGCCAGCTCCAGACCGAGGACTATGCGGCGGCCGTCTTCGGATGCCTTTTCCCGCCGATCAGCGGGGAGGACGCCGAGGAACGGCTCTCGGCGCGGCTCGACAGGCGCAAGCTCTTCGACCGGAAGCCCTGGCCACCGATGATGAACTTCCTCATCGAGGAGGTCATTTTGCATCGGCCCATCGGAGGACGAGCGGTCCTGCGCGACCAGATCCGTCATCTGCGCCGCTGCGCCGAACTCCCCTTCATGGGCATCCAGATCATGCCGACGGCGCGGGAGCGACACGCGGGTCTCAACGGGCCAATGGTGTTGCTGGAGACCCCCGAGCACGAGCAATTGGCTTACATCGAAGGCCAGCGTGTCAGCTTCCTCGTCGACGACCCCGACGAGGTCAGTGTCCTCCACCAGAAATATGGGATGCTGCGTTCACAGGCCCTGACCCCCGAGGAGAGCATGGGCCTGCTGGACCATCTGGCAGGAGAGTCATGACATCCGCATCACTGACCTGGTTCAAGTCCAGCTACAGCGGCGACGAGGGCGGCAACTGCGTCGAAGTCGCCTACGACTGGCGCAAGTCCAGCTACAGCGGCGACGAGGGCGGCGACTGCGTCGAGGTCGCCGCCCACCCCGCCGCCGTGCACGTCCGGGACTCCAAGGTCGACGGCGGTCCCGTCCTCACCCTCTCCCCCGAGGCCTGGTCCGCCTTCGTCACGCGGGAGCGGTGACCACCCGCGCCTTGGCGATGAGCTGGTCGAGCAGCGCCAGCAGGGCTCCCCGGACGTCGTCCCGTCGGCGGGCGTCCAGCATCAGGATGGGCGTGTTCGGGTCGCTGAGGTGCAGGGCGGCGCGGATCTGGTCGGCCGTGTAGGGCTGCTCGCCGTTGAAGCAGTTGGCGCCGACGACGAAGGGCAGCCCGCGGTTCTCGAAGAAGTCGACGGCCGCGAAGCTGCGGTCCAGGCGCCGTGTGTCGACCAGCACGATCGCGCCGAGCGCGCCCCGCAGCAGGTCGTCCCACATGAACCAGAAACGCTCCTGGCCGGGCGTGCCGAACAGGTAGAGCACGACTCCCGCGTCGGTGAGGGTGATCCGGCCGAAGTCCATCGCCACGGTGGTCACCGTCTTGGACTCGATGCCGTCGAGGTCGTCGACGCCGACGCCCGCCGCGGTCAGGAGTTCCTCCGTGCGCAGCGGCTCGATCTCGGAGACCGACTGGACCAGGGTCGTCTTTCCGACGCCGAATCCCCCAGCGACGAGGATCTTGACGGGGGACTGTCCCTCGGCGGTGTCATATGCGGGCAAGGCTGTCCCTGATTCTTGTGAGCAGGTGGACGTTGGTGGTCTCGGTCTCGTCGAGGGGTGGCCGGTGGTGGATCAGGCCGCGGTCCGCGAGTTCGCCGAGGAGGACGGCCATGGGGGTGAGCCGCATGCGCATCCGGGCGGCGATCTCGGCGACCGCCCGTCCGTCCGGGGGCCGGCACATGGCGAGGATGGTCCGCCACTCGGTGGGGAGGCTGCCGTCGGCGTCCGGGTCGACCGTCGCCGTGATCACCGTGTCCATCGTCAGGACGGCGCGGGGAGCGGCCGTACGTCCGTCGGTCAGGACGTACAGCCGCGTACGGCGGCCCCTTCCGGGCCGCTGATCCGTCATTACGACTGGTGCAGCGCGGCGCGCTCGGGGGTGCCCAGCCATTCGCCGAGCGCCTGGGAGGCCCGTACCGCTTCGCCGCCGAGCTCGCCGAGGCGGGCCTTGCGCGAGGTCACGACGATGAGGGTGCTGCCCTCGCCGCAGCCGACGATGCAGAGATAACGGTCGTCCATCTCGACGAGCTGGCGGATGACACGGCCGCCGCCGACCTCCCGGGATATCGCCTTCATCGTGGCGGCGATGCCGGACGACGCCGCGGCCACGCGCTCGGCCTGGTCGCGTTCCAGCATGTAGGCGCTGAGCTTGATGCCGTCGTTGGAGAGGAGTACGGCTCCCTGAATGCCGGCGATCCTGCTCAGGTTGTTGTCCAGGATGCTGTAGATCACGTCGTTCGATGCTGTCGTCATGGCTGGTCCTGTCGGAGCTCTTCTTGTTCTGCGGTTGCGGTGCCGTGCTCGTAGTCCGCCCAGGCGTCGGCGACCTCTTCGGGCGTCGCGTCGTCCTGGTTCCCGGCCGGCGGCGGTTCCGGTGCGCGGGGCACGAGGAGCTGCGGGGCCATGTGGGTCTGCGGGACGCGCTCGGGCAGAGACGGCAGCGAGCCGCGGTCCGGTTCCGGGGAGAGGGAACGGATCGGTGTCGGCCGGATGGCGTCCGCCGCCGTGCCCGGGCGCCGCTGGGGAAGCCCGTACGGTGCGGTGGGGGCGGCCGGCCCGGCCGCGGGGGCGTGTTCGCGCGCCGGATCGTCGCTGAGGGCGGGTGCCGGAAGGGGAGCGACGGGCACGCGCTCGGACGCCGGGGCGGGCATCTGCTCCGGCACCCGCTCGGACAGTGGGGAGGAGACCGGGCCGAAGGCCGGGGCGGAGACCGGGGCAGCGGCTGGTACGGAGACGGGAGCCGGGGCAGGGGCAGGCGCCGGGGCCGGGGCCGGGGCCGGGGCCGGGGTGACCGCAGGGGCCGGGGTTCCCACCTCCGTCCGGACGAGGTGGCTCTCCGGGATGATCACGACGGCGGAGGTGCCGCCGAAGGCCGAGCTGCGCAGGGTGACGCGGGCTTCGAGCTGGTCGGCGAGGTGGCCGACCACGAAGAGACCGAGCCGGTGGGCGTTCTCGGCGAGGACGGAGTACGGCGGGGCGGAGTGCAGGCGGGCGTTCATCTCCTCGTACCGCTCGGGGGCGACGCGAGGACCGCGGTCCTCCACCTCCACGGACAGGCCGTCCGCGACCAGCTCGGCCCGGATGACGACCTTGGAGCGGGGCGGGGAGAAGCGGGTGGCGTTGTCGAGGAGTTCGGCGAGCAGATGGCTGATCTGACTGATCACACCGGCTTCGACGCTGATCTCGTCGAGCGCGACGCGCTCGATGCGCCGGAAGTCCTCGACCTCGGAGGCCGCCTCGCGCAGCACGTCGGCGATGCGCAGGGGCTCGGTGTGGGGGTCGGGGATCTCGCCGCCCGCGAGGATCAGAAGGTTCTCGATCTGCCGCCGCATGCCGACCGTGAGCTGGTCGGACTTCATCAGCTGCGGCAGGAGCGTGGTGTCGTGGCCGAAGGTCTCTTCGAGCTCCTCGGTCAGGCTGAGCTGGCGGGTGACCAGGTTGCCGGTGCGGGAGGCGATGCCCGCGGCGAACATGCTGAAGCCGTCGCGCTCCTCGGCGAGCCTGCGGTGGCCGTCCACGGAGACGGCGACGACCCGGGCGAACGCGTCGCTGATACGCCCGACTTCGTCACGGTCGCCGGTGACCCTGGGCAGCGTCCCGTGGTCGACGGGCTCCCCGCGCTGCAGGCGGTCCACGACCTGCGGCAGGGTCTTCTCGGCGAGTGTCACCGTGCGCCGGTGCAGGCGGTCCAGACGGCGGAAGACGGTGCGGGCGGTGAAGACGACGACGGCCGCGACGACGAGCAGCGCCATGACGTAGCGGGCGATCAGCCAGGCGACCTCGGTACGGAGCTGGTCGGCCCGGTCGGCGGCGCGGGCGATGACGTCGCGCGCCTGCTCGGCGTTGAGGGCGGTCAGCTCCGCGGCGAACGTCTTCCGCGCGGCGGGCCAGACCTTCACGTCGCGCGGGAGGGCCACACGGAGGTCGACGTCCTCGTGGTGGGACATGACGGCGTTCTCGACGAGGGTCTTGGTCTCCCAGGCGGCGGAGCCGGCGATCCGGTCGTAGGCCACGCGGTCCTCGTCGTTGAGGTACGGGACGATCCAGGTGTCGAAGAGGTACCGGTGGGCGCCGACGGCGTTCGTGAACTGGGCGAAGCGGTAGGCGGTGAGCTCGCGGGACGGTCCGGCCGAGGCGAGGATGGTGTCCTCGCGGGCGAGCATCTCCGAGGCCGAGAACAGCGCGACGGTGAGGCGGCTCTCATGGGTGAGCCCGGCGTCATCGACGTGGCCGAACTCCTGGAAGACGTAGATCATCTGGCTGACCACGCCGCTGTAGTAGTCGATGGCCTGGTCGGCGGTGCCCGTGCGGACGTCGGCGCGGTCGCGCTGGGCGTCGAGGTCGTCGAGGCGGTTGCCGACCTCGGCGAGGTACCGGTCGGCCTGTCCCACGCTCGCCGGACCGCCGACCACGGAGGTACGGAATTCGGCCAGGGCACGGTCGGTGGCGGTGCGCGTCTTCCGCAGGTCGTTCTCGGACAGCTTGGGGTTGGACCAGTGCTTGGCGGTGCTGGTCCGCTCGTCCTGCATCGCGACCATGAGCCGGTACAGGGGTATGCCGATTCGTTCGGCGGCCGCGACGTCGGCGCGCAGGTGATCGGACTGCTCCAGCAACCGGTCGGCCGTGGCGACCGCTTGGACGCCCATCGCCACGGTGGGCACCACCGCCAGCCAGATGAGCAGAGTGCGCAGCCGCACAGCACGCCGCCGGCGACGGCTCGTCGGGGGCGCGACTCGGCCCTCACGTTCGCTGGGAGTCATGAGGGCCGATCATATCCAGCCATCAGGAGGATGAAAGGGGTGCCGGAGCGATCGATTCCCGTTAACACCTTGTCAGACAAGGGCGGTTCGCTGGGTAACCCCCGATGCGTCCGTCTTGTCCCCAACGGCGGGACCCCAACGGCGGGACCCCAACGGGCCCCGCACACTCGTATCGGACTTCATGAGTGCCAGGGTCCCCAGGGGCATCAGGGGCTTCATGGGCCCTCACCCTGCGGGCCGGTTCACCGGCGGCCCGAGGGAAGGCCCCGACCGGAGGGGATGGGTCGGGGCCTCCAGGAGGGCGCGGGAGGAATCAGAAGCCTCCGCCGCCGAAATCGCCTCCGCCGCCCCAGTCGCCGCCACCGCCCCAGCCGCCTCCGCCGAAGTCGGAGCCGGAGAAGTCGGCGCCGGAGAAGTCACCGCCCTCGAAGCCCTCGCCGCCGTATTCGGAGGCGTAGGCCGGGGTGGAGAGCATCGAGCCGAGCATGGTGCCCATCAGCAGGCCGGGCAGGAGGCCGCCGCCGAAGTACCCTCCGGCCCAGGGGCCGTACACCGGGCCCGCCTCCCAGTAGGGCCTGCGTCCGTACTCCGTCTCGACCGTGCGGGTCATCGGGTCCTGGCCCTCGGCCAGGCGTGCCGCGTCGGCCGCGCAGACCGGGACCTGGCGGGCGGCGCCGCCGGCCGGGGCCCACTCGGTCTCGGTGGCCGCCGGACCGTGGCGCGGGTCGAAGAAGCAAGGTGCCCGCCGCTCGGGAAGCGGGCGGCCCTCGCGGCGGGCGGCGAGGACGGCCAGCGACCAACGGCCGTCCTCAAGGGCCTCGGTCACGCCCCTGACGTCATGGGGGTGCTGGGCCCCGGCCATGAGGGACTTGGCCTTTTCGTAGGAGTCGAGGGCACGCTCGTAGTCGCCGCGCATCGCGTCGTCCGCGCCCTTCTCGCCGGGGTGGAAGTCGAGCCGGTCCAGCTCCTCACCGTAGGCGGTGATGTCCTCGTCCACCACGACACGGAGCTTCTCCAGGGCCTCCCGCTCCTCCTCGACCTTCCGGCGCCGCTTGCGGTGGACGGTCGTGTACGCGGCCGCGCCGCCCGCGACCGCCACCGCGCCGAGCATGATCAGCCCGGCGACCGGGGCGCCGCCGTCGTCGGGGACGCCCGCCCAGGAGCTCGGGGCGGAGCCGCGCGCCACCGGGATGGCCTGGTCGACGAAGTTGTTCAGCTCGGTCGTCGCGTCCACGTCCGGCTGGCGCACCGCGGACACGATGTTCTGCACAGCCGCGTTCGACATCACGGACCGGTCGGCACCCGCGTTGAAGCCGTCACCGAGCCGTACGGCGTACACCCCGGTCACGCCGGTCTCGGTACGGAGATTGCGCAGCAGATTGTCCGGCGGGAACTCCTCGCTCGCCGGCAGGACCGCCACGAAGATCGGCTTGTCGGCGTCCCTGATCTTCTGGGCGAGTGCGTCCGCGTCGATCCTGGGCAGCTCACGTGCCGCGTCGGGGTGCACGTACACCGGGCCCTTCTTCAGGGCCGCGGCCGCGTCCTCCGTCCCCGTGGCCCTGGCCCCCGCGCCGGGGGCCAGGGCCAGGAGCAGCAGTACGACCAGCCCCGCGAGGGCCGACAGGAGGAAGAACGGCCTGGTCCTCATACCTTGACGCTACCCCAAAAGGGGTCAAATAGGACCAGTTCGGAGGGTTCGTTCGGGGCTTCCTGGCCGGGATGCCGCAGGGGTCACTCCGTGGCTACTCCACGGCTACTCCGTGGGTTCGATCCCCGCCCGCAGGAGCCCGTAGGTGTACGCGTCCTCCAGCGCCTGCCAGGACGCCGCGATGACGTTCTCGCCGACACCGACCGTCGACCACTCGGCGTTGCCGTCGCCGGTGGTGATCAGTACGCGGGTGGTGGACTCGGTGCCGTGCCGGCCTTCGAGGATGCGCACCTTGTAGTCGATCAGCTCGAACTTGGCGAGCTGCGGGTAGATCCGCTCCAGGCCGGCCAGCAGCGCCCGGTCGAGGGCGTTGACCGGGCCGTTGCCCTCGGCGGTGGCGACGATGCGCTCGCCCTTGGCCCACAGCTTCACGGTCGCCTCGTTGGCGTGCGTGCCGTCCGGGCGGTCCTCGACGATGGCCCGCCAGGACTCGACGCGGAAGTACCGGCGGGCGCGGCCGTCGGCGAGCTCGCGCAGCAGCAGCTCGAAGGAGGCGTCGGCGGCCTCGTAGGTGTAGCCCCTGAGCTCGCGCTCCTTCACGCGCTCGACGACCCGGCCGACCAGCTCCCGGTCGCCGCCCAGGTCGATGCCGAGCTCCTTGCCCTTGAGCTCGATGGAGGCGCGGCCGGCCATGTCGGAGACCAGCATCCGCATGGTGTTGCCGACCCGCTCAGGGTCGATGTGCTGGTACAGGTCCGGGTCGACCTTGATCGCGGAGGCGTGGAGGCCCGCCTTGTGGGCGAAGGCGGAGACACCGACGTACGGCTGGTGGGTGGAGGGGGTCAGATTGACCACCTCGGCGATGGCGTGCGAGATGCGGGTCATCTCGGCCAGGGCGCCGTCGGGCAGGACCCGTTTGCCGTACTTGAGCTCGAGCGCGGCGACGACGGGGAAGAGGTTCGCGTTGCCGACGCGCTCGCCGTACCCGTTCGCCGTGCACTGCACGTGCGTGGCGCCCGCGTCCACCGCGGCGAGGGTGTTGGCGACGGCACAGCCGGTGTCGTCCTGCGCGTGGATGCCGAGGCGGGCGCCGGTGTCGGCGAGGACGGTGGAGACCACGGCCTGGATCTGGGCGGGGAGCATGCCGCCATTGGTGTCGCAGAGGATGACGACATCGGCGCCCGCCTCGTGCGCGGTGCGCACGACGGACTTGGCGTACTCCGGGTTCGCCTTGTAGCCGTCGAAGAAGTGCTCGCAGTCCACGAAGACCCGACGGCCCTGCTCGCGCAGGTACGAGACGGTGTCGGCGACCATCGCCAGGTTCTCGTCCAGAGTGGTGCGCAGAGCCAGCTCGACATGCCGGTCGTGCGACTTCGCGACGAGCGTGATCACCGGCGCACCGGATGCCAGCAGCGCCTTGACCTGGGGGTCCTCGGCGGCCGTCGCGCCGGCGCGGCGGGTCGCCCCGAACGCCACGAGCTGCGCGTTCTTGAACGTGATCTCCTGCCGCGCGCGAGCGAAGAACTCGGTGTCACGCGGGTTGGCCCCCGGCCAGCCGCCCTCGATGAACCCCACGCCGAAGTCGTCCAGGTGCCGGGCGATGGTCAGCTTGTCGGCGACGGTGAGATTGATTCCCTCACGCTGGGCGCCGTCGCGCAGCGTGGTGTCGAAGACATGGAACCCGTCGTCGACGGGATGGCTGTCGGTCTCCGTGGTCATGACTGTGATGGCTCCTGTCGGATGTGGCTCCGGGACGACGTGGATCCACTGCCCCCATCATCGCGCGCCGCTCGCCTTCCGCCGGGGTGGTGCCGGAAAACGAAAAAACCCCTCGCGGGTGCGAGAGGTCTGCGCGCGGGTCTGGGGCACGGTGTCCGCTGCCACGGGGATTCTGCCGTGGTCTCAGCGGTCACTGCGGACCGGCGCGCTGCTGTCCATAATCATGGCGGTAGCAAGCACGTGGGCAGTTTGCCACATCTGGACGGGTGATTGGACAGCGGTCTCACGATGCGGGCGTCAGCGCGGTGGTAACTGGCCCCTATGAACACACCACCCCCACCTTCGGGGCCCACCTCCGGCCCACCCAGTGGCCCGCTCCGTCCTCCCCCACCCAGCGGGGGCGGCGGCTCTGGCGGCGACCGTCCCCAGCCGGCCGGCGCCCCCGGCCCCAAGCCGGGCAGGTCCCGGCGCCTCATCGCCCTGATCGTCGGCGCGGCGGTCGTCGTGATCGGGCTCGTCGTCGTCCTGATCGTGGTGATGGGGGGCGACGACGGCGATGGGGAAGCCACGTCCCCATCAACCACGCGGCGGACGGTGGCCACGGCGGCGGAGGCCCGGCAGGTCGCCCAGCGGGTGGCACTGGTGCCGGAGGACTGGGGGGCGGGCTTCACGAAGAACGACCCGTATGAAGCTCCCAGTGACGAATTCGTGCCGGCGCCGGACTGTTCGGTGACCGCGCGCCCTTCGAGGGCGGGCACCCTTGCCTCACTGCAGCGCGGTTCCGCGACCCCGGAAAGGGAGACGCAGGCAGTTTCCGAAGTACGCGTGTACGGAAACGCGGCGACCGCCCGGACGTACGTGGCGGACCTCAAGCGCGCGATTTCCAACTGCCCGAACCAGACCGGCAACGAGGTTCGGTGGGACGGTGTCCATGAGGTGGCCGCGCCGGCGGTACAGGGGTTCGATGAGCTGATGGCCGAAGAAGCCACCTATGTCTACACATACACCGACGGCACAGAGGGCAAGGACCTCTACGTCTCGTACACCGGGCGCGCCGGCGAGACAGTGCTCATCTCCACGGTCGAAGGTCCGCCCCAGGACAGTGCGGACATCCGCAAGCGCGCGAGAAACGCCCTCGCCTTGATGTACCAGCGCCTGGAGCAGACCCTCGGCACCGGCAGCACCGCCACCTACGGCTGACCCCGCACCGCCCGCCCCCGTTCAGGGCAGCAGGACGTCCTCCAGGAATTCCTTCACATGCGCCAGGACCTGGTCTCGGCCCGTGCCCGGTATGCCGACCGCGACGTGGACGCTGAAGCCGTCGAGCAGGGCGCGCAGGCGCGCGGCGAAGCGGTCCGGGTCGACGGGGCGGAGTTCGCCGCGGGAGATGCCCTCGGCGAGGAGGGCGACCAGGTCGCGGTGCCAGGCGCCCTCGATGGCGGCCTGGCGGGCGCGGGCGTCCTCGTCGGCGTTCTGCGAGCGGTTCCAGACCTCCAGCCACAGGGTCCAGTGCGGGTCACGGGGGCCGTCGGGCACGTACAGGTCGACGTACGCGGCGAGCCGTTCGCGGACCGGGGCCTGGCGGGACAGCAGCGCGCTGCGCTCGGCGCCCAGGCGGCCCTCGCTCCACTCCAGGGTCTGGAGGAGGAGCTCGTCCTTGGTGCGGAAGTAGTAGAGCAGGTGCCCGCTGCTCATCCCGACCTCACGGCCGAGCCCCGCCATGGTGAGCCCTTCGAGCCCGCGCTCGGCGATGGTCTCCATGGCGGTGGCGAGGACCTCTTCCCGGGGCGGCGCGGTGTTGCGGGGGCGCCGCCGCGCGGCGGGCGTCACAGGGGGTTCGTTCACTCGTACGTTGTACCCGATCCTTCCAGGTCGCCGCGGCGGACCGCCCGGGATCCCGGGGCTCGGAGCCGCGTCTCAGATCCTCGGCTGCTGCTGTGTGATGCAGTGGATGCCGCCGCCGCCCGCGAAGATCGTGCGCGCGTCCACCAGCGTCACCGTCCGCTCGGGGAAGAGCCGGCGGAAGATGCCCGCGGCGATCTCGTCGTTCGGGTCGTCGAAGCCGCACAGCACCACACCGCCGTTGCAGATGTAGTGGTTGATGTAGGAGTAGTCGACCCAGTCGCCCTCCTCGTCCTTGATGACCGTCGGGGCCGGGATCTCGACGACCTCCAGCCGGCGGCCACGGGCGTCGGTCTGGCCGCGGAGGAGGTTCACGTACATCCGGGAGCGCTCGTGGTCCGGGTGCGCGGGGTTCTGCTGGCTGTGGACCACCACGACGCCGGGCTTGGCGAAGGCGGCCACGATGTCGACATGGCCCTGGGTGCCGAACATCCCGTAGTCGGCGGTGAGGCCGTGGGGCAGCCAGATCGCCTTGCTGGTGCCCAGCTTGGCGTGTATCTCGGCCTCGACCTGCTCGCGGGTCCATTCGGGGTTGCGGCCCGCGCCGAGCTGCACGGTGTCGGTGAGCAGCACCGTGCCCTCGCCGTCGACGTGGATGGCGCCGCCCTCGTTCACGAGCGGGCTGCTCAGCACCGGCACACCCGCGAGGTCCGCGACATGGCGGGCGATCTTGGAATCGTGCTCCCAGCGGGCCCAGTCGGCGCCACCCCAGCCGTTGAAGACCCAGTCCACGGCGGCGAGCCGGCTGCCGTCGGTGACGAACGTCGGCCCGATGTCGCGCATCCACGCGTCGTCGAGGTCCCGCTCCACCAGTTCGATGCCGGGGCCGAGGAGTTCCCGGGCGGACGCCTCCTGGCCGGGCCCGTGCACGACGGTGACGGGCTCGAAGCGGTGTACGGCACGGGCGACGGACGCCCACGCCGTGCGGGCCTCGGCCAGTTCCTCGTCATCGGTGAAGGTGGCGTTGGGGCCGGGCCAGGCCATCCAGGTGCGCTCGTGCGGGGCCCATTCGGCGGGCATGCGGAAAGTACTCATGGAGTGGGTGTCCTCAGAGGAAGTAGAGGCGATTGAGGGAGACGGAGTCGGCCGGGTCGGAGCGGACCGGGTCGCCGTCGAGGGTGACGAGCCCGGTGCGGCCGTCCACGGCGACCTCTCCGACACGGGAGTTGAGGAGCAGGTCTCGGGGTCCGATGCCGCGCGTTCCGCGCACGGCGACCCGGCGGCGGCGCGTGGGCATCCGGTCGGCGCCGAGCTGGGCGGCCGCGCCGGACACGAAGGCGACCGAGATGTCCGCGGCGGTCGCGCCGTGAGCGCCGAACTGCGGGCCCAGGACGAGCGGTTCGCAGGTGTCCGTCGCCGCGTTCGGGTCGCCCACGACCCCGTACGCCGGGAAGCCGGACTTGAGGACGAGCTGAGGCTTGGCGCCGAAGAACTCGGGCCGCCACAGCACGATGTCGGCGAGCTTGCCGACCTCGATCGAGCCGACCTCGTGCGCGAGGCCGTGGGCGATCGCCGGGTTGATGGTGAGCTTGGCCATGTAGCGCAGGACGCGGGCGTTGTCGTCGTTGTCCCCGTCGCCCTCCAGCGGGCCCAGCTCGGCCTTCATCTTCCCGGCCATGGCGAAGGTCCGGCGTACGGTCTCGCCGGCCCTTCCCATGCCCTGCGCGTCCGACGACGTGATACCGATCGCGCCGAGGTCGTGCAGGACGTCCTCCGCGCCCATCGTGCCTTCCCTGATCCGGTCGCGGGCCATGGCCGCGTCGCCGGGCAGGTCGGTCTTCAGGTCGTGGACGGAGACGATCATCCCGTAGTGCTCGGCGACCGCGTCCCGCCCGAAGGGGAGGGTGGGGTTGGTCGACGAGCCGATGACGTTCGGGACGCCCGCCATCTTCAGGACGTTGGGGACGTGCCCGCCGCCGCAGCCCTCGATGTGGAAGGCGTGGATGGTCCGGCCCTCCAGCACCCTGAGGGTGTCCTCGACGGACAGGCACTCGTTCAGGCCGTCGCTGTGCAGGGCGACCTGGACGTCGTGCTCCTCGGCCACCCTCAGTGCGGTGTCCAGGGCGCGGGTGTGGGCGCCCATGTCCTCGTGGACCTTGAAGCCGGACGCGCCGCCCTCGGCGAGCGCCTCCACCAGCGGCGCGGCGTCCGAGGAGGAACCGCGGCCGAGGAAGCCGATGTTGACCGGCCAGGCGTCGAAGGCGTTGAAGGCGTGGCGCAGGGCCCAGGGCGAGTTCACGCCGACGCCCCACACCGGGCCGAACTCCTGGCCGATGATCGTGGTGACGCCGGAGGCGAGCGAGGCCTCCATGATGCGCGGTGACAGCAGGTGGACGTGGGTGTCGACGGCTCCGGCCGTGGCGATCAGGCCCTCGCCGGAGACGATCGAGGTGCCGGTGCCGACGACGACGTCGACACCGTCGAGGGTGTCGGGGTTGCCGGCGCGGCCGATGGCGTGGATGCGGCCCTCGCGGATGCCGACGGAGACCTTGCGGATGCCCTGGACGGCGTCGATGACAAGCACGTTGCTGATCACGACGTCGCAGGTCTCGCGGACGGCGGCGGCCTTGAGGTGCAGTCCGTCGCGGGCGGTCTTGCCGAAGCCGGCGAGGAACTCGTCGCCGGGCTTCTGGGCGTCGGACTCGACACGGACGGTCAGTCCGGAGTCGCCGAGCCGGACGCGGTCGCCCGCGCGGGGGCCGTGCACCGATGCGTACTCGTAGGGGTCCATTACTCCGTGGCCTCCGCTCCCAGGTAGCCGCAGGCCGCAGCCCTGCGCAGTGCTTCCGCCTTCGCGTCGGGCGCGTCCAGCGGGCCGTCGACGAGGCCCGCGAAGCCGATCGCGACCCGGTCGCCGCCGATCGGTACGAGGCCGACCCGTGCTTCGCCGCCCGGGTCGAAGCGCATGGACGAGCCGGCCGGGATGCACAGCCGCATGCCGTACGCGGCGGCGCGGTCGAACCGCAGGCGCGGGTTGGCCTCGAAGAAGTGGAAGTGCGAGGTGACGCTGACCGGCACGGCGGCGGTGTTCCGCACGGCCAGGGTGATCGCGGGCTCCCGCTCGGCGTGGAGGGGGCCGGGGAGCAGGGCGCCCGGGGCGTCGTCGCCGCCGGGGCCGCCGATCGGGTCGCTGACCACCGCGAGCCGCGAGCCGTCGTCGAAGACGGCTTCCACGTGCACCTCGGTCACGACGTCCGCGACTCCCGGCAGGACGTCGTCCGGGCCGAGCACCGAGCGCGCGGCCTCGATCGCCTCGGCGAGCCGGCGCCCGTCGCGGGCCGCCTCGCAGACGGTGTCCGCGATCAGGGCGGTCGCCTCGGGCACATTGAGCCTCAGGCCCCGGGCCCGGCGGGCCCGGGCGAGCTCGGCGGCGCCGAAGATCAGCAGCCGGTCGCGTTCCGTGGGGGTCAGTCGCACGTCACCACACCTCCTGTTTGAGCACCACTCTAACCAGAAGATTCATTGACGTGAAGCATTGACGCGAGTGCGCGGCGTAAGTCACATTGAGCGCCGCTCCATTTAGAGCGACACTCAAAGAAGCGGAACCAGTGCCTCCGAGCCTGGACCGGCTGACGGACCTGCGAGCAGGGAGCGCCCATGCAGAGAGAACAGCGCGGAGTCGACACCATCCCCGAAGCGGAACGCACCAGCGGACCACGAGACCTCATCTCGATCCTGCTGGGGTCGAACCTGTGCCTGGGCGTGATCGTCTTCGGCTGGCTGCCCGTCTCCTTCGGTCTCGGCCTGTGGCCGGCGGTCACCTCGATCCTGGCCGGAACGGTCGTCGGAGTGGCGGTGACCGCGCCGCTCGCGCTCGTCTCGCTGCGCACCGCGACCAATCTGTCCACGTCGAGCGGTGCCTTCTTCGGCGTGCGGGGCCGGCTCGTGGGGTCCGTGGTCGGGCTGCTGCTCTCGCTGGGCTACACCGCACTCACGCTGTGGATCGGCGGCGACGTCATGGTCCGCACGCTCGCCAGGCTCATCGGCCTGCCGACCGGAGGCACGACCCACGCCCTGGTGTACGCGGTGCTGGCCGGTTGCACCGTCGTCGGGGCCGTCTACGGCTACCGGCTGCTGCTCAGGCTCAGCAGGGCACTCGCCGTCGGCATGACCGTGCTCCTCGCGATCGGCCTGGTCGCGTACGCCGGCGACTTCACCACCGCGCCGCCGCCGGACACCCCGTACCTGCTCGGCTCGTTCTGGCCCACCTGGCTGCTGTCCGCCGTCGCGGCGGGCCTCAGCGGCCCGATCGCCTTCATCACGCTGCTCGGCGACTACACCCGCTACATCTCGCGCGAGCGCCACAGCACGCGCACCGTGTGGTGGGCCACCTGCGCCGGGCTCTTCCTGGGCCTGCTGGTGCCGCAGCTGTTCGGCACGTTCACGGCGCTGTCCGCGCGGGCCGGCCTCGACTACGCGGGCCCGCTCGTCGACGCCTCACCCGCCTGGTACCTGGCGCCGCTGCTGCTCGCCGCCACCGCCGGATCGATCGGCAACGCGGGGCTGATGCTCTACTCGATGGGTCTCGACCTGGACGCCATCCTGCCTCGGACGACCCGCACCCGGGCGACGCTGGTGGTCGCCGTCGTCGCCACGGCCTTCGTCTTCCTGGGCCACTTCGCGTGGGACGCGCAGTCCGCCATGACGTCGTTCGTCCTGCTGCTGACGGCGATCGGCACCCCGTGGGCGGTCATCACCCTCATCGGCCACTTCCGCTGCGGCGGCGCCTACGACCCCGAGGCGCTGCAGGTCTACAACCGGCGCACCAAGGGCGGCATCTACTGGTTCACCGCGGGCTGGCACGTGCGCGCTACCGCGGCGTGGGCGCTGGGTGCCGCGGTGGGCCTCTCCGCCGTCACCACCCCGCTCTACGAAGGCCCGCTCCTCGCCCTCACGGGCGGCGTGGACTGCTCCTTCATCCTCTCGGCCCTGGTCGGCGGCGTGCTCTACGCGGCCCTCACCCCCGGCTCCCGAACCCCGGCCCCCGCACCCGCTTCCGCGCCCGCCGGGACCGCCGCCCCGGCCGCGGAGCCGGAGACCGCCGCGTCCTGACGCGCGGCACGCCGGAGCGCCCGCGCCCCCGAGCGGGGGGCGCGGGCGCTCCCTTCAGGCCGGGAACCCCCGCGGAGGACCGCCGGCGCCCGCGGGTGTGCGGGACTCGCACAGGACATGCCCGGCTCCGCGGACCGGGGCCGGGCATGTCGGCGAGCGTTCAGCCGATCCGGTGCGTCCAGCCGTGGACGTCCTCCGCCGCGCCGGTCTGGATGTCCAGCAGCGCCTTGCGGAGCTTGAGCGTGACCTCGCCCGGCTTGCCGTCGGACTGGGTCCACTCGCCGCCCTGGGACTTCACCACGCCGACCGGCGTGATGACCGCGGCGGTGCCGCAGGCGAAGACCTCGGTGAGGGTGCCGTTCTCGCTGTCGCGCCGCCAGTCGTCGATGGAGATCCGGCCCTCCTCGGACGTGTAGCCGAGGTCCTTGGCGAGGCGGAGCAGCGAGTCGCGGGTGATGCCGGCCAGCAGCGAGCCCGTCAGCTCGGGCGTGACGATCTTGTTCCCGTACACGAAGTACAGGTTCATGCCGCCGAGCTCCTCGACCCACTTGTGCTCGACCGCGTCGAGGTAGGCGACCTGGTCACAGCCCTTCTCGGCGGCCTCGGCCTGGGCGAGCAGCGACGCGGCGTAGTTGCCGCCGGTCTTGGCGAAGCCGATGCCGCCGGGGACCGCGCGGACGCGGTCCTCGGACAGCCAGATCGAGACGGGCTTCACGCCACCGGGGAAGTACGCCCCGGCGGGCGAGGCGATCACGATGAAGAGGTACTCGTTGGCCGGGCGGACGCCCAGCCCGATCTCATTGGCGATCATGAAGGGGCGCAGGTACAGCGACTCCTCGCCACCGTGCGGCGGGACCCAGGCCTCGTCCTGCCGGACCAGCGCGTCGCAGGCCGCGACGAACGTCTCGATCGGCAGCTCCGGCATGGCGAGACGGCGCGCCGAGATCTGGAAGCGCTCGGCGTTGGCCTCGGGGCGGAACATGGCGACGGAACCGTCGGGGCGGCGGTAGGCCTTCAGTCCCTCGAAGATCTCCTGCGCGTAGTGCAGGGTCATGTTCGCCGGGTCCATCGCCAGCGGCGCGTACGGCGTGAGCTGCGCGTCGTGCCAGCCCCGGCCCTCGGTCCACTTGATCGTCACCATGTGGTCGGTGAAGTGGCGGCCGAACCCGGGGTTGGCCAGGATCGCCTCGCGCTCCGCGTCGGACAGCGGGTTCGAGGAGGGCTTGAGCTCGATCGTGGGCGTCGTCATGAGTGCTTTGTCCTTCACCGTGTGGTTGTGACGGACCGCGCCCACGCCTAGTACTGCTAGGACGTCCGAGCTTTCCCGCATGCCGCGGCCCCGCGTTCGATTATCGCCCGCGAGGCGCCGTGCGCGAAACAGTCGGGAAGCGGGCACGGGGAAGGCATGACCGCGGTCCAGGGGTTGATGGTGGCACCCGCGGCCGCACAGGAGAAGCCGCCGGGTGCGGTGTGCGACCCGGCGGCTGTGTTCAGAGAAGGTTCAGTCGGCGGGTCAGCTCGCTACTCGTACCGCGAGCGCGTCGCCGATCTCGTCCGTCGTGCGGACCGAGTCGCCGCGCTCCGCGAGATCCACGGAGACGGCGTCCTCGATGCGGGTCGCCTCGGTCTCGTAGCCGAGGTGGCGCAGCATGAGGGCGACGGAGAGGACCGTGGCGGTCGGATCGGCCTTGCCCTGGCCCGCGATGTCCGGCGCCGAGCCGTGGACCGGCTCGAACATGGACGGGAACTCGCCGCCGGGGTTGATGTTGCCGGAGGCGGCGACGCCGATGCCGCCGGAGACGGCCGCGGCGAGGTCGGTGATGATGTCGCCGAAGAGGTTGTCGGTGACGATCACGTCGAACCGCTCGGGCTGCGTGACGAGGAAGATCGTCGCCGCGTCCACGTGCAGGTAGTCGGTGGTGACCTCGGGGTACTCCTCGGCCACCTTGTTGAAGATGTTGGTCCACAGGTGACCGGCGAAGGTCAGCACGTTGTTCTTGTGGACCAGGGTGAGCTTCTTGCGCGGGCGGGCCTGGGCGCGGGCGAAGGCGTCGCGGACCACGCGCTCGACGCCGAAGGCGGTGTTGACCGAGACCTCGGTGGCCACCTCGTGCGGGGTGCCGGTGCGGATGGAGCCGCCGTTGCCGGTGTACGGGCCCTCGGTGCCCTCACGGACCACGACGAAGTCGATCTCCGGCTGGCCGGCCAGCGGGGTGGAGACCCCCGGGAGCAGCTTGCTCGGGCGGAGGTTGACGTGGTGGTCGAAGAGGAAGCGCAGCTTGAGCAGGAATCCGCGCTCCAGGACGCCGGACGGGACCGAAGGGTCGCCGATCGCGCCGAGCAGGATCGCGTCGTGCTGCTTGAGCGCCGCGACGTCGGCGTCGGTGAGGGTCTCACCGGTGGCGTGGTAGCGCCGGGCACCGAAGTCGAACTCCTTGGTCTCCAGCTTCACATCCTGCGGGAGAACGGAGCGAAGGACCTTGAGGCCCTGGGTCACGACCTCCTGGCCGATGCCGTCACCGGGAACCACTGCGAGATTGATGCTGCGAGACATGTCGGCACCCTACTCTCCGTCCCAGTGCATGACACCGGTGGTCCACCATATGGACGGCTCGTGTTCCGGTCGGACGGTCGGACGGCCCGAGCGGACGGTCGGACGGCCCGAGCGGACGGTCGGACAGGAGGACGGGACGTCAGTGACCCGTGGAGCCGCCGTTGTCCCTGCGGTCGAGAGCGCGCTGCAGGGCGGCGGCGGCATTCTTGCGCTCGGTGTCGGTGGGGCGCGCGGCGGAGTGGCGGACGCGACGGCGGGCGGTCTCAGCGGCCATGGTGATCGACTCCTTGAGATCAAAAGGGATCTGCGAGGCGCCGGAAGGGGCGGGGAGCGGTGCCGCAGGGGTTGCCTGCGCCGGGGCACTGCGCTCACGACCGCCATTCGCTGGATGGAGCGAGACGTTCGGCTCCTACAAAGCTAAGCGAGGGACGCGCCCCTGTCTCCACAATTACTCGGACTTCCTACTATCTGAGACGGAGCCGGGGCCCGACGGCGGCAAAGCATGACGAAGTTCGCGGATCAGCGCCCGGACGGAGACGGCCCGCGCCAGCTCGGGGGTGGTCACATAGCCCACGGAACGCGTCGGGCGCTCCGGTCCGAGATCGGTGATCTCGACCGAGGGCGGTGCTCCGGTGAGCGAGAGGCTCGGCATGACCGCCATGCCGAAACCACTGCTCACCATCGAGAGCACCGCTCCGTCGTCCTCCGCCTCGACCGTGGCCGGGGGCAGCCAGTCCTGCCGCGCCCACCATGCGCGGGTGTACGAGGTGCAGTTCTCCGGCCAGTCGACGAGAGGCAGCGACCGCGGCGAGCCGGAGGCGTCCCCTCCACGAGCGGGACCGGGAGCCCGCGGCAGGCCGGCCGGGTGCACGAGGGCGTATCCCTCCTCGAACAGCACTCCCCCGACCAGCTCGGCCGGCACCGGCGAAGACGTGCCGATCGTGGCGATACCGACGTCGGCCCGGCCCTCCAGCACCTCGCCCGCCGTGCCGGGGCCCACCTCCCGGACGATCCGCACCTGCGGCTCGACACCGGGGTGACGGCGCACCAGCCGCTCCAGGACCGGCGGCAGCAGATACAGCGCCGCACTCCGGAAGGCCGCGATCCGCAACGTCCCCCCGGCCGTCCCCCCGGCCGCGCCCCGCACTTCCGCGCCCATCACGTCCAGCAGCCGCAGCACCCGCCGGGCGTGGGCCACCGCCCGCTCGCCGGCGGCCGTCGGCCGGGCGCCCTGCCGGCCCCGGTCGAAGAGGACCGCGCCGAGCTTGCGTTCGGTGCCGCGGACCGAGTGCGAGACGGCGGACTGCGTCATGCCGAGCGCCACGGCCGCGGCCGAGAACCCCCGCTCCCGCTCCACGGCGACGAGCACGCGCAGCTCCTTGGGCGCCAGATCGGGCACCTGTTCTCCTTCTATGAGAGCCGTTCATGGATGACGGCCGTTCCATCGACGGAACCTACTGCCCGGCCGGGCACCCGCGCTCGTACGGTCCCGGCATGAACAGCATCACCGTGCGCCAGATCGCCCGCCCCGACGGCTTCCCCACCCCCGACCACTTCGCCTTCGTGGAGGGCCCGGTCCCCGAACCCGCCCCGGGCACGGCCCTCGTCGAGAACCTCCTGTGGTCCGTGGACCCCTACCACCGGGAAGCCATGGACTCCGACGAGCTGTGGGCCCTGAACGCCCCGATGGAGGGCCGCACGATCGGCCGGGTCACCGCCACCCGCCACCCCGGCCTCGCCGAGGGCGACCTGGTGTTCCACCGCCTCGGCTGGCGCACCCACGCCCTGGTGACGCCGGGCCGGGACGGTGCCCGCAAGCTGCGCCGCCACGACGGCGTGCCGCTCTCCGCCCACCTCTCGCTGCTCGGCGGCACGGGGCTCACGGCGTACGCCGCGCTCACTCGCACCCTGCGGCTCCAGCGGGGCGAGGACCTGTTCGTCTCGGCGGCGGCGGGCGGTGTCGGTACGGCGGCCGGCCGCATCGCCCGGCTGCTGGGCGCCGGACGGCTGATCGGCAGCGCCGGCTCGGCCGCCAAGGTCAGACACCTGACCGAACACATCGGCTTCGACGCGGCCTTCGACTACCACGACGGCCCGGTGGGCGAGCTGCTGGCCGCGGCGGCGCCCGACGGCATCGACGCGTACGTCGACAACGTCGGCGGCGAGCACCTGGCGGGCGCGATCGGCGCCCTGAGGGAGTTCGGGCGGATCGCGTGGGTGGGCGCGGTGGCGCAGTACAACAGCGCCGGGGCACCGGCCGCACCGCGCAACCTCTTCGACATCGTGGCGAAGTCACTGCGCCTGGAAGGCGTGATGGTGCGCAACCACGGGGACCTGCAGGAGGAGTTCGAGGACTTCCTGGTGCCGCACCTGCGGTCCGGGCGGGTACGGCCCGACGAGACGGTGGTGGCCGGCTTCGAGCGGATCGTGGACGCCTTCCTGGGCATGCTGCGCGGTGAGAACACCGGGAAGATGCTGGTCGCCCGCGACTGAGACCACCGCCGCTCCGGGGAGTGCCCGTTGCCCGCGAAGTGGCACCGGGCCCGCCGGCGGGGCGGGCCCGGTGCCGGCCTTCCGCCGGCCGGACGGGACTTGGCGGACCCGGCCTACAGCACGTCGCCGTCGCGCCAGTCGAACAGCAGCGCCCCGGCGTCGGCCGCCGGCAGCGGCCTGCCGGACGCCGGGCGCAGATACGTGCTGTCCTCCTCGTCCGGGAGGTGCTCCACGCCATCGGGGCCGTACGTCTCCACCCGGCCGTTCCACAGCTGCCAGCCGCGCGCCCGATAGAGCTCGGCGCCGTCGTCGGAGGCGGACAGCGCGCCGAACGCGTACGCCCCGTCGACGACTTCCTCCAGGGCGGCCATGACCCGGCCGCCTAGACCCTGCCTGCGGCGGTCGGAGCGCACCGCGACGGCCTCCACATAGCCGACCCGGTACGCCCGGCCGGCGTGCACCACACGGCGCATGATCACACTGCCGTGCGCGGCGATGCCCTCGTCGTCCTCGATGAAGGCATGGACACCGCCGAGGCCGTGGTCCCAGTCCTCGTCGCCGAAGTCGCCGTCGAAGGCGGCGTCCAACAGGGCGCGGATCGCGGTGAGTTCGCCAGATGTCAGCTCATAGGTGTGAGCGGTGCGCAGCGAGTCGGTCATACCACCCACTGTCTCAGGCGGCGGGCACGGGCCGGTGGCCGGGTGGGCGGACGCGCGCCCGTGCCGGCACGCTCAGAGCCGGCCGCCGCTGAGGCGGGAGAGCGGACCGCGCTGCCGCAGCCCCGCGCGGCGGCCGAGTGCGTAGGAGCCGGCCACGGCGGACGCGACACCGGCGCCCGCGCCGGCCACGATGGCCTTGCGGGCCTTGAACAGCGTCCACACGATGCCCGCCTTGCCCGCGGTGGCGCCGGCGGCCTTGGTGGCGGTCCGCCGGACGGCGCCGACCGCGACCCTGGCCTTCGCGGCACCCGCCGCGCCGGCGCCCCTCGCGGATTCGGCGGCCGACTTGCCGGTGTCCTTGGCGGACTCGGCGGCCGACTTGCCGGTGTCCTTCGCGGACTCGGCGGCGTCCCGGGCGCGTTCCTTCGTCGTCGTACCTGTCTGGGTCCTCTTCGTCTCTGCCATGGCGGGCGTGTAACCGGTCAACACCCGCACAAACACGTCCCTTCGAGACGGTTCCTGCCCGTGGCGCGCCGATCACCTCGGTGACCTCGTCACACACGGGCAGGACCGGGCCGGATTTTCCTGTCAGTAGACGCTGACGCCGTAGGCGCTCAGCGCCTCCCGTACCGGCTGGTGGATGGCCGAGCCGTTGGTGCCCGTGCAACCGGAGCTGCCGGAGTGGATGCCGAGGGCGACGGAGCCGGCGAAGTGGGCCCCGCCGCTGTCCCCGCCGGCCGAGCAGGCGGTCGTCCGGACCATGCCGTAGACCGGGCCGTCGCTGTAGTTGACGGTGACGTTCACGGCCGTGACGGTGCCGCTGGTCACCTTGGTGGTGGAGCCGCTCTTGCGGATGGCCTGGCCGACGACGGCGTCGGCGGCGGAAGAGATGTCCTGGAAGCCGCCGTTGTACAGATTGACACTGCCGGGCGTGCCGGCGGTGTTGGTGTACCGCACGATCCCGTAGTCGTTGGTCGGGAAGCTCGTGCCCTCGCGCACGCCGATCTGCGCCCCGCCGGAGGTCGCCGACCAGGTGGCGGCCGCGTTGGTGCAGTGGCCGGCCGTGAGGAAGTACTTGGTCGAGCCCTTCTGGACGTTGAAGGCGGCCGAGCAGCGGTAGCCGCCGCCGTGGATGGCGTCGCCGCCGGCGACCTCGCGGGTGAGGGTGCCGGGGACGCGGGTGATGCGGACGGCCCCGCCCAGGGAGGCGGCGACCCTGCGCAGCCGCGCCATGTCGCGGGCCGAGACGGATTGGTCGGCCTCGACGGCGATCTGGTTGGTGCGCGGGTCCAGGCCCCAGGAGGTGCCGGGGATCTTCGCCCGGGATTCCAGCGCGGCCGTGGCGGCGTCCAGCTGGGCGGCACTGCGCTCGACGAGCCGCGGTGTGGCCCCTGCGGCACGGGCTCGCTCGGCGGCCGCTTCGGTGGTGACGGTGACGATCAGTTGGCCGGTTCCGGCGTCCAGGTAGGTGCCGGCGCTGTCGGCGCCGAGCTGCCGCTCGACGGCGGAGTCGAGGGCGTGGAGATCGGTCGAGCCGGCGGCTCCGGCAGGGGTGGCGCCGAAGCCGAGGGATCCGGCGACGAGCAGGATGGACAGGCCTGTGCGCGCACGGGTTGTGCGTCTCATGACAGGGGTCTCCTTCATCGGTGACGTGTGGGGACGTACCGGTGAATGAATTTGTCATGTACACCACTAGGACACAAGGGGCGTGCGCGGCCGTGCATGAATACCGCCCCCGACCGGCGTGGGGGCCGGAGGGGGGCGGTGCGGAGGGGGCCGGGAGGCCGGGGGCGTCAGCCCATGTGCGGGTAGCCGTACTCGGTCGGCGGCACCAGCGTCTCCTTGATGGCGCGGGTCAGCGTCCAGCGCATCAGGTTCTGCGGCGCACCGGCCTTGTCGTTGGTGCCGGAGGCACGGCCGCCGCCGAAGGGCTGCTGGCCGACGACGGCGCCGGTCGACTTGTCGTTGATGTAGAAGTTGCCCGCGGCGTACCGCAGCTTCTCCATCGTGTGAGCGGCGGCGGCACGGTCATTGGCGATGACCGAGCCGGTCAGCGCGTACGCAGACACCGACTCCATCTGCTCCAGCATCTCGTCGTACTTGTCGTCCTCGTAGACGTGGACGGCCAGGAACGGGCCGAAGTACTCGGTCGTGAAGACCTCGTTCTCGGCGTCCGTGCACTCGACGACGGTGGGGCGGATGAAGTAGCCGACCGAGTCGTCGTAGGTGCCGCCGGCGACGATCGTGCAGGCCGGGTCCTCCTTGGCGCGGTCGATCGCGGCCTTGACCTTGGCGAAGGCCCGCTCGTCGATGACGGCGCCGATGAAGTTGGTCAGGTCGGTGACGTCACCCATCCGGATGCCGTCGACCTCGGCCGCGAACTCCTCCTTGAAGCCGGAGTTCCAGATCGACGCCGGGATGTAGGCGCGCGAGGTGGCCGAGCACTTCTGGCCCTGGAACTCGAAGGAGCCGCGGGTCAGCGCGGTCTTCAGGACGGCACGGTCGGCGCTCGGGTGCGCGACGACGAAGTCCTTGCCGCCCGTCTCGCCGACGATGCGCGGGTAGGAGCGGTACTTCTCGATGTTGTTGCCGACCGTCTTCCACAGGTGCTGGAAGGTCTTGGTCGAGCCGGTGAAGTGGATACCGGCGAGGTCCGGGTGGTTCAGGGCCACCTCGGAGACGGCGATGCCGTCGCCCGTCACCAGGTTGATGACGCCCTTGGGCAGGCCGGCCTCCTCCAGCAGCTCCATGAGCAGCACGGCGGCGTGGGTCTGCGTCGGGGACGGCTTCCACACCACCACGTTGCCCATCAGGGCGGGGGCGGTCGGCAGGTTGCCCGCGATGGCCGTGAAGTTGAACGGCGTGATCGCGTAGACGAAGCCCTCCAGCGGGCGGTGGTCCAGGCGGTTCCACACGCCCGGGGAGTTCGCCGGAGGCTGCTCGGCGAGCAGGTCACGGGCGTACTTGACGTTGAAGCGCCAGAAGTCGACAAGCTCGCACGGGGTGTCGATCTCGGCCTGCTGGGCGGTCTTGGACTGGCCGAGCATGGTGGAGGCGGCCAACGTCTCGCGCCACGGGCCCGCCAGCAGCTCGGCGGCCCGCAGGATGATCGCGGCACGGTCGTCGAAGGACATCGCGCGCCAGGCCGGGGCGGCGGCCAGGGCCGCGTCGATGGCGTCCTGCGCGTCCGCCTGCGTGGCACCGCGGAACGTGCCGATGACGGCCTGGTGGTTGTGCGGCTGGACGACCTTGAACTCCTCACCGCCGCCCATGCGCTTGACGCCACCGATGGTCATCGGCAGGTCGATGGGGTTCTCGGCCAGCTCCTTGAGCTTGGCCTCCAGACGGGCGCGCTCGGCCGAACCGGGGGCGTAGCCGTGCACCGGCTCGTTGACCGGGGCGGGGACCTGGGTCACAGCGTCCATGAGTTCCGTATCTCCTTAGGGGGGTCGGGGGAGGCGGGTTGCTCAGCCCTTGGTGAGGATGGAGCGGGCGAAGAAGAGCAGGTTGGCCGGCTTCTCCGCGAGGCGGCGCATGAAGTACCCGTACCAGTCGGTGCCGTAGGCGGTGTAGACCCGCATCCGGTGGCCCTCGGCGGCGAGCCGCACGTGCTCGTCGCTGCGGATCCCGTACAGCATCTGGAACTCGTACTCGTCCAGTTTGCGCCCCGCGCGGCGGGCGAGCTCCTGGGTGACGGCGATGAGCCGAGGGTCGTGGGACCCGATCATCGGGTAGCCCTCGCCCTCCATCAGGATCTTCAGGACGCGGACGTAGGCCTTGTCGATCTCGGCCTTGTCCTGGAGGGCGACGGAGGAGGGCTCCTTGTACGCGCCCTTCACGATGCGGACCCGGCTGCCGTTCGCGGCGAGGCGGCGGGCGTCCTCCTCGGTGCGGAACAGGTACGCCTGGATCACGCAGCCGGTCTGCGGGAAGTCCTTCCGCAGCTCCTCGTGGATGGCGAACATCGAGTCGAGGGTGGTGTGGTCCTCCGCGTCCAGTGTGACCGTGGTGCCGATCCTGGCCGCGGCCTCGACGACCGGGCGGACATTGGCGAGCGCCAGCTCGTGGCCGCCCTCCAGCGCTTGGCCGAACATCGACAGCTTGACCGACATCTCGGCCTTCTCACCGAAGCCCAGCCCCTCGAGGTGCTCGATCAGCTCCAGGTAGGCGTCCCGCGCGGCGAAGGACTGCTCGCGCGTGGTGATGTCCTCGCCCACGACGTCCAGGGTGACCTCCAGGCCCTTGCCGATGGCGTCCTTCACGATCGGCACGACCTGCTGGACGGTCTCTCCGGCGATGAACCGGGCGACGACCTGCTTGGTGCCCGGCGCGGCAGAGACAAAGCGTCGCATCCGGTCGCTGCGCGACGCTGCGAGGATCACGGGACCCAGCACGGGGCACCTCCACGGAACAAGGGGTTGAAGGGGGCCGGATCCGAACGAATCGGGAACGGCACGGAGAACCACCGTGAAACCTAAGGATCGCTCCGATCGTCGGCCATCGACAGCTGTCACGCATCCGTGCCCCCCATCTCAGACATCTGTCTGAAGCGCGGCCGGGTCGGTGCGAGAATGGCCGGGTGAAGGGCGATTACCAGGACCTGGTCGACGAGATCTCGGCGCTGCTCGGCGCCCCCGCGACGCTGGAGAACCGGGACTTCGGACTGATCGCCTTCGGCGCCCACGACAGCGATGACGACACCGCCATGGACCCGGTCCGGACCCGCTCGATCCTGACCCGCACGTCCACCCCGGCGGTCCGTGCCTGGTTCGAGGGGTTCGGGATCACCCGGGCCACCGGCCCGGTCCGCATCCCGGCCGCCCCCGACGCGGGCGTCTACCGCGACCGGATCTGTCTGCCCGTACGCCACCGGGGCGTCGTCCTCGGGTACGTCTGGCTCCTCGACGCCGACCCGGGCCCCTCCCCCGACCGGCTGACGGCGGCCATGGAGGTGGCGGCCCGGATCGGAGCGCTGCTCGCCGACGAGGAGCGGGCGGGCGCTGACCTCTCCCGTGAGCTGCGCGCGGTCCTGACCGCCGAGCGCGGCTGGCAGTACGACATGGCGCTGGCCCCGCTGCGCACCGCGCTGGGCCCGGGTGCGGACGGGCTGCACGCCCTGGTGTGCGTCGCCCCCTGGCCGGGCGGCGACAGCCCCTCGGTCCGTACGGCTCCGGGGGCGGCCGCCCTGTGCACGGTGCCGTGGACGACTCAGGCGCCCTCCGGGGCCCCGGGCGATGGGCCGGCCCCGTCGGACACGCCGGGCGCGGCCGGCCCGCACGCGCTGGCCGCCCTGATCCGGCTGCGCTCGGCGGACAGCCCGGCCCCTGCCCTCACCGCGGCGAGCCGTCTGCGTGACGCGGCGCTGGCGCCGGGCACTCCTGCCGCCCCGGGACCGGCGGTCTCCGGCGCCGCGGGCCCGGGTACGGCCGGAAAGGGCACCGGCCTGCCCGTCGCGGGGATCGCGGACCCGCGTACCGGCCTGGCCGACCTCGGCGCCGCCTGGCGGGAGGCGGTGTCGGCGGCCCGCGCGGCCGCCGCCGAGCCCCGGCTCGGGCCACTGGCCCCGTGGTCGTCGATCGGTCCGTACCGGCTGCTCACGGCGCTCCCCGCGGGCCCCGACCAGGATGCGGCCGTCCGTCCGCTGCTCGCCCCGGCCCACTCGGAACTGGCCAGGACCGCCGAGGTGTTCCTCGACAGCGCGGGCCAGGCGGGGCGCACCGCCGCGAACCTGGGCATCCACCGCCAGACCCTGTACTACCGGCTGTCGCGCGTCGAACAGCTCACCGGCCTGGACCTGGACGAGGGTGAGGACCGGCTGCTGCTGCACATGGCCCTGAAGGGCGCGCGGCTCCGGCGCACCCGGTGACCGTCAGGGTGTTTCGTCGCCCATCAGCGCCCTGAGGCCCGCCGTTAGGTCGTCGGCGGACGGCGCGCTCTCCGGGTCGACCATCCACTGGATCATCACGCCCACCACCAGCGCCTGGCAGAGCAGTCCGGCCACCCGGGCCTTCTCCGGGTCGGCCGCCGGGTCGAGGCCCAGCAGGGCCTGGGCCATGCCGAGACGCCCCTCGCGCTGCGGCTCCTTGATCGCCTCACGGAGCTTCTCGTCGTTCTCCAGCCGGGTCACCACCTCCAGCTGGAGCTTCCACAGCGGCCGGCTCTCCTCCGCGGTCGCGATGACCTGTTCCCAGACCCGGTGGAACCTCTCGTACGGGTCGGCCGGCGGCTCCGCTCCGTCACCGCCCGGCCCGGCCGGGCCGACGGCGTTCCCCCACTCCTCCGTCACGGCCAGGAACGCCTGGTTGAGGAGGGCCTCCTTGGAGCCGTAGTGGTAGCCGATGGAGGCCAGATTGGTGCCGGAGGCGGCGACGATGTCCCGCGCGGTCGTCCGGGCGTACCCCTTCTCCAGCAGGCAGCGCTTGGCGCCTTCCAGCAGATCTTCGCGGTGTCCCATGAACGCAGCGTACCCGGCATTCATACGTCCGTGTAAGACGCATGTCTGAATGCCGGGTACGAGCGTGTGTGTGCCGGGGGTGTGCCGGGCGTGTCAGTCCGTGAGGTTGACCGAGCGGACCGACGTCGCGCCGACCTCCTCGGCGAGCTCCGCCAGGACCGGCGCCGGAACCGTGTCGTCCACGGTCAGGACGGCGAGCGCCTCGCCGCCCTCCTCCGAACGGGCCACCTGCATACCGGCGATGTTCAGACCGGCCTCACCGAGGATGCGGCCGACGGTGCCGACGACACCGGGACGGTCCTCGTACCGCAGGACGACCATGTGCTCGGCGAGCGCGAGGTCCACGTCGTAGTCACCGACGGCGACGATCTTCTGAAGATGCTTGGGGCCGGCCAGGGTGCCGGAGACCGAGACCTCCTCGCCGCCCGAGAGCGTGCCGCGCACGGTGACCACATTGCGGTGGTCGGGCGACTCGCTGCTCGTGGTCAGGCGCACCTCGACACCGCGCTCCTGCGCGAACAGCGGGGCGTTGACGTACGACACGGTCTCGTCGACGACGTCCTCGAACACGCCCTTGAGCGCGGAGAGTTCGAGCACCTTGACGTCGTGCTGGGTGATCTCGCCGTACACCTCGACGTCGAGACGGACCGCGACCTCGCCCGCCAGCGCGGTGAAGATCCGGCCGAGGCGCTCGGCGAGCGGCAGACCCGGCTTGACGTCCTCGGCGATGACGCCGCCCTGGACGTTGACCGCGTCCGGGACCAGCTCACCGGCGAGCGCGAGGCGCACCGAGCGGGCGACGGCGATACCCGCCTTCTCCTGGGCCTCGTCCGTGGACGCGCCGAGGTGCGGGGTGCAGACGACCTGGTCGAGCTCGAACAGCGGGGAGTCCGTGCAGGGCTCCTTGGCGTACACGTCCAGACCCGCGCCGGCGACCCGGCCTTCCTTGAGAGCGGAGAACAGCGCCGCCTCGTCCACGATCCCGCCGCGCGCGGCGTTGACGATGCGGACGGTCGGCTTGACCTTGTGCAGCGCCTCGTCGCCGATCAGGCCGAGCGTCTCGGGGGTCTTCGGGAGGTGCACGGTGATGAAGTCGGAGACCTCCAGCAGCTCGTCCAGGGAGAGCAGCTTGACGCCCATCTGCGCGGCACGGGCCGGCTGGACGTAGGGGTCGTACGCCACGATCTTCATACCGAAGGCCGACATGCGCTGGGCGACCAGGACGCCGATGCGGCCGAGGCCGACGACACCGAGGGTCTTCTCACTGAGCTCGACGCCCGTGTACTTGCTGCGCTTCCACTCGCCGTTCTTCAGCGCCGTGTTGGCCTGCGGGATGTTCCGCGCGGTGGCGATCAGCAGACCGCAGGCGAGCTCGGCGGCGGTCACGATGTTGGACGTCGGCGCGTTGACGACCATCACGCCGGCCTTGGTGGCGGCGGAGACGTCGACATTGTCGAGACCCACACCGGCGCGGGCGACGACCTTCAGCTTGTTCGCCGCCGCGATGGCCTCGGCGTCGACCTTGGTGGCGGAACGGACGAGGATGGCGTCCACATCGGCGACGGCGGGCAGCAGCTCGTCGCGGTCGGCGCCGTTGCAGTGCCGGATCTCGAAGTCCGGCCCCAGCGCGTCGACGGTGGCGGGCGACAGCTCTTCAGCGATGAGTACGACAGGTTTCGAGCTCACGTGAGTCCTCACAAGTCCAGTGCGGACGGCCGTCCCGACGGCCGCAGGCGGTGGAGGGGGCTTGCCGCGTGGAAGACGCACGACGCTGTGGGCCTGACGCGTATGTATTCAGAAGTGTAGTGGGGGTGGGGCACATCTTTTCCGCCATGGCGGAAGGATCACCCTTCCGTGGTTGGACTGGGTGTCCAACGCGCGGGGCGGGCCCGGACGAATGTCCGGACCCGCCCCGCGGAGGGCTTACGCCTCCTCGCTGTCCACCCAGCTCATGAGCTTGCGCAGCTCCTTGCCGGTGGTCTCCAGCAGGTGCTCGGAGTCCTGCGTCTTGTACTCGTCGTACTTCTTCAGACCGCCGTGGTACTCCTCCATCCAGTTCTTGGCGAACGTGCCGTCCTGGATCTCGGCGAGGACCTTCTTCATCTCGGCCTTGGTCTGGTCGGTGATGATGCGCGGGCCCGTGATGTAGTCGCCCCACTCGGCGGTCTCGGAGACCGACCAGCGCATCTTCTCCAGGCCGCCCTCGTACATCAGGTCCACGATCAGCTTCAGCTCGTGGAGGCACTCGAAGTACGCGATCTCCGGCTGGTAGCCGGCCTCGACCAGGGTCTCGAAGCCCGCCTTGACCAGGGCGCTGGCGCCGCCGCACAGCACGGCCTGCTCGCCGAACAGGTCGGTCTCGGTCTCCTCGGTGAAGGTCGTCTTGATGACGCCCGCGCGGGTGCCGCCGATGGCCTTGGCGTACGACAGCGCCAGCTTGAAGGCCTCGCCGGTGGCGTCCTGCTCGACGGCGGCGATCGCCGGGACGCCGCGGCCCTCCTCGTACTGGCGGCGGACCAGGTGGCCCGGGCCCTTCGGGGCGACCAGGGCGACGTCGACACCGGCCGGGGGCTTGATGAAGCCGAAGCGGATGTTGAAGCCGTGGGCGAAGAACAGCGCGTTGCCGTCCTTCAGGTTGTCCTTGATGGACTCCTCGTAGACCTTCGCCTGGATCGGGTCCGGGATCAGAACCATGATCACGTCGGCCTCGGCGGCGGCCTCCGCCGGCGTGACCACGCGCAGGCCCTGCTCCTCGGCCTTCGCCTTGGACTTGGAGCCCTCGTGCAGACCGACGCGGACGTCGACACCCGAGTCACGGAGCGACAGCGCGTGGGCGTGGCCCTGGCTGCCGTAACCGATCACCGCGACCTTGCGGCCCTGGATGATGGACAGGTCGGCGTCGTCGTCGTAGAACAGCTCGGCCACTGGGTCTCTCCTATGTGTGCTGGTGTTGCGTCCCACCGTACGGTGGGAGGGGATGAGGAAGTTGGGGGGTCTCGCTCCGCGGAACGGCCGCCCGGCCGGATCGCGTCGCCGTCCGGCTACGCGGAACGGTCCAGGGCACGCAGCGAACGGTCCGTGATGGACCGGGCACCACGCCCTATGGCGATCGTGCCGGACTGGACGAGCTCCTTGATGCCGAACTGCTCCAGCATCTTCAGCATGGCGTCGAGCTTGTCACTCGAACCGGTGGCTTCGATCGTGACCGCCTCGGGCGAGACGTCCACGGTCTTGGCGCGAAACAGCTGGACGATCTCGACGATCTGGGAGCGGGTCTCGTTGTCGGCGCGGACCTTCACCAGCACGAGCTCGCGCTGGATCGCGGCGCTGGGCTCGAGTTCGACGATCTTCAGGACGTTGACCAGCTTGTTGAGCTGCTTGGTCACCTGCTCCAGCGGCAGGTCCTCGACATTGACCACGATGGTGATGCGGGAGATGTCGGGGTGCTCGGTGACACCGACGGCGAGCGAGTCGATGTTGAAGCCGCGGCGGGAGAACAGGGCGGCGATCCGGGCGAGGATGCCGGGCGTGTTCTCCACCAGGACGGAGAGCGTGTGCTTGGACATGTCTGTCGTACCTCTTCCTACGGCTCTCAGTCGTCTTCGTTGTCGCCGAAGTCGGGGCGGACGCCGCGGGCGGCCATGACCTCGTCGTTGGAGGTGCCGGCGGCGACCATGGGCCACACCTGGGCGTCCTCGTGGACGATGAAGTCGATGACCACGGGGCGGTCGTTGATGGCGTTCGCCTCCTGGATGACCTTGTCCAGGTCATCCGGGTGCTCGCAGCGGATCGCGACGCAGCCCATGGCCTCGGACAGCTTGACGAAGTCCGGGACCCGGGTGCCCGCGCTGGGCTGCTTGCCGTCCGCGTCCGGGCCGGAGTGCAGGACGGTGTTGGAGTAGCGCTGGTTGTAGAAGAGGGTCTGCCACTGGCGGACCATCCCGAGCGCGCCGTTGTTGATGATGGCGACCTTGATGGGGATGTTGTTCAGCGCGCAGGTGACCAGTTCCTGGTTGGTCATCTGGAAGCAGCCGTCGCCGTCGATCGCCCAGACCGTGCGGTCCGGCATGCCCGCCTTGGCGCCCATGGCGGCGGGCACGGCGTATCCCATCGTCCCGGCGCCACCGGAGTTCAGCCAGGTGGCCGGCTTCTCGTAGTCGATGAAGTGGGCGGCCCACATCTGGTGCTGGCCGACGCCCGCGGCGTAGATGGTGCCCTCGGGGGCCAGCTGGCCGATGCGCTGGATGACCTGCTGCGGCGAGAGGCTGCCGTCCTCCGGCTGGTCGTAGCCCAGCGGGTAGGTCTCGCGCCAGCGGTTGAGGTCCTTCCACCAGGCGGTGTAGTCACCGGCGTTGCCGTCGGTGTGCTCGGCCTGGACGGCCTGGACCAGGTCGGCGATGACCTCGCGGGCGTCACCGACGATCGGCACGTCGGCGGCGCGGTTCTTGCCGATCTCGGCCGGGTCGATGTCCGCGTGGACGATCTTGGCGAACGGGGCGAAGCTGTCGAGCTTGCCGGTGACGCGGTCGTCGAAGCGGGCGCCGAGGGCGACGATCAGGTCGGCCTTCTGCAGGGCGGTGACGGCGGTGACACTGCCGTGCATGCCGGGCATGCCGACGTGCAGCGGGTGGCTGTCGGGGAACGCGCCGAGCGCCATCAGCGTCGTCGTCACCGGCGCCTGGGTCAGCTCGGCGAGGACCTTCAGCTCGGCGGTGGCGCCGGCCTTCAGGACGCCGCCGCCGACGTACAGCACGGGCCGCTTGGCCTGCGTGATCAGCTTGGCGGCCTCACGGATCTGCTTGGCGTGCGGCTTGGTCACCGGCCGGTAGCCGGGCAGGTCCTGCTGCGGCGGCCAGCTGAACGTGGTCTTGGCCTGCAGGGCGTCCTTGGAGATGTCGACCAGGACCGGGCCGGGGCGGCCGGTGGAGGCGATGTGGAACGCCTCGGCGATCGTCCGCGGGATGTCGTCGGCGTTGGTGACCAGGAAGTTGTGCTTGGTGATCGGCATGGTGATGCCGCAGATGTCCGCCTCCTGGAAGGCGTCCGTACCGATCGCCTTGGAGGAGACCTGCCCGGTGATGGCGACCAGCGGGACGGAGTCCATGTGCGCGTCGGCGATCGGCGTGACCAGGTTGGTGGCGCCCGGGCCGGAGGTGGCCATGCAGACGCCGACCTTGCCGGTGGCCTGCGCGTAACCGGTCGCGGCGTGGCCGGCGCCCTGCTCGTGACGGACCAGGACGTGGCGGACCTTGGTGGAGTCCATCATCGGGTCGTAGGCGGGGAGGATCGCGCCGCCGGGAATGCCGAATACCGTCTCGGCCCCGACTTCCTCGAGAGAGCGGATGAGGGACTGCGCACCCGTGACGTGCTCAACGGTGGCGGAAGACTGTCCGCCGGTACGGGCCCGCGGCTGCGGATGGTGGGCCCCGGTGGCCTGCTCGGTCATCGGCATTCTCTTCTCGAAGCTGAGGGTTTTCGCGAGGGTTTAGCGGGTTTGGCAGGTGCCAGTGCAACAAAAAACCCCTCGTGCCGTGAGGCAAGCGAGGGGAGCGCGCCGGTGTGGGTCTGCAGGGCCGTCATGCAGCCGTGCTCAGCCGACGCGCTTTCCAAGTACGAGAATTCGGGTGCGCATGGCAATGACCCTCCCCCCGGCGCACCACCAGTGTCAAGTGGGTGGGACGCGAGTCTCATTATGTGAGCGCATCGAGGGAAGCGTCCCACCGCTGAGGACGGGCAGCGCGACCCCTCCGGGCACGGGGAACTCACCCCTGACCAGGGACCGGCGCAGCCGGTACTCGTCGAGGGGTCCCGAGAAGGCCATCCCCTGACCATGCGTGCATCCCATCGCGCGCAGCGCCAGCACCTGCTCCGGCACGTCGACGCCGTCGGCCACCGACTGCATGCCGAGGTCGCAGGCGATACGGAGCAGCCCGCTGGTGATCTTGTGCAGCCGGGCGGACTCGACCACACCTTCGACCAGACCTCTGTCCAGTTTCAGTATGTCCACGGGAAGCCGTCGCAGCGCGTTGATCGCGGCATATCCGCTGCCGAAACCGTCCAGAGCGATACGAACGCCGAGCCGCCGCAGGGCCACCAGGCGCTGTTCCAGCTCGTCGAACGAGATACGAGGGTCACTGTCGGCCAGCTCGATGATCAGGGCACCCGAGGGCAGCTCGTGCCTGGTCAGCAGGGCTTCGACGGTACTGAGGGGCATGGACTTGTCGAGCAGCCGGCGGGCGGGGAGCCGGATGGTGACGGGGGCCTGGTGGCCGAGTCTGCTGCGCTCGGCGGCCTGCTCGACCGCTTCCTCCAGGAGCCGGCGGCCGAGGTCCGCCGCGCGCTCACCGTCCTCCGCGCCCCGCAGGAACTCGGCCGGGGTGAAGAGGATGCCCTGGGCCGAGCGCCAGCGCGCCTGGGCGGCCACGGCAGCGATCCGGCCGGTGGCGAGGTTCACCACGGGCTGGTGGAGCAGTGCGAACTCGCCGTCCTGGAGCGCGGTGCGGAGCCGGGTGGCCCGCTCCGTCTTCCGTACGACCTCGGCCTGCATCTGGGGGGCGTAGAGCTCGACCCGGTTCTTGCCGCCGGCCTTGGCGCGGTACATGGCGAGGTCGGCGTTGCGCAGGAGGTCCCCCGCGCTGATGCCGGGCTCCGCGAAGGCGACTCCGATGGAGGCGGCGACCCGGACCTCCTGGCCCTCGACGCGGTACGGCTGGGAGAGCGTGAGCCGGAGGCGGTCGGCGATCTCCTGTATCTGCGGCTCGCGGGCGGAGGCGTCCCGGCTGCCGTCGCCGAGGATCAGCGCGGCGAACTCGTCGCCACCGAGCCGGGCGGCGGTGTCCCCGGCCCGGACGGACTCCTGGAGCCGCCGGGCGGCCTGGATCAGCAGCTCGTCGCCGGCCTGGTGGCCGAGCCGGTCGTTGACGCCCTTGAAGCCGTCGAGGTCGATGAAGAGCACGGCCGTGCCGGAGTCCCCGGCCCGGCGCCCGCTGAGCGCCTGGCGGACCCGCTTGGTGAACAGGGCGCGGTTGGGCAGATCGGTGAGCGGGTCGTGCTCCGCGTTGTGCTGCAGCTGGGCCTGGAGGCGGACCCGCTCGGTGACGTCCCGGCTGTTGAAGATCAGGCCGCCCTGGTGGCGGTTGACGGTGGACTCGACGTTCAGCCATTCGCCGGTACCGGACCGGAAGCGGCACTCGATTCGGGTCGTCGGCTCCTCCGACGGAGGAGCGGCCAGAAACCGCCGCACCTCGTGGACCACGCCGCCGAGGTCCTCGGGGTGGATCAGGGAGGCCAGCTCGGAGCCGATGAGTTCGTCGGCCTCCCGCCCGTACACGCCGGAGGCCGCCGGGCTGACGTACCGCAGGACGCCGGTGGGCGCGGCGATCATGATGACGTCGCTGGAGCCCTGCACCAGGGACCTGAAGTGGTTCTCTTTCTGGGCCAGTTCGTGGGTGAGGGCGATGTTGTCGAGGAGCATGATGCCCTGGCGGACGACCAGGGCCAGCACGACCGTGCAGCCGGTGAACACCACCACCCTGTCCACCCGGCGGCCCTCGATGACGTTGTAGAGGATGCCCAGGGTGCACACGGCGGCGGCGAGGTACGGCGTGAGCGCGGCGAGTGAGCCGGCGATGGGGCGGCTGGGGTGGCGGATCCCGCGCGGCGGCGTGGCGGCTTCGGCCATGCGGCGCACCCCCCACGGCGCGTAGGCGAGGAGCAGCGAGCCGGCGAACCAGCCGGCGTCGAGCAGCTGTCCCGAGCGGTAGTTCTCGCGCAGCAGCGGTGAGGTGAACAGGGCGTCGCACAGCACGGTCAGCGCGAGGGCGGCGATGGCGGTGTGCACGGCCGAGCGATTGGCGTGCGAGCGCCGGAAGTGCAGCGCCAGCACCATGCTGACGAGCACGATGTCGAGCAGCGGGTACGCCAGCGACAGCGCGGCCCGGGCGACGCTCTCGCCCTCGAACCGCGTGGTGTGCGCGAGGGCGAGGCTCCAGGAGAGCGTGAGCAGGGAGCCGCCGATGAGCCAGGAGTCCAGCGCGAGGCAGACCCAGCCGGCCCGGGTCACCGGCCGCTTGGCGAGGACCAGCAGCCCGACGATGGCGGGCGGCGCGAAGAGCAGGAAGAACAGATCGGCGATGGAGGGGCTCGGCACCTCTTGGTCGAGGACGACCTCGTACCAGCCCCAGACGGTGTTCCCGGCGGCCGCCATCATGGAGGAGAAGGCGAAGAGCAGCCAGGCGGGCCGGAAGCGGCTGCCGCGCGCCCGTGCGTAGAGGAAGCACGAGACAGCGGCGATCAGGGCTGCGACGCTGAGGCCGAAGTCACCCATGATCGTTGCCAGTTCCTGTGATCCCCAGCCGACGGCTGCTCCGGCGGCATAACCTCCGCAGACGAGGGCGAGGAGGAACTGCCAGAGCAGTCCACGCCCGCCGCCTGAGGGTTTCCGGCCCGCGCCGTCGCCGGGGACGGGCCGCCTCTCGATGACCATGCCGGGGGCGGTCATCGGAACTCCCCGGCGACCGTGCCCGGACGGGCCGGGCGCCACGGTTTCCGCCGGATCGCGCTCGAGGATCGCGGCCGATTGCCCCGCCGCGTCGGATCGTTGCTCCATCGACCGTGCATCGCCCGTCGCCCCCCTCGGATTCTGATCGGCAATCACGTCGCTCCCCGGCGCCGTCCCGTGCTCGACGCGTCCCCCAGGTCGGGACGATACACCAGGATCGTCACTCAGGGACAGGGGTGATCTACGCTCCGTAACGATCATCGGTCTAATGGGCACACAGTGCAGGCATACCACTCCGTAGCGTGGCTACCCGGTGGTGAGTACCACGTTCCGCATCGGCGCCCCCTCGGCGAAGCGGGTGAGCTGGCCGGCGATGAGCCGCTTGGCGCGGGGCATGAACGCCGACGTGGGGCCGCCGACATGGGGGCTGATCAGCACACCGGGGGCGTGCCAGAGCGGATGTCCGGCCGGCAGCGGCTCGGGGTCGGTGACGTCCAGGGCGGCCGTGATCCGGCCGCTTTCGGCCTCGGCGAGGAGCGCCTTGGTGTCGACGACGGGCCCGCGCGCGACGTTCACCAGCAGGGCGCCGTCCTTCATCCGGGCGAGGAACTCGGCGTCGGCGAGGTGATGGGTGTCGGGGGTGAGGGGCGTCGACAGGACCACGACGTCGGCCTGCGGGAGGAGCTCGGGAAGGTGACTCAGGGCGTGCACCGGACCGCGCTCGGTGGTGCGCGCGGAGCGCGCGACGCGCTCGATCCGGGCGCATTCGAACGGAGTGAGCCGGTCCTCGATGGCCGCGCCGATCGAGCCGTACCCGACGATGAGGACGGACTTGTCGGCGAGCGCGGGGTAGAAACCGGTCCGCCACTCCCCCTTGTCCTGGCCGCGTACGAAGTGGGGGATGCCGCGCAGCGAGGCGAGGATCAGGGCGAGCGTGAGCTCGGCGGTGCTGGCCTCGTGCACGCCCTTGGCGTTGCACAGCCGCACACCGGGCGGCAGGTCACCGAGCCCCGGTGTCACGTGGTCGATGCCGGCGGAGAGGGTCTGGACGACCCGCACGGAGGTCATCGCCGCCAGCGGGCGTATCGCGGTCTCCGAGGGCTTCAGGTACGGGACGACGTAGAAGGCGCAGTCCGCGGGATCGGCCGGGAAGTCCGGGCCGCCGTTCCAGAAACGGTAGGTCAGGCCCGCATCGGCGGGGTCCGGGAGCCCCTCGATCTCGTCGGCGGGGAGCGGGAGCCATACATCAGCGGTCATGGTCAGGAGGCTATGCGAAGGCGGCCGGAACTCATTGGTTAGTTTTGGGGAGCGGCACAGGGAGGGGTACGGGGACTTGGAGCGCAGGACGATCGGGGCGACGGCGCTCGAGGTGGGTGCGATCGGCCTCGGCTGTATGCCGATGAGCTGGGCCTACAGCGCTTCCCAGCAGCGCGGGGACCGTTCCCTGCGCGCCGTGCACGCGGCGCTCGACGCCGGTGTCACCCTGCTCGACACGGCCGACATGTACGGGCCGTTCACCAACGAGCTGCTGCTGGGGCGGGTGCTCAGGGAGCGGCGCGCGGACGCGTTCGTGTCGACCAAGTGCGGGCTGCTGGTCGGGGAGCAGCACATCGTCGCGAACGGGCGGCCGGGCTATGTGCGGCGGGCGTGCGACGCGTCGCTGCGGCGGCTGCAGACCGATGTGATCGACCTGTATCAGCTGCACCGCGCCGACCCCGAGGTGCCGGTCGAGGAGACCTGGGGCGCGATGGCGGAGCTGGTGACCGCGGGCAAGGTGCGGGCCCTCGGGCTGTGCGCGATGGGGGCGCGGGTGTCGCGCCGGGTGGGCGCCGATCCCCGGCGGCGGGGGCCCGATCTGTACGAAGGAACGATCCGTCAGCTGGAGCGGGTGCAGCAGGTCTTCCCGGTGAGCGCGGTACAGGCGGAGCTGTCGGTGTGGTCGCCGGAGGCGCTGGCCCGGCTGCTGCCGTGGTGCGAGTCGCGGGGCGTGGGCTTCATGGCGGCGATGCCCCTGGGCAACGGCTTCCTCACCGGGACGCTGACGCCGGGGGGCGGTTTCGAGCCGGAGGACCTGCGGGCCCGGCACCCCCGGTTCACCGCCGAGATGATGGCGGCGAACCAGCCCGTGGTCGCGGGGCTGCGGCGGGTGGCCGAACGGCACGGCGGTGTCGCGGCCGGGGTCACTCCCGCGCAGGTGGCGCTGGCCTGGGCCCTGAGCCGCGGCCGGCACGTGGTGCCGGTGCCGGGCACCAAGCACGCGCGGTGGGCGGTGGAGAACGCCCGTGCGGCGGAGCTGACCCTGACGCCCGGGGACCTGGCGGAGATAGCCGCGCTGCCTCCGGCGCGGGGGTCGTGGGACTGATCCGGGGCGGCCGGTTCCTGGCCTCGCGGAGACGGGGGGGGGGAGGGGGCGGGACGCGGGCGGCCATGCGGGCGAGCGCGCGAGCGGAGACGCGGCGGGACACGGGCGGCCAGGCAGGCGGGCGCGAGCGGAGACGCGGCGGGACACGGGCGGTCGCGCGAGCGGAGGCCCGGGGGGGTGTGGATCTTCTTCCGGGGGGCGGACCGCGATCGGGCCGGGCGGTGTATCAAGGGTGGTAACGCAGCTCGCACCGCCGTGCTCGAAGGGATCAGAACTGTGCAACGTCCTGCTGTGACGGCCGTGTTGGCCGCTGCCGCGCTGGTGTTCGCGGCCGGGTGCTCCTCCGACGGGGGCGCACCGCCCGCCCAGGGCACGAGCGCGGCGTCGCCGCGGCCCCCGTCGGGGTCGCCCACGTCCGCCGCGCCCTCTCCCTCCGGGCCGCCGGCGAAGGGGTCGGTGAAGGTGGTCGGCACCCTCGCCGAGGGGCTGAAGTCGCCGTGGGGTGCGGCCGCGCTGCCCGACGGGGACCTGCTCGTCTCCTCGCGCGACGAGGGAACGATCACCCGGGTCGACGCCGAGAGCGGCAAGCAGACCGTGATCGGCTCGGTGCCGGGAGTGGCGCCGGGCGGCGAGGGAGGGCTGCTGGGGCTCGCGATCCCGCCGTCGTACGCCTCGGACCACCTGGTGTACGCCTACTTCACCACCGAGTCGGACAACCGCATCGCCCGCATGCTGTACGACGAGGGGAAACCGGCCGGGCAGCAGCTGGGGGCGCCCGACACGATCCTGCGCGGGATCCCCAAGGGCTCTGTCCACAACGGCGGGCGCATCGCGTTCGGCCCGGACAAGATGCTGTACGCGGGCACGGGCGAGACCGGTGAGACCGGGCTGGCACAGGACAAGGAGTCCCTGGGCGGGAAGATCCTGCGGATGACGCCGGACGGGCAGCCCGTGCACGGCAACCCCTCCGCGGACTCCGTGGTGTACAGCTACGGCCACCGCAACGTGCAGGGCCTGGCCTGGGACTCCGAGAAGCGGCTGTGGGCGGCCGAGTTCGGGCAGAACACCTGGGACGAGCTGAATCTGGTGGAGGCCGGCAAGAACTACGGCTGGCCGGAGGTGGAGGGCAAGGGCGGCAGGGCCGGTTTCGTCGATCCGGTGGCCCAGTGGAAGACCGCGGACGCCTCACCGAGCGGCATCGCGTACGCCCAGGGGTCGATCTGGATGGCGGGCCTGCGGGGCGAACGGCTCTGGCGCATTCCGCTCGCCGGGGCGGAACCTTCCGCGGCTCCCCAGCCGTTCCTGGAGGAGACACACGGCCGCCTGCGCACGGTGCTGGCGGCGGGTGGCGACAAGCTCTGGCTCGTCACCAGTGAGACGGACACCCGGGGCACACCCGAGCCCGGCGACGACAAGATCCTCCGGCTGGAGGTGAAGTGAGGGGCTGCGGCCAGTGTTCAACCTGATGGACGAGTTCTTCGCGCCCGGCCGCAAGCACACCGACGACGAGCGCCGGCGCCTGGAGCTGACCAGGGAGGACGCCGGCGACAACGATCCGGCGCGGGGCCCGATAGACCTCACCTCGGGCAAGGTGACGATACGGCTCGGCTCCTTGTCCGGCGGCGACGCGGCCGGACCGGCGGACGGCGGTCCGGCCGGCGACGGGCCGTCGGACGGCGCTGACGGCGGCTGACGGCGGCTGACGGCGGCTGACGGCGCCCGACGCTTCCTGGAGTCCGCGGCCCCGGTCAGGCCAGCGCCTCGGGGAGCAGCCGGCGGCGGTGGGCCATCGCGGCCGCCTCGCCACGGCCCGAGACGCCGAGCTTGGCAAGGATGTTGGAGACGTGCACACTCGCCGTCTTCGGGGAGATGAAGAGTTCCTCGGCTATCTGCCGGTTGGTGCGGCCCGCCGCGACCAGGCGCAGGACCTCCTGTTCCCGGGGGGTCAGGCGGAATCCCTCCTCCTCGGGGCCGGGGGTGGCGGCCGGGGCGGTCAGCGAGAGCCGGGCCCGTCCGGCGAGCAGCTCCAGGTCCTCCCGCAGCGGCCGGGCGCCCAGGTGCACCGCGACCGGATGGGCCTCGCGCAGCAGCGCCGCGGCCTCCTCCCGGTGGCCGCCCTCCGCGAGCAGTGCGTCGGCCCAGCGGTGCCGGGCGCGGGCCAGCTCGTAAGGGCGCTCCAGCGGGCCCAGGGCGCAGGCGACCTCCGCCCAGCGTCCCGCGCTGCCGCTGCCCTCGGCGCGGGCCACCTCGGCGGTGACGAACAGGGCGTACGCCTGCCAGACGGCGACGGGCGCGGCGAGTGCCCTGGCGAGCGAGCGGATCCGGTCGAGTGCCTCGGCGCGTCCCTCCGCCGCGGCGGGCAGCCCGGCCGCGTCGGCCTCGGCGGTCGCGGCGGTGAGCAGCAGCGGCCAGGCGTAGCGGTGGATGCCCGGCGGGAAGCCCGCCTTCGCCGCTTCGGCGAGAGCGGTCCGTACGTCGGTGACGCGCCCCTGTGCCGCGGCGACGGCCATGTCGACCTGGGTCATGGGCAGGTGGGTCTGCAGCATCAGGTCGTGCGTGCCGAACGCCTGCCGTGCCAGCGTCACGTGCTCGGTGGCGGTCGCCGGCTCGCCCCGTAGCTGGGCCAGCCGGGCCAGGGCGAGGCGGGCGGCGCCGCGGGGCTTGGCACTGTAGGCGATGCGCAGCAGCTCCTGGGCGCCTTCGTACGCCTCGTCCCAGTGGCCGAGCGAGATCTGTGACTCGATGCGGTTGCCGAGGGCCCAGCCCTCGTTGTCACGCAGGCCCCTGTTGCGGGAGTGGGCGGTGCCGGCGACGGCGGTGTCGACCGCCTCGCGCGAGCGCCCGACGCTCTCCAGGCAGGAGGCGAGGTTGACGTAGGACCGGCCCGCCTCGCTGACGAGGCCCAGCTCCAGGGTGCGGTCGCGGACGGCGTACATCTCGGCGAGGCCCGCCCGGATGGCGCCGGAGTCGACCATGAGGCTGCCGAGGGTCAGTCGTGCGTTCAGTTCGATCTGCTCGGCCTTGACGAGCCGGGCGTACTCCACGGCCCGTTCGGCGGCGGCCAGGCTCTCGTGGCCCGGGGCGTGCAGCATGCCCCAGCCGGCCGCGACGGCGAGGACCTGGGCGTGGACGGCGGACGGCGGCAGACCGCGGACCAGCTCCTGCGCGGTGGCGATCTCGGACCAGCCGTCGCTGCGGCCGAGGTTGGACGCGAGCCGGGAGCGCTCGGCCCAGAACCAGGCGGCGCGCTGGGGGTCCGCCCCGGCGCTGTGGCAGCCCTCGGTGCCGGACGCGCCGTGGTCGGACTCGCCCGCGTCGATCAGCCGCAGGGCGGTTTTCGCGATCTTGAGGGCGCGTTCGCGCTCGCCGCACAGGCGGGCCGCGACGGTCGCCTCGGCCAGCAGGTCGAGGTAGCGCAGCGGGGTCGTCTCGGGGTCGCAGCCGCAGGCCGGGTAGACCTCGGCGTAGTCGATGGGGCGCAGGGAGCGGCGTACCTCGCCGGGTACCTCGTCCCACAGCTCCATGGCCCGTTCCAGCAGCCGCAGTTGCTCGGCGTAACCGTGGCGCTTGCGCGTCTCGACGGCGGCGCGCAGGACCACGGGGAGGGCCTTGGCGGCGTCGTGCGCGTGGTACCAGTAGGTCGCGAGGCGGGTGCTGCGCTCGTCGGCGCGGACGAGGCCGGGGTCGGCCTCCAGCGCCTGGGCGAAGCGCCGGTTGAGCCGGGAGCGCTCGCCGGGCAGCAGGTCGTCGCTGACGGCCTCGCGGACGAGGGAGTGACGGAAGCGGTAGCCGTCTCCGTCGGGCACGGCGAGCAGGATGTTGGCGCCCACGGCGGCGCGCAGCGCCTCGATCAGGTCGTCCTCGGAGAGTCCGGCGACCGCCGCGATGAGGTCGTACTCGACGGTGGAGCCGCCCTCGGCGACGATCCGGGCGACCTTCTGGGCGTCCTCGGAGAGCCGCTCGACGCGGACGAGCAGCAGGTCGCGCAGGGACTCGCTCATGCCGCCGGGCGCGCAGCCGTCCGCGTGGCAGACGACGAGTTCCTCGACGAAGAAGGCGTTGCCGTCGGAGCGTTCGAAGATGTCCTCGACCAGGTCGGCCGCGGGTTCGGCGGCGAGGATGCCGGTGAGCTGGCGGTGCACCTCGGTGCGGTTGAAGCGGGAGAGCTCGATGCGCCGGACGGTGCGCAGCCGGTCCAGCTCGGCCAGCAGGGGGCGCAGCGGGTGGCGGCGGTGGATGTCGTCCGCGCGGTAGGTGGCGACGACGACGAGCCGGCCACGGCGCAGCGTGCGCAGGAGGTAGGCGAGCAGATGGCGGGTGGAGGTGTCGGCCCAGTGCAGGTCCTCCAGGACGAGGACGACCGTGCGTTCGGCGGCGACGCGCTCCAGGAGCCGGACGGTCAGCTCGAACAGCCGGGCGATGTTGTCCTCGTTGTACGGCTCGGGGCCGCCGGCGTCGCCCAGCTCGGGGAGGATGCGGGCCAGTTCGCCCTCCTGGCCCTGGGCGGCGGCGGCCAGTTCGTCCGGCAGCGTGCGGCGCAGGGAGCGCAGGGCGGTCGAGAAGGGGGCGAAGGGCAGGCCGTCCGCGCCGATCTCGACGCAGCCGCCCACGGCGACCACGGCGCCGCGCCCGCACGCCTCGTCGCGGAACTCCTCGACGAGGCGGGTCTTGCCGACGCCGGCCTCGCCGCCGATGAGCAACGCCTGCGGCTCTCCCGCGGTGGCGCGGGAGAGCGCTTCGGTGAGGGCGGTCAGTTCGGCCGCGCGGCCGACGAACACCGGGCTGACGGACCTGGTTTCCACGTCGCCGAGCATCGCACAGGCATCCGACGGCCGGGTGGCCGAGATCGGTTCGGCGGTCATGGCCGGGTGTCAGGCGGCCCGGACGAAACGGTCACGGCCGGTACTCAACCCCCTTTCGGGGGCGTCGCCGCCGGGTCGGCGGGCGGCGGCACGGCGGGCCTTGCGGGCGACGTTGACCAGGCGCTCGTTGTCGGCCTCGCGCAGGAGCTCGGCGTGGTGGGTGCGGTGCAGCTCGTAGGTGAACATCGGTTCTCCCCTGGTGAGATGGTGATCGCTTGCTGCGATGCCTCCACTCTCGTCTCCGGGGGGATGCCGCCGCATCGGGAGGGTGCCGCATCTTCCTGGGCTGTGGGCCTTAGGCGCGTCCTCGGCGGGATCCGCGGGCCTTAGGCGCGTCCTCGGCGGGATCCGCGGGCCTTAGGCGCGTCCTCGGCGGGATCCGCGGGCCTTAGGCGCGTGCCCGGCGCGGCCCGCGGGCCTTAGGGGGCGTGCCCGGGCGGCCGCCGGGCCTTAGGGGCGTGCCCGCGCGGCCGACGGGCGCCTGAGTCCCCCCGGCGGCGCCGGCTCGCGATCCGCACACCCCTGCGCGGGAGTCGGTGGCTCAGCGCTTCCCGGCGCGCTGTTCGCGCCACTCGTGGGCGAGCACCGACCAGATCTCGGTGTCCTGGCGTACGCCCTCGTAGAGGAAGTTCTCGCGCAGGACGCCGTCCTTGGTCATGCCGAGCCGCTTGGCGACGTTGATGCTGGGCGTGTTGGCGGAGGAGACCTGCCATTCGACGCGGTGGATCCCGCGCTCGTTCACCGCCCAGTCGATGATGACGCGGGCCGCGCGGGTGACCAGTCCGCGGCCCGCGGCGCCCGGCTCCAGCCAGCAGCCCGCCTCGGCCTTGCCGCCGGCCACGTCCATGGTCCGGAAGAGGACGCCGCCGACGAGGGTGCCGTCCAGCCAGATCCCGTAGATGCGGCCGGTGTCGGAGGCGGCCTTCTCGGCGTACGACTGGAGGAAGGCGCGCGCCGACGCGAGGTCCTTGGCGACGGCCGCCAAGGCGATGTGCCGGCCGATGTACTCGCGGCCCCGGTCCATGTGGGCCAGGTACTCCTCGGCCTGCCACGGCTCCAGGGGCCGCAGTTCGGCGCCGTCGTCACCCAGGGATATCGCGAACAAGGTTCATGCCCTTCCGGCGTTGGGGCGCGAGTTCGGCTACTGCACGAGCTCGCCCTCGTCGCTCGTGCGCTGTCCGACGATCTTCGCACGCGGGGTCTCGGCGGTCTCCGGGGTTTCGATACTGATGCGCGGCAGCAGCCGGTCCAGCCAGCGGGGCAGCCACCAGTTGGCGCCGCCGAGCATGTGCATCAGGGCGGGCACGAGCAGGGTGCGCAGCACGAACGCGTCCAGGGCGACCGCCGCCGCGAGACCGATGCCGAACATGGCGATGATCCGGTCGCCGGAGAGGACGAAGGCCAGGAAGACGGCGATCATGATCACGGCGGCGGAGTTGATGACCCGGCTGGTCTCGGCGAGACCGACGCGGACCGCCCGCCGGTTGTCCCCCGTCTCAAGCCACTCCTCGTACATACGGCTGACCAGGAAGACCTGGTAGTCCATGGACAGCCCGAAGAGCACGGAAACGGCTATCACGGGCAGGAAGGGTTCGATCGGGCCCGCCGAGCCGAGGCCGAGCAGTTCGCTCCCCCAGCCCCACTGGAAGATCGCCACGACCACCCCGAAGGCGGAGGCGACGGCCGCGACGTTCATCGCGGCGGCCTTCAGCGGGATGCCGACGGACCGGAACGCGAGCAGGAGCAGCAGACAGCCGAGGGCGATGACGACGCCCACGAAGAGGGGGAGCTTGCCGACGATGACCTCGGCGAAGTCGTCGTACCCGGCGGTGACGCCGCCCACGTGCACGTCCAGCGAGGTGCCGTGCTCCGCGGTGGGCAGCACGTCGTCGCGCAGCCGGTCGACGAGGGCGCTGGTCTCCTGGGACTGCGGGGCCGATTCCGGTACGACGGTGAGGACGGCGGTGTTGCCGCTGCCGCTGTAGGTCACGGGGCCGACCGATTCGACGCCCTTGGTGGCGGCGAGCGTCTCGGGGAGGTTGTTGAGGGCGAGCCGGTCGTCGGCGCCGTCGAGGTGCGCGACGAGGGTGAGGGGGCCGTTGACGCCGGGGCCGAACCCGTCGGCCAGGAGGTCGTACGCCTGGCGCGTGGTCGACGTGGCCGGGTTGTTGCCCTGGTCGGAGGTGCCGAGATGGAGGGAGAGCGTCGGCAGCGCGAGGACCGCCATGACGACGGCGGCGACGGCGCCCAGCAGCTTGGGGTGGCGCTCGACGAAACGGGACCAGCGGTGCGCGAAGCCGGTGGGCAGTTCCGGCTGCGGGCCGTGCTCCGCCAGCCGGCGGCGCTCGCCGCGGGAGAGGGCCCGCCTGCCGATGAGGGACAGCAGCGCCGGGAGCAGGGTGACGGACGCGGCGACGGTCAGGACGACCGTGAGCGACGCGGCGATCGCGACCCCGTTGAGGAAGCTCAGCCTCAGGATCAGCATGCCGAGCAGCGCGATGCAGACGGTGGCTCCGGCGAAGACGACGGCCCGGCCGGTGGTGGCGACCGCCTTGCGGGCGGCCTCGTCGACGGGAAGCCCGCTCTTGAGGCCCTTGCGGTGCCTGGTGACGATGAACAGCGCGTAGTCGATGCCGACGCCGAGGCCGATGAGCATGCCCAGCATGGGGGCGAAGTCGGCGACGGTCATGACGTGGCCGAGGAGCGTGATGCCGGCGTACGCGGTGCCGACGGCGACCAGGGCCGTGGCGATCGGCAGCATGCTCGCGGCGAGCGATCCGAAGGCCAGGAACAGCACGAGCGCGGCCACGACCACGCCGACGACCTCGGCGATGTGGGCGCCGGGCGCCTCGGTGAGCGCGATGGCGCTGCCGCCGAGCTCGACCCGTACACCGTCCCCGGCGGCGGCCTTGGCCGTGTCTACGACGGCCTGGGCCTGTCCCACCGGGATGTCGTCGGCCTGCTCCTCGAAGGTCACCGTGGCGTACGCGGTGCGACCGTCGTCACTGACGCGGGCGTTCTGGGAGCCGCCGCCCTCGCCCCGGGTGCCGTCGGCGGGGCCGTACGGCCCCGTGACGGAGGCGACACCGGGCAGGTCCCCGACTTCGTCGAGCATCTGGGTCATGCGCTGCTCGACGGCGGCCGCGCGGACGCTGCCGCGTTCGGTGTGCCAGACGATGGTGTCGCTGTCGCCGGCCTGCCCTTGGAAGCCCTTTTCCAGCAGGGCGACGGCCCGGCCGGACTCGGTGCCGGGGACGTCGTAGTCGTTGGAGTACGCGGAGCCGGCCAGGCCCGCGGCCGTCGACGCGCCGCCGAGTGCGAGCAGCCACAGCAGGACGGCGACAAGGCGGTGCCTGATGCACCACCGGGCGATGGCTGCCAACGGGTTCGCTCCCTGAGGGGTTCGTGGATCTTTGACAGGAAACAACCCGCAAAGAAACGCATGAACTGAATACAGCCACTCTGGCAGCCCTTAGTGATCCTTTGTCCCTTTCGTGGGGTTACTCACAATGGGAAACAGCACCCTCGACCGGCCACTGTCGCTCAGCGTGACGATCAGGACACCGTCCGAGGGGAGGTGTGGCCGAAGGCTTCGGGGCGGCCCCGCGGGCCGCGGCGCGGGCCCGGCGGCGACCGCGGCGGCCGGCCGGCTCCACGGCGGATCACGGGGGGCGCCCGGCTCCGCGGCGGATCAGGGGTGGCGGCCGGCTCCGCGGCGGATCAGGGGTGGCGGCCGACGGGTGGTCAGGCCCCCGTCCCAGGACGGGCGTTGTCAGTGGTACCTGTCACGATGGATCACATGAACGACACGGGGATCATCACCACGCCCGCGGAGGCCGCCGACCTCGCGCAGCAGCTGCACGACGCGCCGGACGAGCACTTCGGACGGCCACCGGTCACGGTCGTGGAGTACGCGCCGGGGGCGACGCTGGTGGAGCGACGCGAGGCGTTCCGCGCGGTGTACGGGGCGATAGTGGAGCGGATCGGGGAGCCGACGCTGTACGGGGGATCGGCGGACGGCCCCAGCATTCGCTGGCGTGACGAGAACCGCCTGGTGCTGCTGGCCGGCAGCCCCTTCCGGGCGACACTCACGGTGCTCGTGCCGGAGGAGCGGGAGAACGACGAATACCGCTTGTTCGAGTGGGGCGGCGCCTGGACGGCGAGCGAGCCGCACGACTTCGACATGCTGCCCTATGTGTGGCAGCTGGACCGGGGCGGCCCGGGCGAGCGGCCCGCCTTCCGGCCCGGCGGCCGGCTCGCCGCCTGCTGGGAGCACTTCCAGGCGGCGCTGGAGCTGATGCTGGGCGCCTGGGCCGAGCAGCTCCCGGTGCAGATCCCGGGCGACTGGGCGGGCTTCTCCATCCGGTCCCGCGGCGACCGCGCGCTGTACGTGGACCTGTCGTACGACCCCGAGGAGGGCCTCGGTGTCTGCCTCGGCGCCCAGCGGGACGACAGCACCCCGGAGGAGGAGATGCGGGCCCGTGGCTGGCAGACGCTCGACCGGGGCCGCTGGACGGCCTGCTTCCCGGAGTCCCGGGAGGGTGCGGCCGCGGCGGCCCGGCTGGCCGTGGCCGAGCTGCGGGCCCGGGGGGCGGCCGATGTGGAGGACCTGTTCGCCTGGGACGTCAGCGCCCATGACCACGGCGAACTGTGGCTCCCGGGCCTGGGCATATCCACGCGCTGACCACGCGGCGGACGACCGGGACCGGGTGAGGGGTGCCCGGGGGATCGGGTGGGCTCGGAACGTCGCGAGCCCGGCATGATCCGCCGGGTGGCCCCACAGGAGACCGGCCCCCGCACTCGGGGGAATGCGGGGGCCGGGCGGGGGGCGGGGGCGTCAGCCCTCGGTCACCCCGAGCCTCTCCAGGATCAGCTCACGCACACGGGCCGCGTCCGCCTGGCCGCGCGTGGCCTTCATGACCGCGCCGACCAGGGCACCGGCCGCGGCCACCTTGCCGCCGCGGATCTTGTCCGCGATCGCCGCGTTGCCTGCGATGGCCTCGTCGACGGCCGCGCCCAGCGCGCCCTCGTCCGAGACGACCTTCAGGCCGCGCTTCTCGACGACGGTGTCCGGGTCGCCCTCGCCCGCGAGGACACCCTCGATCACCTGGCGGGCCAGCTTGTCGTTGAGGTCGCCGGACGCGACGAGCTCGGAGACCCGGGCGACCTGCGCCGGGGTGATCGGCAGCTCGTCCAGGGCCTTGCCGGACTCGTTGGCGTTGCGCGCCAGCTCGCCCATCCACCACTTGCGGGCCTGGTCGGCCGGGGCGCCCGCCTCGGTCGTGGCGACGATCAGGTCGACCGCGCCCGCGTTGAGGATCGACTGCATGTCGAGCTCGGACACACCCCAGTCCTCGCGCAGCCGGTTGCGGCGCACGCGCGGCAGCTCGGGCAGCCCGGCGCGCAGCTCCTCGACCCACTCGCGGGACGGGGCGACGGGCACGAGGTCGGGCTCCGGGAAGTACCGGTAGTCCTCGGCCTCCTCCTTCACCCGGCCGGACGTGGTGGAGCCGTCGTCCTCGTGGAAGTGACGGGTCTCCTGGACGACCGAGCCGCCCGCGTTGAGGATGCCGGCGTGGCGGCTGATCTCGAACCGCACGGCCCGCTCGACCGAGCGCAGCGAGTTGACGTTCTTGGTCTCGCTGCGGGTGCCGAACTTCTCGGCGCCCCTGGGCATCAGCGAGAGGTTCACGTCGCACCGCATCTGGCCCATCTCCATGCGGGCCTCGGAGACGCCGAGCGCCTTGATGAGCTCGCGCAGCTCCGCGACGTACGCCTTGGCGACCTCGGGAGCGCGGTCACCGGCGCCGGTGATCGGCTTGGTGACGATCTCGATCAGCGGGATGCCGGCGCGGTTGTAGTCGAGCAGGGAGTGGGACGCGCCGTGGATACGGCCGGTGGCGCCGCCGACGTGCGTCGACTTGCCGGTGTCCTCCTCCATGTGGGCGCGCTCGATCTCCACGCGGAAGACCTCGCCGTCCTCCAGCTGGACGTCCAGGTAGCCGTTGAAGGCGATCGGCTCGTCGTACTGAGAGGTCTGGAAGTTCTTCGGCATGTCCGGATAGAAGTAGTTCTTCCGGGCGAAGCGGCACCACTCGGCGATCTCGCAGTTGAGCGCCAGGCCGATCTTGATGGCGGACTCGACGCCGGTCGCGTTGACGACCGGGAGCGAGCCCGGCATGCCGAGGCAGGTGGGGCAGGTCTGCGCGTTGGGTTCGGCGCCCAGCTCGGTCGAACACCCGCAGAACATCTTGGTCTTGGTGCCGAGCTCGACGTGCACCTCGAGCCCCATGACGGGGTCGTAGGCGGCGAGGGCGTCCTCGTACGACACCAGTTCAGTGACGGTCACGGTGAAACTTCCCTCTCAGCCGAACAGGACGTCGTCGTCACCGATGCGCTTCAGCTCGCGCACCAGGATGGCGAGGCCGGTCGCGATGGCGGCGGCGGACACGACGGCGTCCAGCAGCAGCAGCGTGTCGCTCTCGGTGCGGGCCTTGCGGGCCTGCTTGATCACGGAGAGCGCACCGAACGCGGTGGTGCCGATGGACAGGTACGTACCGGCCTTGGACTTCTTGAAGCCCTTGGCCTTGGTCAGTGCGCTCATAGTGAGGGAGCCTCCTCCAGCAGCGGGTGGCCCCACTTTTCCACGAAGGCGGCCTCGACGGCGGCACCGACCTTGTAAAGGCGGTCGTCCTGCATGGCGGGGGCGATGATCTGCAGACCGACCGGCAGGTTGTCCTCCGGCGCCAGACCGCAGGGCAGCGACATGGCGGCATTGCCCGCCAGGTTGGTCGGGATGGTGCACAGGTCGGCGAGGTACATCGCCATCGGGTCGTCGGCGCGCTCGCCGATCGGGAAGGCGGTGGTCGGCGTCGTCGGGGAGACGATCACGTCGACCTGCTCGAAGGCCTTCTCGAAGTCCCGGGTGATGAGGGTGCGCACCTTCTGCGCCGAGCCGTAGTACGCGTCGTAGTAGCCGGAGCTGAGGGCGTACGTACCGAGCATGACGCGGCGCTTGACCTCGTCGCCGAAGCCGGCCTCGCGGGTGAGGGCGGTGACGTCCTCGGCCGAACGCGAGCCGTCGTCGCCGACCCGCAGGCCGTAGCGCAGGCCGTCGAACCGGGCGAGGTTCGAGGAGCACTCGGAGGGGGCGATCAGGTAGTACGCCGAGAGGGCGAGGTCGAAGGACGGGCAGTCCAGTTCGACGATCTCGGCGCCCAGTTCCTTGAGCAGTTCGACGGACTCGTCGAAGCGCTGGACGACACCGGCCTGGTAGCCCTCGCCGCGGAACTGCTTGACGACACCGACGCGCATGCCCGCCACGCTGCCGTTGCGCGCGGCCTCGACGACCGGCGGAACGGGGGCGTCGATGGACGTGGAGTCGAGCGGGTCGTGACCGGCGATGACCTCGTGGAGCAGGGCCGCGTCCAGGACCGTACGGGCGCACGGCCCGCCCTGGTCGAGGCTGGAGGAGAAGGCCACCATGCCGTACCGCGAGACGCCGCCGTAGGTCGGCTTGACGCCGACCGTGCCGGTGACGGCCGCGGGCTGGCGGATGGAGCCGCCGGTGTCCGTGCCGATGGCGAGGGGGGCCTCGAACGACGCCAGGGCCGCGCTGGAACCGCCGCCGGAGCCGCCGGGGATCCGCGAGAGGTCCCAGGGGTTGCCGGTGGGGCCGTAGGCGCTGTTCTCGGTGGAGGACCCCATGGCGAACTCGTCCATGTTGGTCTTGCCGAGGATGACGACGTCGGCGGCCCTGAGCTTGCGGGTCAGCGTCGCGTCGTACGGCGGGAGCCAGCCCTCGAGGATCTTGGAGCCGACGGTGGTCGGCATGTCCTTCGTGGTGAAGATGTCCTTCAGGGCGAGCGGCACGCCGGCGAGGGGGCCGAGCTTCTCGCCGCGCTCGCGCTTCTCGTCCACGGCGCGCGCCTGGGCGAGGGCGCCCTCCCGGTCGACGTGCAGGAAGGCGTGGACCTTCTCGTCGACGGCCTCGATCCGGGCCAGGTGGGCCTCGGTGACCTCGACGGCGGTGAGTTCGCCGGACGCGATCCGCGCCGCGATCTCGGCGGCGGTGAGCTTGATGATGTCCGTCATGGCGTTCTTAGTCCTCCCCCAGGATCTGCGGCACCTTGAAACGCTGCTGCTCCTGTGCCGGGGCGCCGGAGAGCGCCTGCTCGGGGGTGAGCGACGGACGGACCTCGTCCGCGCGCATGACGTTGGTCAGCGGCAGCGGGTGAGAGGTCGGCGGTACGTCTTGGTCGGCGACCTCGGAGACGCGGGCGACCGCGCCGATGATGTCGTCGAGCTGTCCGGCGAAGTGATCGAGCTCTTCGTCCTTCAGCTCCAGACGCGCCAGCCGGGCGAGGTGGGCGACCTCCTCGCGCGTGATGCCAGGCATGCAGCGATCCTCAGGGGTGAGTGTGATGGTTTTGGCCCAATCCTATGGGTCCTCGCCCCCTGCCCGTGAAACGGTTTCCCGTCGGGGGAGGCGGCCCCCCGGGCCGAGGCCGCCCCCGCATGCGATCGAGCCGCCTCCGGAGACCGCTCAGGTGACCGCTTCCGAGGGGTGGTCCGCGTCGGAGGAGGCGGGCGGGAGTTCCGGTGCGGGGCGGTGCCAGCCGCGCTCGCCGCGGGCCCGCAGCCACGCCGTCGTCTCGGCGGGCGGCATCGCCGCGGCGACCAGCCAGCCCTGCACGGCGTCGCAGCCCAGGTCTCTCAGGCGCTCCCAGGTCTCGTCGTCCTCGACGCCCTCCGCCACCACCAGCAGGCCCAGCGAATGGGCCAGGTCGACGGTGCAGCGGACGATCTCGGCGTCCTCGGTGTCGACGGCGAGACGGGCGACGAACGAGCGATCGATCTTCAGTTCGCTCACCGGCAGCCGCCGCAGATGGACCAGGGACGAATAGCCCGTGCCGAAGTCGTCCAGGGACATCTTCACCCCGTGGCCGGTCAGCCCCGCCAGCGTGTCCGCGGCGCGCTGCGGGTCCTCCAGCAGGACGTGTTCCGTTATCTCCAGCTGGAGCGCGCCCGCCGGGACGCCGTGCCGGGCGAGCCGGGCGGCGACCGCGCCCGCGAAGCCGGGGGTGTGGACGTCGCGCGGCGAGACGTTCACGGCCACCGGGACCTCCAGGCCCTGGGCGCGCCACTTCGCGACCTGACCGAGCGCGGTCTCCAGGACGTACTCGGTGAGGTGCGGCATGAGGCCGGAGGACTCGGCGATGGCGATGAACTCGTCCGGGGGGACCTTCCCTCGCTCCGGGTGCACCCAGCGGACGAGCGCCTCCAGGCCGGCCACCTGTCCGTCGAAGCGGACCTTGGGCTGGTAGTGCAGCTCGACCTCGCCGGCGTCGAGGGCACGGCGCAGGTCGCCGAGGAGACCGAGCCGGTCGGGGGTGTTGGAGTCGCGCTTGGACTCGTAGACCTCCACTCCCGTGCGGTCCCGCTTCGCCTGGTACATCGCCACGTCGGCGCGCTGGAGCAGTCCCTCGGCGTCGAGCGCGTGGTCGGGGAAGACCGCGACGCCCGCACTGGCCTCCAGGACGAGCGTGAGGCCGTCGAGGTCGAGGGGCGAGGACAGCTCGGCGGCCAGGTGCCGGGCCACGCGCTGGGCGCTCGTGGTGGAGTCGGCGGTCGGCAGCAGCACGGCGAACTCGTCGCCGCCCAGGCGTGCGGCCTCCGCCCCGCGCGGCAGGGCGAGCCGCAGCCGGTCCGCGATCTGGAGCAGCAACCGGTCCCCCGCCAGATGACCGAGCGTGTCGTTGACCGACCGGAAGCGATCGAGGTCGATCAGGACGAGCGCCGCGCGGGCACCCTCCCCCTCGGCCTTCTCCAGCGCCGACCAGGTGCGCTCCAGCAGCCACTGACGGTTCGGCAGACCGGTGAGCGGATCGCGCAGTTGTTCCTCGGCCCGAGCGCGGGCGATCCACAGCGTGGAGTCCAGGGCGATCAGCGGTACGGCGAAGAGCGGCAGCAGCACCGGCAGGGCCACCGCGACGACGCACACGAGCGGCGCGATGCCGAGCAGCGCGACGGCGACCAGGCCCTGCCTGAGCAGTGCGGTGCGGGCGGCCGTGGGCAGCCCACCGCTCTGGGGGGCCAGGGTGTACCACAGCAGCAGCCGGGTCACCACCAGATACGCGGCGGCGGCCAGCGCCACCTCGGGCACGGCCGCGATGCCCCATTCGAGGGGCCGCCAGGGCTGTTCGACCGTCGGTACGTCACCGAAGGCGGCGAGCACCAGCGCCGCCGCCCCGATGCCCAGGATGTCGGCGGCGCCGTGCAGCAGACCCTGCCGCCAGCGGTGCCGGCGGGCCACGCCGACGAGCACGACGACGGCGAGGCTGACCAGTCCGGCCGGCACCCATCCGTAGAGCAGCAGGACGGCGAGGGTGAGCGCGGCACCGGAACCGGTGCCGCCCCACCAGCGGTCGCGGCCGAGCGCCACGAGGTGGCCGACGATGATCCCGGTCAGCACGGCGAGCGACCAGCCGGCGGTGGAGCCGGGGAAGAGCGCGTGTCCATCGCTCACCGTGCGGTGGAGCCCGGCCGCGAGGAGGAGGCCGGCGACGGCCACCACGAGGGCGGGGAGTTTGGAAGCGATGCCCGTGAAGGCCGCTGCGTACGCGCGCGGCCGCGAGGCCGGGGCGGCACTCTCGGTCGGTTTCATTCCGTCCCTCTCACAGCCGGCGGTGCCGTTGCCACGCGATGGCCCGATGTCATGCCACCACGACCGGAACCAGCCCCGCGGCCGTGCACGACAGGCGCACGTCTCAACAGTAGGCCGCGGGAGGCTTCGACGGGCAGCGCTCTACAGCTCTTGCCCGAATGCGACCCGGCCACCCGTATCCATCTGGTATGCGCTGAACGGGTGACCTTTTCCCGCCGTTCCCCGGCCTATTGTTCGACTGGGACGGCCACTTCGCGCGCTTCCTCGGGACCGCGTTCGAGCAGCACACCGAACCCGGCCTCATCCAGAACCGGAACCTTCAACTGCATCGCCTTGTCGTACTTGGAACCCGGGTTGTCACCCACCACAACGAAGTCAGTTTTCTTCGAAACGGAACCGGTCACTTTCGCTCCCCGGCTCTGGAGCGCCTCTTTTGCGCCATCCCGCGTGTAGTTCTGCAGAGTTCCGGTCACGACGACGGTGAGCCCCTCCAGCGGACGCGGCCCCTCGTCCTTTCCGGCGCTCTCGTCCTCCATCCGGACGCCTGCCGCCCGCCACTTGCGCAGGATCTCGCGGTGCCAGTCCTCCTCGAACCACTGCTTGAGGGAGGCGGCGATGGTCGGACCGACGCCCTCGACGGCCGCCAGCTCCTCCTCGGTCGCCCGCTCGATCCGCTCGATGGAACGGAACTCACGCGCCAGCGCCTCGGCCGCCACCGGCCCGACATGACGGATCGACAGGCCCGTGATGACCCGGGCCAGCGGGCGCTCCTTGGCCGCCGCGATGTTCTCCAGCATCGCCAGCGCGTTCTTCCGCGGCTCACCCTGCTGGTTGGCGAAGACCGTGACGATCTTCTCCTCGCCCGTCTTGGGGTCCCGCTTGGGCAGCCCGCTGTCCTGGTCCAGGACGTACGCCTTGATGGGCAGCAGCTGCTCGATGGTGAGATCGAAGAGGTCGCCCTCGTCCACCAGCGGCGGATCGGCCGGCTCCAGCGGCTTGGTCAGCGCGGCGGCCGCCACATAGCCGAAGTTCTCGATGTCGAGCGACTTGCGCCCCGCCAGATAGAACAGCCGCTCCCGCAACTGGGCAGGGCAACTACGGCTGTTGGGACACCGAAGGTCGATGTCCCCCTCCTTCATCGGCCGCAGCGGTGTGCCGCACTCGGGGCACTCGGCGGGCATGACGAACTCCCGCTCGGTGCCGTCCCGCAGATCCGCCACCGGCCCGAGGATCTCCGGAATGACGTCTCCGGCCTTGCGCAGCACCACCGTGTCGCCGATGAGCACGCCCTTGGCCTTCACCACCTCCTGGTTGTGGAGGGTGGCGAACTCGACCTCGGAGCCCGCGACCGTCACCGGCTCCACCTGGGCGTACGGCGTCACCCGCCCGGTACGGCCCACACCCACCCGGATGTTGACCAGCTTGGTGTTGACCTCCTCCGGCGCGTACTTCCAGGCGATGGCCCAGCGCGGCGCGCGGGAGGTGGAGCCGAGCCGCCCCTGCAGCGGCACCTCATCGAGCTTGACGACCACACCGTCGATCTCGTGCTCCACCGAGTGGCGGTTCTCGCCGAAGTACGCGATGAACTCCCGGACTCCGGCGAGGTCGTCCACCACCTTGTTGTGCCGGGCGGTCGGCAGGCCCCACTCGCGCAGCAGGCCGTACGCCTCCGACAGGCGGTCGATGTCGAAGCCCGTGCGCGCGCCGATCCCGTGAACCACCATGTGCAGCGGGCGCGTGGCGGTGACCTTCGGGTCCTTCTGGCGCAGCGAACCGGCCGCGGCGTTGCGCGGGTTGGCGAAGGGCTTGTCCCCGGCCGCCACCAGACGGGCGTTGAGCTCCTCGAACTTCTCCATCGGGAAGAAGACCTCGCCCCGGATCTCGACGAGATCCGGGATGCGATCGCCCCTGAGCCGGTCCGGGACGTCCGCGATCGTGCGGATGTTCGGCGTGATGTCCTCGCCGGTACGGCCGTCGCCGCGGGTCGCGGCGCGCGTCAGCCTCCCCTTCTCGTACGTCAGATTGACGGCCAGGCCGTCCACCTTGAGCTCGCACAGGAAGCGGTAGGCGGACGTGCCGACCTCCTTGGCGATCCGGTCGGCCCAGCCGGCCAGCTCCTCGTCGTCGAAGGCGTTGTCCAGCGACAGCATCCGCTCGCGGTGCTCGACCGCGGTGAACTCGGTCTCGTACGCCCCGGCGACCTTCTGGGTCGGGGAGTCGGGCGTACGCAGCTCCGGATACTGCTCCTCCAGGGCCTCCAGCGCGCGCAGCAGCTTGTCGAACTCGCCGTCGCTGATGACCGGCTGGTCCTTCACGTAGTACCGGAAGCGGTGCTCCTCCACCTGTTCGGCCAGCTGCGCGTGCTTCTCCCGTGCCTCCGTCGGCACCACGTCGTGCTGTTCGACAGCCACCGTCTCTCCTCCGTTACTGACGTCACTCAGGGTTGTCCGCGAGCGATCTGGCCGCCTTGACGCAGTGGGCGAGCGCCGCCCGGGCATACGCGGGCGAAGCGCCCGCCAGACCGCACGACGGAGTGATCACCAACGACTCGGCGAGAGTCCCCGGATTCAGCCCCAGCCTGCGCCACAGCGTCCTGACACCCATGACGCTACCGGCAGGGTCCGACAATCGGCCGTCGGTGGACGCCACGACGCCCGCGAACAGCTTCGTACCGCCCTCGACGGCCTCCCCGATCTGCTCCTCGTCACGCTCGGTGAGCAGCTCGAAATCGAACGAGACGCCTGCCGCTCCGGCCCGGCGCAACAGGGCGAACGGCACGTCCGGGGCGCAGGAGTGGACGATCACCCGTCCCCCCTCCGCGGTGCCCACGGCGACCACGTCCCGCAGCGCGCTCTCGACGACCTGGCGGTCGACCGCGCGGTGTGTCCGGTACCCGCTGGCGGTCCGGATCCGCCCCTGCAGCACGGCGGTGAGGGACGGCTCGTCGAGCTGGAGCGCGATCCGCGCGCCGGGCACCCGGCGCCGTACCTCCGCGAGGTGCGCCCGCAGGCCCTCGGCCAGCGAGGCCGTGAGATCCCGGCAGGCGCCCGCGTCGCCCAGCGCCGCCTCGCCGTTCCTGAGCTCCAGGGCGGCGGCCAGCGTCCAGGGGCCGACGGCCTGCACCTTCAGCACGCCTTCATAGCCCTGGGTGAACTCCTCCAGGGCGTCGAGGTCCTCCCCCAGCCAGGACCTGGCCCGCCGGGTGTCCCGCCCTGGCCGGTCGCTGACCCGCCAGCCGCTCGGCTCCACGTGCCCGTACATCTCGACGAGCATCCCGATGGTCCGCCCGATCATGTCGGCGCCCGGACCGCGGGCCGGCAGCTCGGCGAGGTGGGGGAAGTCCTCGAACGTGCCGGTCACCGCCTTCGCGGCCTCGCGCGCGTCGCCCCCGGGCATCGACCCGATCCCCGTGGCGGGCCCCCAGCCGAAGGCCTCGTTCCCGTTCATCGCCGTCACCGGCCCGGCCGTACCGTGATGTCGTTGATCTCGGCGTCGCGCGGCAGGTCGATCGCCGTCAGGATCGCCGTGGCGACCGACTCCGGATCGATCCAGCGGGAGGCGTCGTACTCCTTCCCCTCCTGCTGGTGCACCTTCGCCTGCATCGGGCTGGCGGTGCGCCCCGGGTAGACCGAGGTGACGCGCACACCGTTGGCGTGCTCCTCCTGGCGCAGCGAGTCGGCGAGCGCCTTCAGGCCGTGCTTGGAGGCGGCGTACGCGGACCACCCGGCGTGGGCGTTGAGCCCGGCCCCGGAGTTCACGAAGAGCACCTGCCCCTGCGAGACGCGCAGTTGCGGCAGGAACAGCCGGGTGAGCTCGGCCGGGGCGATCAGGTTCACCTCCAGTTGGCCGCGCCACGCCTTGGTGGTCAGTTCACCCACCGCGCCGAGGTCGACGACACCGGCGATGTGCAGCAGCGAGTCGAGCCGGTCGGGCAGCGACTGGTGCGAGAAGGCCCAGGAGAGCCGGTCGGGGTTGGCGAGGTCGCCGACGAGCGTCCGGGCGCCGGGGAAGGCGTCTGCGAGCTCCTTGGCGCGTCCGGCGTCCCGCGCCAGCAGTACGAGTTCGTCCCCGCGCCCGTGCAGTCGCCGCGCCACGGCCGCGCCGATGCCCGAACCCGCTCCGGTGATCATGTGTGTAGCCATACGGGCCATGCTCGCACCCCTCGGGACTAGGGCGTGACGCCCATGGCCTCCTCCAGGTACGCCAGGGCCCCGACGCCGTCCTCGGCGAAGAACACCAGCTCATTGAGGGGCACCGGGAGGAAGCCTTCCTCCTCCATGCGCCGGAACTGCTGCTTCAGCCCGTCGTAGAAGCCCGCGGTGTTGAGCAGGACGACCGGCTTGGTGGTCATACCGTGCTTCTTCAGCTCCAGGATCTCGGTGGCCTCGTCGAGGGTCCCGGTCCCACCGACCATGATCACTACCGCGTCGGACCTGGCCAGCAGCTGTGCCTTGCGCTCGGCGAGGTCCCTGGTGACGACCATCTCGTCCGCCCCGGGCCGGGCCTTCGCCGCCAGGAAGTCCACGGACACCCCGACGAGCCGCCCGCCCGCCTCCTGGACACCGTCCGCCACGACCTTCATCAGCCCGACGTCGGAACCGCCCCAGACGAGGGTGTGCCCGCCCTTGCCGAGGAGCTCGGCGAATTCCCGGGCGGGACGGGTGTACCGCTCGTCGAGGTCGGCGGCGGAGAGGAAGACGCAGATGTTCATGGGCCTACGGTATGCGCCGCCACCGACAGCCGGCCCCTGTCCGCCGACGGCGCCCCAGCCGCCTCAGGAGGACGGGCTCGCGGAGGGGGCGGGGGTGCCCGCCGACCAGAAGTCGGAGCGGACGTTGGGGGTGGGGATCCGGCCGAGCGGCGGACGCGAGCGACATCCGCGCCCCGTCCGAGCCCGCCGCGAGGCCGAACACCTCCTGCCAGCGCTCCGAATACCCCACGGAACCCATCCCCCGACGCTCCCTCGCCTCGCACGCCCGCTCGATCTTGCCCGGCGAGGTCAGCGCGGCTCAGGGTGGTGAAAGACACCGCGGAGCGATTGATCCGGAATATTCGTCTCCGCCCATGGCGGCGCAGAGACGACAGACACAAGAGCAGGCGGCCTCATCCCACGCGCGGCTCGCACCCGCCCCCGTGCTCAGCGGAGGCGGGACCGGGGCTCACTACCGTCGGGCGCCGACCGGGGCCGTGCGGCGCGTCGTCGTGGCGATCGTCGCCGAGCCGACCACGCGCGTGCCGTCGTAGAGCACGATCGCCTGGCCGGGGGCGACGCCGCGGACCGGCTCGCCGAAGGTGACGTGCAGCTCGTCACCCTCCAGGGACGCCGTGACCGGGGTCTCGCCGCCATGGGCGCGCAGTTGGGCGGTGTAGGTGCCCGGGCCCGAGGGTGCCCTACCGCACCAGCGGGGCTTGATCGCCGTGAGGGCGGTGACGTCGAGGGCCTCGGCGGGGCCGACGGTCACCGTGTTGTTCACGGGCGAGATGTCCAGGACGTACCGCGGCTTGCCGTCGGGGGCCGGGTGGCCGATGCGCAGGCCCTTGCGCTGGCCGATGGTGAAGCCGTACGCGCCCTCGTGGGTGCCGACCTTGCTGCCGGACTCGTCGACGATGTCGCCCTCCGCCTTGCCCAGGCGGGAGGCGAGGAAGCCCTGGGTGTCGCCGTCGGCGATGAAGCAGATGTCGTGGCTGTCGGGCTTCTTCGCGACGGCCAGGCCCCGGCGCTCGGCCTCCGCGCGGATCTCGTCCTTGGTGGTCAGAGTGTCGCCCAGCGGGAACATCGCGTGCGCGAGCTGCTTCTCGTCGAGGACCCCGAGGACGTACGACTGGTCCTTGGCCATGTCGGAGGCGCGGTGCAGCTCCCGGCTGCCGTCCTCGCGGACGACCACGGTGGCGTAGTGGCCGGTGCACACCGCGTCGAAGCCGAGGGCCAGCGCCTTGTCGAGCAGCGCCGCGAACTTGATCTTCTCGTTGCAGCGCAGGCACGGGTTGGGCGTGCGCCCGGCCTCGTACTCGGCGATGAAGTCGTCGACCACGTCCTCCCTGAACCGCTCGGCCAGGTCCCACACGTAGAAGGGGATGCCGATGACGTCGGCCGCGCGGCGCGCGTCGCGTGAGTCCTCGATGGTGCAGCAGCCACGGGCGCCGGTACGGAAGGACTGCGGGTTCGCGGAGAGCGCCAGGTGGACACCGGTCACGTCGTGCCCCGCCTCGGCGGCGCGGGCGGCGGCGACGGCGGAGTCCACGCCGCCCGACATGGCGGCGAGCACACGGAGGGGGCGCTGGGGAGTCTGAGTCATAGCCCTACCAGGGTACGGCGCCCCGGGAACCGTAGTCGCGGGAGTATGCGTTGACGATCACATGGGGAGCAGGAGCGGGCGGGGAGTGGGCCGGCGGGCCGTGCTGATCGGCGGCGGTGCCGCGCTGATCGGTGCCGCGGTGCTGGCGCGGGACGAGCTGGAGCGTGTCTGGTGGCGGCTGCCGGGCACCGAGAAGAAGCGGGTGGAGGGTGAGCTGGACCACCGGGGCGCGGAGTGGACGGCGGCGTCCCGGGCGAACTGGCGTCGGGCGGACCGGCCGGAGGAATACACGATCGACCGGGTGGTGATCCATGTCGTCCAGGGCAGCTACCGGACCGCGCTGAAGGTCTTCAAGGACCCGGGGCACGGGGCGGCGGCGCATTACGTCGTGCGCAAGGACGGGCACGTCGCCCAGATGATCCGCGAGCCGGACGTCGCGTTCCACGCGGGGAACCGGGACATGAACGAGCGGAGCATCGGCATCGAGCACGAGGGCTTCGTGGACCGTCCGCAGGACTTCACGGACGCGATGTACGCGGCGTCGGCCCGTCTGACGGCCGGGATCTGCGCCCGGTACGGGATCCCGGTGGACCGGGAGCACATCATCGGGCATGTGGAGGTGGCGGGCACCGATCACACCGATCCCGGACCGCACTGGGACTGGGCCCGGTACATCAAGCTCGTCCGGGCCGCCTCCACCGCCGCCGGCTGAGGCCGTGCCCGCCGGCAGGACGGCAACGGCCGGGGCGCCACCCGAGGCCGTGCCGCCCTGCGGCAGGGCGCCTTCGGCCGGGCGGCCCGCAACCGCGCGGCCCGCGGCGCCCGGCCGCGGACGGGCGGCCTCCGGCCTGCCGGCTGCCGGCTGCCGGCTAGGGGGTGGTGCGAAAGTGGCGTCGTCCGCCCGGAGGGCGGGGCCGGGGCGTCCGGTGCGTGCGAGCGCAAGACGGAGGGTGGGGGTACCTCCCGCGCCGCCAGGCGCAGGGGGAGAGAGCACAGCGGGCCGCGCCGACGACTGACAACGCCGCGAGCGTGCGTGCCGGGCGCCCCCGGCCCGACGGGACTTTCGAAACGCGCCCTAGAAGGGCTGTCCCGTAATCCCCGGTGGATCAGCGCGCGGCGTCAGATGCGGTGCGTCGCAAGGCGGAGGGGCGTCCTCATACTGGGCGTATTCGGGCGTTCCGACAACGCAGCGAGGTACCGTGGCTGTCGTCGTGCGCCCGCCGGGGATTACGGGACAGCCCTTAGGTGAGGCCCGCCGTCCGGGCGCGTTCCACGGCCGGGCCGATGGCCTTCGCGACGGCGTCGACGTCCGCGCGCGTCGAGGTGTGGCCGAGCGTGAAGCGCAGGGTGCCCCGGGCCAGGTCCGGGTCGGTGCCGGTGGCGAGCAGCACATGGCTGGGCTGGGCGACGCCGGCGGTGCACGCGGAGCCGGTGGAGCACTCGATGCCCTGGGCGTCCAGGAGCAGCAGCAGCGAGTCCCCCTCGCAGCCGGGGAAGGTGAAGTGGGCGTTGGCCGGGAGGCGGTCGGCGGGATCGCCGCCGAGGATGGCGTCCGGGACGGCGGTGCGGACCGCGTCGATCAGCTCGTCGCGCAGGGCGCCGACTTCGCGGGCGAACTCCTCGCGCCGCTCGGCCGCCAGCCGGCCGGCGACGGCGAAGGCGGCGACCGCCGGGACGTCGAGGGTGCCGGAGCGGACGTGGCGCTCCTGGCCGCCGCCGTGCAGCACCGGGACCGGGCTGTACTCGCGGCCGAGGAGCAGCGCGCCGATGCCGTACGGCCCGCCGATCTTGTGGCCGGAGACGGCCATGGCGGCGAGCCCGGAGTCGGCGAAGCCGACCGGGAGCTGACCGAAGGCCTGGACGGCGTCGGAGTGCAGGGGGATGCCGAACTCGTTGGCGACGGCGGCCAGTTCCGCGACCGGCATGACGGTGCCGATCTCGTTGTTGGCCCACATCACGGTGGCCAGCGCGACGCTCTCGGGGTCCCGCTCGATGGCCTCGCGGAGTGCCTCGGGGTGCACGCGCCCGTGGGAGTCGACCGGGAGGTATTCGACGGTGGCGCCCTCGTGTTCGCCGAGCCAGTGGACGGCGTCGAGGACGGCGTGGTGCTCGACGGGGCAGGCGAGCACGCGGACGCGGCGCGGGTCGGCGTCCCGGCGGGCCCAGTAGATCCCCTTGACGGCGAGGTTGTCGGCCTCGGTGCCGCCGGAGGTGAGGACGACCTCGCTGGGGCGCGCCCCGAGCGCCTCGGCGAGAGTCTCGCGGGCCTCCTCGACGGTACGGCGGGCGCGGCGTCCGGCTGCGTGCAGCGAGGACGCGTTCCCGGTGACGGCGAGCTGGGCGGTCATCGCCTCGATCGCCTCCGGGAGCATCGGAGTGGTCGCGGCGTGGTCGAGGTAAGCCATGGTGCCCTGATTCTACGAGGCCGGACGCGGGCCCCGATCGGGTGCCGGTTCGGCCAGAGCGGCCTTTCGGCCACGAGCACCGTGGCGGGTGGGCCGGACGGTGCGGATCAGGCGAAGCTCCAGGACACCGTGCCGTCCACGGCCGTGAGTACGGCGAGCACGGCGAGGTCGGCGACGCCCAGGCCGAGACCGAGCATCGCGCGGCCCCGGCGGGTGGTGCCGTGCCGCAGCGCGAGGACGGCGAGTCCGATCGCGATCGGGCCGAGGAGGATGTTCATCACCAACAGGCCCACCAGCCCGAGGACGAACGCGGCGACGGCCATTCCGTCGGCGTCCCGGGTGCCGGTGCGCCGGCGGGGGGATGCGGTGAGTTCCATGACGGATTCCCTCCCTTGTCTGTTGCGGGTCAGTTGTGGCGGCGTTCCCGGACGGCGAAGACGAGCAGCCAGACGCCGATGACGGCGGCGGCGACGAGGCTGACCGGGGCCGGCACATGGGCCACGGCGCCGACCAGCACGCCCAGCATGAGAAGTGCTGCGACGACGAAGAGCATGAGGACGACCTCCCTCATTCAGAAAACAGTTGTTTACTGACTACCCAGTCTAGCTGTCGTATGCCTGGAGGATTCCGGAGAACAGTTGTTTACTGAATGGTATGAGTCACACCGCCGGTATCCGCCGGGCACAGAAGGAGAAGACCCGTCAGGCGCTCCTGGACGCCGCGCTGCTGCTGCTGGAGGACCAGAGCCTCAGCAGCCTGGGGCTGCGCGAGGTGACCCGCGCCGTCGGCGTCGCGCCGACCGCGTTCTACCGGCATTTCCGCGACACCGCGGACCTGGGGGTCGCCCTGGTCGACGATGCCCTGGGCAGTCTGCACGGCACGATCCGCACCACCCTGGCGACCACCGGGGACAGCGACGAACGGATCGCCGCGACCGTCGAGTTGATCGCCGGGCTGGTACGCGAGTACCCCGCGCACGTCCGTTTCATCGCACGGGAACGGCACGGCGGCGTACAGCCGGTGCGCGACGCCATCGGGGGCCAACTCGACCGGTTCGCGCGGGAGGTGGCCGACGAGCTGGCCCGTCACCCCGAGTCGGCGGGCTGGGACGGGGACGATCTGCTCATGCTCGCCGGGCTGTACGTCGACCACATGGTGATGACCGCCTCCGCGTTCCTCTCGGCCGGTGCGGACCCGGCCGGGCTGGAGCGGGTGGCGGGTACGGCGCGCCGTCAGCTGCGGCTCGTCAGTCTGGGGCGCCGCCACTGGCTGGACTGACGTCCGCCGCGGACAGCTCCAGCACCGCGACGGCCCTGCCGGCAGGGAGCGGGTGTGGCGCACCTCCGGGAACGCCCGCCGCACTCTGTCCACTCCCCTTCGGGCCCCTCACGGTCGCGTCCACTCCCCGTCGTGCCCGGCTTCCGGTTCGTCGTGAGCCGCGCTTACTGGAGGCGCGGTGAGAGTCGAGGCGCGTGCCGTGGAGGCGGGCCGGGACGCGGGGGCCGGCGGGCCGGTTCTCCGCCCGGCTCCGCAGCACCTCCCACGTCCGCGAGTTCGGGGGCGGGCCACGGCCGCACCGGTGCGTCGGCGACGGTGCCCCGCCGGAGGCGGCCCGCACGGTACAGCCGGGGCGCGCCGCGGTGGTCGGCGATCAGGTACCAGACGCTCGCCTCGCCCACGAGTCCGTACGGATCGGCGGTGTACGCCCTCGCCGGTCGGCGCCGCCGTGGCGGTGGCGCAGCCGCAGCCGGCTGTCGGTGAGTTCGGCACCGCGCAGGGCGCCGACGCCGGCCGTCGGCGACGGGGCCGTGCACCCGGCGCTCGGGGTCCACCAGAATGCGTGCCCGCCCTGCGAGTCCGGCGGCGGGGCAGCGTGGCTCCTGCGCACAGCGATGGCCTTGCGCCGCGCCGACCCGGGCGCACGGCCGAGCCCGAGCGCGGCGTGTGCGCCCTGCGCGGCGAGCACGATGAGGGCGGCGCGCGACTCGTCGGCGGTCAGCCCGGTGATTGTCCGCACGGAAGCCGGAGAGCAGGGCGATACCGCCGTGCCGGCGCCACGCTCGGTGCAGACGGGGACGCCGGACGCGGAGAGCGCCTCGACGTCCCGTGGATGGTGCGTCCGGGGACTTCGAGGCGCTCGGCGAGCTCCCACGCCGGGAAGAGGCCCGGGTCGGGAGCAGAAGCAGGATCGGGAGCGGCCGGTGGGACGTCACCCGGCCACGCTGGATGGTGGCGCGGTTACCGCGGCGCCCGGGCCAGCTGGCGGGACTGGGCGACCAGGCGGTCGGCGCTGTCCCAGACCTCGGCGTCCTCCTCCAGGAAGCCGCCGGCGAGGTTGCGGGTGGTGATGGCCACCCGCAGCGGGCCGGGCGCGGGACGGCAGCGGATGTGGGCGGTGAGCTCGACGGTCGGGGTCCAGCCGGTGAGGCCGAGCTCGAAGGAGGTCGGCGGCAGGGCGTCGACCGTCAGCAGCAGGGACAGCGGGTCCGGCTCGCGGCCGTCGGCGAGGCCGAACCAGCCGCGCATCTCGCCCTTGCCGGACGGGGCGCCCACGGCCCAGCCCAGCGTGGTCGGGTCGAGCTTGATGTCGAGGCGCTCGGTGATGGCGGAGGAGCCGGGGATGGGCGCGGGCCCGTCGGCCGGGCCGAGGCAGTGCTCGCGCGGCGGGATGGCCGGCGGCTTGGCCGTCGTACGGACGTCGTCCGGGAGCGAGTCGAGGTCGCCGTAGGAGGCGAGGACGCGGATGCGTTCGACCTCGGTGCCGTCCTCCGCGTACTGGAAGAGGGACGCCTGGCCGGTGGAGAGCGTGCGGCCGGTACGGACGGTCTCGGTCCGGACGACGGCGGGACCCGGCGCGGAGGGCGTCAGATAGTGCGCCGAGATGGTGAACGGGTCGGGGTGCGGGAGGGCCTCCCCGAGCGCGCGGCCGAGGAGGGCGAGCAGGTAGCCGCCGTTGACCGCGTGAATGATCGTCCAGCCCGCGGAGAGTTCGGCGTCGTACACGCCGGGCTCGCGGAGGGTGACCGCGGTGTCGCGGTCGAACTCGAACTCGCTGTCCATGGCGAAAACCGTACAGCAGGAAACTACTAAGCGGTAGCTTTCTTGGAAAGGTCCTCCTCGGAGCGGGCGGAGCGGCGGTTCCAGGCGCGCGGCGCCCGCCAGTGGAAGCGCATGGCGAGCAGACGCAGCAGGAAGGCGGTGACGACGGCCAGACCGCTGGTGAAAGGGTTCAGCATCTCGAAGCGGATGCAGAGCACGACGATGGTGGAGCCGACGATCGCCGGGACGGCGTACAGGTCGCGGTCCCAGCGCAGCAGCGACGGCACCTCATTGGCCAGCACGTCCCGCAGGACGCCGCCCCCGACGGCCGTCGCCAGGCCCAGCACGGCGGAGAAGGTGAGGCCCAGGCCGTACTCGTACGCCTTCGTCGTCCCGGTGACACAGAACAGACCCAGGCCCGCCGCGTCGAACACGTTCACGGCGGTCTGGGTGCGCTCGACCTGGGGGTGCAGGAAGAAGACGAGGACGGTCGCGACCAGAGGCATCAGGAAATACCCCAGGTCCGTGAACGCGGCGGGCGGTACGGCCCCGATGATCAGGTCCCGGAAGAGCCCGCCGCCGAGCGCGGTGACCTCGGCCAGCACGGCGATGCCGAAGACGTCGAAATTCTTCCGGACGGCGAGAAGGGCGCCGGAGATGGCGAACACGAAGATGCCGGCGAGGTCGAGCGCGTGTTGGACGGAGGGGGTGAACAAATCCTGGAGCACCGCCCAATTGTGCCCGTTCTCCCCGGGAGCTCCCGCCCCCGCCGGACGGCCGACGCGGCCCCCGGCGAGGGCGAGCGGGGGCCGACGACCCCGCACCCCCGTGCAGGGCGGCTTCACGCCGCCGCGCGCCGGCCGACCAGCACGCCGCCCGCGTCGGGCCCGCGTGTCGCGCACCCGAGCAGACCGCACCGGCCCCCGGTTCCACGGCGCTCTTCGCGCACCGCGTCGACCGGCTTCGCGCCGACGCGCCTCGCGTGCGCGGCGGGCCCGCCCGGCCGCAGGCGCGGACAGTGCGGCATCGCTGCCGCGCGCCGTCCGCACCTCGCGCGGGACGGCGGGACGGGGCCCCGGGGGGAAGCGGGGGCGCCGACGCCCCCGCACCCGAGCGGGCACCGCCCCGCACCCGAGCGGGCACCGCGCCGTACCCGAGCGGGCACCGCGCCGTACGCCCGCCCCGCAGCGCCGTCCGCGCACGGCGACCGAGGGCGGTGACGACGGCTTCGCCCGGCTCCGGGCACTGACGGGTGGCGGAAAGGGCGCCGCCCCGGGCCGGGGGCTCGGGGCGGCGGGGGTTACTGCTTTTCCGGGGTGCTGTCGTCCGGTGGGGACGACGGTCGCTGCGACAGGTCGACGACCTCGATCGCCTCGCGGGCCGAGGCGAGGACCGTTTCGCCGGGGGCCTGGTCAGGGGCGTTCTCCGGGTGGTGGCAGGCCACCCGCCGGCCCGGCCGCAGCTCCAGCAGCGGGGGCTCCTGGACCTTGCAGACCTCCGTCGCCTTCCAGCACCGCGTGTGGAAGCGGCAACCGCTCGGCGGGGCGATCGGCGAGGGGACGTCGCCCTTCAGCAGGATGCGCTCGCTCTTGGCGTGGCGCCGCTTGGGGTCCGGGATCGGCACCGCCGACATCAGGGCCTTGGTGTACGGGTGCATCGGCGCCTGGTACAGGGACGTGCGGTCCGCCAGCTCGACGATCTTGCCGAGGTACATCACCGCGATCCGGTCCGACACGTGCCGGACGACCGAGAGGTCGTGCGCGATGATCACGTAGGTGAGTCCGAGCTCCTGCTGGAGGTCGTCCAGCAGATTCACCACCTGGGCCTGGATCGACACGTCCAGCGCCGAGACCGGCTCGTCGGCGACGACCAGTTTCGGGTTCAGGGCCAGTGCCCGGGCGATGCCGATGCGCTGGCGCTGGCCGCCGGAGAACTCGTGCGGGTAGCGGTTGTAGTGCTCGGGGTTGAGGCCCACGACCTCCAGCAGCCGCTGCACCTCCTTCTTGATGCCGCCCTCGGGCTTGACGCCCTGCAGCCGGAAGGGGGCGCTGACGATCGTGCCGATGGTGTGGCGCGGGTTCAGCGACGAGTACGGGTCCTGGAAGATCATCTGCACGTCACGGCGCAGGGGACGCATCGCGCCCACGCCGAGGTGCGTGATGTCCCGGCCCTCGAACTCGACGGTTCCGCCCGTCGGTTCGAGCAGCCGGGTGATCAGCCGGCCCATGGTCGACTTGCCGCAGCCGGACTCGCCCACGACGCCCAGGGTCTCCCCCGCGCGCACCTCGAAGTCGATGCCGTCGACGGCCTTCACCGCGCCGGTCTGGCGCCGCAGCAGGCCCTTGCGGATCGGGAAGTGCTTCTGCAGGCCGCTGACCTTCAGCAGGATCTCGGGGTCCGCGGACCCGTCGCCGGTGCTCTGTGCGGGAATCGTCACCGCCGCGTCCTTCGCGTTCTCGCTCACAGCTTCGGCGCAATCTCTTCGGTCCAGATCCGGTTCCGCTGCTCCGCCGTCATGTGGCAGGCGGCCCAGTGCCCGCTGCCGACCTCGCCGAGCTCGGGCCGCACCGTGCGGGTGAGGTTGTCCTTGGGCACGTCCGCGTACGCGCAGCGCGGGTTGAACGCACACCCGGACGGGATGTTGATCAGCGACGGCGGGGAGCCCTTGACCGGGATGAGCCGCTCGGTCTGCTCACGGTCGAGGCGTGGCATGGAGCCCAGCAGTCCCCAGGTGTAGGGGTGCCGCGGCTCGTAGAACACCTTCTCCGCGGGCCCGCGCTCCACGCACCGGCCGCCGTACATCACCAGCAGGTCGTCGGCCAGCTCGGCGACGACGCCCAGGTCGTGGGTGATGATGATGACGGCGGATCCGAACTCCTTCTGCAGGTCCCGGATCAGGTCGAGGATCTGGGCCTGCACGGTCACGTCGAGCGCGGTGGTCGGCTCGTCCGCGATGAGCAGTTCGGGGTTGTTGACCAGCGCCATGGCGATCATCGCGCGCTGCCGCATACCGCCGGAGAACTCGTGCGGGTAGTTGTCCACCCGCTTGTCGGGCTGCGGGATGCCGACCCGGTCGAGCATCTCGATCGCCCGGCGGCGCGCGGTCTTCTTGTCCACGTCGTGGTGGATCCGGTACGCCTCCACGATCTGCTTGCCGATCGTGAAGTACGGGTGCAGCGCGGACAGCGGGTCCTGGAAGATCATCGCCATCTCCCGGCCGCGCAGCTCGCGCACCTTGTCCGGGTCGGCGGAGAGGAGTTCCTGCCCGTCGAGCCAGATCTCGCCGGAGATCCGCGCCTTGCGCTTGCCGTACTGGCCGGCGGTGTGCAGGCCCATGATGCCGAGCGACGTCACCGACTTGCCGGAGCCGGACTCGCCGACGATGCCGAGGGTCTTGCCCTTCTCCAGCGTGAAGCTCAGCCCGTCGACGGACTTCACCAGGCCGTCGTCGGTGGGGAAGTGCACCTTGAGGTCGCGTACGTCCAGGAACGCGGTGGGTGCGGCCGAGCCGGTGGACACCGGCTCGCCGACCGCGCTTCCGGTTTTGCCGAGGTCTGTCATGCGAGCCTCACTCGGGGGTCGATCGCGGCGTACAGGATGTCCACGACGAGGTTCGCGACGATCACCGCGAGGGAGGTGATGAGGGTGACGCCGACGATCACCGGCAGGTCGCGCTCACTGATCGCCTTGAGCACTGCCTGGCCGAGGCCGGGGAGACTGAAGGCGGTCTCGGTGAGGATCGCGCCGCCGATCAGGGCGCCCAGGTCCATGCCGAGCATGGTGAGGATCGGGGTCATGGTCGAGCGCATGGCGTGCTTCCCGATCACGACGGGCTCCTTGAGGCCCTTGGCGCGGGCGGTGCGGATGTAGTCCTCGCCCATCACCTCCAGCATCGTGGCCCTGGTGATGCGCGCGTACATCGCCGCGTACAGGAAGGCGAGGGTCACCCAGGGCAGCAGCATGCCCTGGAACCAGCCGCCGAGGCTTTCCTCCACCGGTACGTACTGGCCGTCGATCAGGCCCAGTCCGTAGTCGAAGATCGCCAGGGAGAGCAGCGCGGTGAAGTAGATCGGCAGCGAGACGCCCGAGAGGGCGACCATCATCACCGAGCGGTCCCACAGGGAGCCCCGCTTGAGGGCGGACAGGACACCGGCCGTGACACCGGCCAGCAGCCACAGCACGGCCGCACCGAGGGCGAGCGAGAGCGTCACCGGCAGGCGGTCGGTGAGCACCGGCCAGATGGCCTGCTCGCTCCGGAAGGAGTAGCCGAAGCACGGCGCCGCGCAGTGCGTGACGTCGCCGCCGGCCGCGTAGGTCCGGCCCACGAAGAGGCCCTTGAAGAACTCGAAGGCCTGGACGTACACCGGCTCGCCGAGCTGCAGCTTCTGCCGGACGGCCTCGACGGCCGCGGCGTCGGACTGCTTGCCGACGTACATCGTGGCCGGGTCGACGCCGGTCCACTGGGGGACGAGGAAGAAGATGCCGAAGACCACCAGGATGATGACCACCAGCATCACTGCGACGGCGAACAGCCGCCTGATGAGGTATGCGAGCACTGCTCTCGGCCCGGCGGTGCGGGCCGCGGGCCGCCGGAGGTCTTCCGGGGCCCGCGGCCGGTTCACACCGCTCCGGCCTTCACCTGCCTTTCGTACCGTGTGGCGGGTGTGCCGGTTGGCGGATTACTTCAGACCGAGGCTGATGAAGTCGTACATGCCGCTGTACGCGTCCGTCGTGTAGACGTTGGTCAGTTCGGGCGAACGCCAGTTGACGAACTTCTCGAAGACGAAGGGCAGGTAGTGCGCGCCCTCCATGACCTTGTGGTTGATGTCCTTGGCGATCTGGTCCTTCTTGGCGGCGTCCAGCTCCACCACGAACTCGTCGAACAGCTTGTCGATCGCCGGGTTCTTGATCATGCCGAAGTTGTTGTTACCGCTGTCGAGGATGTACTTGCTGTCCCACAGCGGCTGGCCGTAGCCCTGCACGGACGGGAAGTCCGCGCCCCAGCCCATGATGATGATGCCGTAGTTCTTGCTCTTGACGACCGACGGGTTGCCGATGATGCCGGAGGTCTGCGAGCCGTCGTACTTGTCGATGTCGACCTCGATGCCGATCTTCTTCAGCGACGCCTGCATCGACTCGGCGGTGGCGACCTCGACCGGCTTGTTGTTGCGGACCGCGATGGTGGTCTTGAAGCCGTTCGGCTTGCCGCAGGCCTTCAGCGCGGCCTTCGCCTTGGCGACGTCGGCGGCACCGTCGTTCGCGGTGAGGTTCCACGGGTCGTACGACTGGCCCTCGGAGCCCGGCACGGTCGGCGGGAGCATGTTGGTGCCGATGTCACCACCGGCGACCGGGCCGCCGCGCGCGGTCTGCAGCGACTTGTGGTCGGAGCCGTAGATCACGGCCTTGCGGCACTCGATGTTGTCGAACGGCGCGACCGTCTGCGGGAAGACCGCGTAACGGATGTAGCCGGAGACCGGGTTGTCCAGGTTGCCCTTGTGCTCCTTCAGCGCCTTGATACGGCCCTGCGGGGACATGCCGGTCTGGTTGATGTCGAGGTGGTAGTCGCCGTTGATCAGACGGTTGTCCATGTCGTCGGCGTTGGTGAAGAACGTGACGGTGATCTTGTCCGGCAGCGCCTTGCGGACCGGGTCCGAGGACTGCTTCCAGTTCTCGTTGCGCACCAGCGTCAGCGACTTGTTCGGCGTGTACGACTGGAACTTGTACGGGCCGGAGGAGAACGGCTTGAGGCCGTACTTCGACTTGGTGTCCTTGTCCTGGCGCACCGGCGACGACGAGGTGAGGGCGAGGATCTCCTCGAAGTCGCTGTTGGGCGACGGGAGCTTGAAGACGATGGTCTTCGCGTCCGGCGTCTCGATGGCCTTCAGGCCCAGCTTGTCCTTGGAGGTGTCCTTGTAGGGACCCGGGTACTCCTTCTTCGGGTCCAGGATGTCGCGCAGGTAGACCGGGCCGCCGGACAGCACGTCCTGCGCCCACTGGCGCTCGATGCCGTACTTGATGTCCTGGGAGGTGATCGGCTTGCCGTCCTCCCAGGTGATCCCGTCCCGCAGGGTGTAGGTGTAGGTCTTGCCGTCGGCGGAGATCTTGGCCCGCGCGGTCGCGAGGTCCGGGGTGAGTTCGGTGCCGGCCTTGCCGGGCTCCGTCTTGCTGGTCACCAGCTGACGGCTGTAGAAGCGCATGAAGTTCCAGGCGAAGCCGTAGTAGCCGCGCGTGGTGTCCCACGAGTCGGCGTCCTGCGCTCCGGCGAACTTCAGCGTGCCGCCCTTCTTGGTGGAGGCACTGGCGACCTTGTTGTTGGCGGCGTCGAAGCCCGCCGATCCGCCCTTGCCCTTGCTGTCGCCGCCGCCGCCGCATGCTGCTGTCGACAGCAGCGCCGCGACCACGGCAGCAGCTGCCACGGCCTGCTTGCGCCGCCCTGGGGTGCGTTGGGTAGTCACGTTCTCGGATCCTCCGTCTGTGATACGGCCTGCGGAAAACAGGTCCCTGGGGGTACGGCAGTTCAGCGCGAGCCCTTCGGGTCGAGCGCATCGCGTACGCCGTCGCCGAAGAGGTTGAAGGAGAGCACGGTGATGAAGATGGCCAGGCCCGGGATCACCATGTAGGTGGGGTCCGAGTCGTAGTAGGCCACCGCGGAGGAGAGCATGTCTCCCCACGAGGCGGTGGGGGGTTTGACGCCCACGCCCAGGAAGCTGAGCGCCGCCTCCGTGAGGATGTTCGTGGGGATCATCATCGTGGTGTAGACGATGATCGGTGCGACGAGATTGGGCAGCAGTTCCTTCACCAGGATGTAGAACCGCCCGGCCCCGAGACTGCGGGCCGCCTCCACGTACTCCCGCTCGCGCAGCGAGAGCGTCTGGCCGCGGACCACGCGTCCGATGTACGGCCAGCCGAAGAAGCCGATCACGAGGATCATCACCATCACGCGGACGCCGGTCCCCTCCAGACCGAGCAGCTGGTTCGGCATGACCGAGACCAGCGCGATGATGAAGAGCAGCTGCGGGAAGGAGAGCAGCATGTCCATCACGCGGCTGATGGCCGCGTCCACCCAGCCGCCGAAGAAGCCGGCGAGGATGCCGAGGACGGTGCCGAGCACGACGGCGACCACCGCGGACAGGAAGCCGACCAGCAGGGAGATCTGGGCGCCGTAGACGATGCGGGCGAAGACGTCGCGACCGTTGACCGGTTCGACGCCCAGCCAGTGTTCCCCGCTCATACCGCCGAAGGAGCCGATGGGTGTGGAGAAGAGCGGGTCGATCAGGTCTTCGTGGTGTTCGTTGGGCGACTGGCCGACCAGTCCCGTGATCACGGGCGCCAGGGCGGCGACGATGATCAGGAAGAGCACCACCGCGCCGCCGGCCAGGGCCAGTTTGTCGCGTTTGAGGCGCTCCCAGGCGATGCGTCCCGGAGAGCGGCCCTGCACTTTCTTCCCCTCGGAGACGCCCGCCGCTTCCGCGGCAGCGCTCGGGGCCGCTTCCGCGGTGGGCTCGTGCAATGGTGCCGTCATCGTGGCAAGGACCCCTCTCAACCGGCGGTGGCCGGCCCGCACTTGCCGCTTGTAGCGGCGTGTTCAGTCCGTCGTACTCATTCGCACGCAGGGGCGAACCCGCCCCTTGGAGCGGGAGTCTTCAACGCTGCCGTGATCTGTCACCAGACCTGGCAAGGAAAGGATGCGTAAACGTGATGCTGTCTGGGAGGTTCCGTTATCCGAACGGCCGTGAACGCGTCTCGGACACGGTGCAGTTGGTTTCAAGAGGTACGGGCGCAGAAGTGCCGTACTTGTCTCACCAGGTGACATCAGACCGGACATGCGGGCCGTAACGCGTCGAGGGCGGCCAAAGGCCGCCCTCGACGCGTGTGTCGGTGGTTGTTCCGGTGTTGGTTTCCGGCCGTTGGTTCCGGGTGTCGCGTGACCGGTCCCGGTCCCGGAGTCCCGTCAGTGCGGTACGCCGTGCGCGGGCGGGTAGCCGTACCCACCGGCGGGGGCGGCGGCCGTGGCGTGTGCCTCGCGGTCGTAGAAGGGGCGGCTGTTGGCCCGCAGCCACATCGTGACCGGGTCGAAGTCGTCGGACATCGCGACCGTGGAGACGGGCAGCCCGTCGGGGACGGCGGCGATGGACTGCTGCATCATGGCGCGCACTGAGTCGACCGAGGACTGGCTGGTGTCGTACAGGTCCAGACCGATGGCGAGATAGGGCGTGCCGAGCGCCGGCTGGACCCAGGCGCGGCGCAGGGAGCGCACCGCGGGGGTGCGGTGGGCGTTCTGCGTGAGCAGGGCGTAGAACTGCGGGATCTGGATGGCCGGCTCGGACAGCCGCAGCGGTCCGGCGGGCATGCGGTCCAGGCCGGTGGCGATACGGCGCAGATCCGGCCACGGGATGCCGACACCGCCGCCCGGGGCGTGCGGATTGAGCCAGATGCCCCAGCGGTCCGGGTAGAGCGCGCGGGCGATGTCGAGGCCGCCGACGACCTCGTGCGCGCGGTTCCAGCCGGAGACGGCCAGTTCCTGGGCGGAGGTGACACACGGGGCGTACCCGAGGCCGTCGACCTCCATGTTCCCGTACTGGGCGTCGGGCGCGCCGGCCCGGCCGTGCCAGAGCAGCATCCAGATCTGGCCGTCGGCGAGGGCCTGCAGCAGTGCCTCGTAGGCGTCATAGCGCCCGGGCGTCACCTGCCGCAGCATGTGTTCGACCTGTCCGGCCGCCGCGGTGCCTGACGCGCTCACCCTGGGTCCCGCCCCTCTTCCGTCCACCGGACCAGCTTAAGTGGCCGTGCTGTCACTGGCTTGACGTCCGCTTGACGGCGGTCGCCGTTCGTTTATCCGTGCGTACGCCGGTAGAAGGGCCGGACCTTCTCCAGCATCCAGTCACCCACCGGGTCCTGCGCTATGTCGAGCAGCACCAGGTTGACCGGCCAGGGGACCCGCACCCGGCCCAGTGCGCGGCCGAGCGCGTCCATGGGCACGTTACGGTCGGCGCCCTCGAAGGACGAAAGCTGGACACCGATGAACAGCGCCGGCTGCCCGCCCTCGACGCTCGCGAGGGCGCGACGGGCGGTGAGGACGGTGCCGGCGGCCTCGAACTCGGCGCCCGCCGCCGCCAGGAAGTCGACCGGGTCCTCCTGCCAGTCCGGCTCGAACAGCCGGACGCGTCCGCCGGAGGCGGGCCCGTCCAGCGGGGTGCGGCCGGCCCGGCACAGCTCGGCGACGGCGGGCGGCGGCAGGGGCACACCGACGGCGCCGCCCGGGTTCACGGCGATGCCCAGCTGGGGCGGCAGGCCGCGGGCGAACTCCACGGCCGGGGCGACGGTGTACGCCATCCGGTCACCGACGCAGGCGCGGAACTGCTGCTCGGAGCTGAACACCGGGACGTACGGCAGGCCGTCGATCTCCAGCGTCGGCAGGTCCAGGTTCGGGCTGTCCGGGCCACCGCCGTTGGGCAGCGGCACCCAGACCCGACTGCGGCCCAGCACCTCGACGAGCCGGCCTCCGGCCGCGGGGTTGCCGAGCGAGGCGGCCAGCACCTCTTCGAGCTCATTGCCCGGCCATGCAGTGTCCACTGGTGTCCCTCGCCCTTTCCCGCCACGCAGCGCCCCGGATGCCTGTGGCAAAACCCTAAGGGTTCACGGGAAGCCGATGCGCGTCAGGGCGCCGGCCGCCGGCCGGTCGAGGAGCGTCGCGGAGGCGCAGCCGCGGGGCAGGGCGCCCTTCTCGGCGTCGCGCACCAGCCGGCCCACGGCCCTGCGGTGCCGGGCGAAGGCGTATCCGGACACTCCGCGGCCCCGCTCGCGCTGCCCCTCCCGGGCCGTCCCCGGGGTGACGTCCAGCAGCACCAGGTGCAGGGCGCTGCCCCGGCGGCGGGCCTCGCGGGCGAGCCAGCGGCGCACCCAGGCCTGGGTGCCGCAGTCGTGGACGACGACGCTCTTCCCGGAGCGCAGGGCGCGGCGCAGGCCCGCGTAGTGGGCGACCCGGACGAGGGGGCGGTAGACCGCGTACGGCAGGAAGCGGGGCATCTTGCGCTCCCAGCGCTCGCGGGCGTCCTGGGAGTCGATCCCCCGCCCGGGGGCCGCGCGGGCGATGAGTGTGGACTTGCCGCTGCCGGGCAGTCCGGAGACGACCACGAGGTCACCGGCGGCGAAGGAGAGCGCGCGGGGGCACCGTCCGGCCCGGTCGCGCAGGTCACGCAGGACGGGGGCGGCCGCGGCGGCGCGGCCGCGCGCGGGCAGCCCCGGCCGGGCGGGCACTCCCGCGGTCGTCGCGTACACACCGGTGCGCTGCAACGTCATGGCTTCTCCCCCATGCTCGGGCCCGGTCCGGAAGGCGGCCCCTCGGGTCGGCTAATCCGACCCTTGCCCATGAAGTGTAAAGAAAGGGTAATGAGGCACAAGCGATTTGCCGATGTGGAGCCGCGTGCAATGATGTGCGCGCCACGTGCAGCACAGTCGTACGACGTGCGTACACAACCTCATACCGGCCGCTTGAATCCGCGCGGGAGAGTTCCGGGGTCAGCCCCGGGCGCCGAAGGAGCAAGTTCCTCCCTTGAATCTCTCAGGCCCCGTACCGCGTGGATGAGGCAGATCTGAAAAGTGAGCCGCCCCGGTGGCTCCACCCAAGGTGCAAGCCGAGGCCCGTCCAGGGGACGACGCCGCGGCGAACCTCTCAGGTTCCGATGACAGATGGGGAGGATTGTCCTCGCCAGCCATGTCCTGGGACCCGGGAGCCACATCCATGAGCACTGCCCCCCGTCTGACCGCCCTCGATGCCGTGCATCGTGCGCTGGGCGCGACCATGACCGACTTCGCGGGCTGGGACATGCCGCTTCGGTACGGGAGCGAGCGCGACGAGCACAATGCCGTTCGCACGAAGGCCGGACTTTTTGACCTCTCCCACATGGGTGAGATCACCGTCACCGGTCCGCAGGCATCGAAGCTGCTCGATTTCGCGCTCGTCGGAAACATCGGTTCGGTCGGTGTCGGCCGCGCCCGCTACACGATGATCTGCCGCGCCGACGGCGGCATCCTGGACGACCTGATCGTGTACCGGCTCCAGGAGCAGGAGTACATGGTCGTCGCCAACGCCTCGAACGCCCAGATCGTGCTGGACGCGCTCACCGAGCGCGCCGCCGGGTTCGACGCCGTCGTGCGTGACGACCGCGACGCGTACGCGCTGATCGCCGTGCAGGGCCCCGAGTCCCCCGGCATCATGAAGTCGCTGACCGACGCGGACCTGGACGGGCTGAAGTACTACGCGGGCCTGCCCGGCACCGTGGCCGGTGTCCCGGCCCTGATCGCCCGCACCGGTTACACCGGCGAGGACGGCTTCGAGCTGTTCGTGGAGCCGCGGCATGCCGAGAAGCTGTGGCAGGCGCTGACCGAGGCCGGCGCCCCCGCGGGGCTCATCCCCTGCGGCCTGTCCTGCCGCGACACGCTGCGCCTGGAGGCGGGCATGCCGCTGTACGGGCACGAGCTGACCACCTCCCTGACCCCCTTCGACGCGGGCCTCGGCCGGGTGGTGAAGTTCGAGAAGGAGGGCGACTTCGTCGGCCGCGAGGCGCTGGCCGCCGCCGCGGAGCGGGCCGAGTCCGCCCCGCCGCGCAAGCTGGTCGGCCTGATCGCCGAGGGCCGCCGGGTGCCGCGCGCCGGCATGCCGGTGGTCGCCGGCGGCGAGGTGATCGGCGAGGTCACCTCCGGTGCCCCGTCCCCGACGCTCGGCAAGCCGGTCGCCATGGCCTATGTGGACGCGGCGCACGCCGCGCCCGGCACCTCCGGCGTGGGCGTCGACATCCGCGGTACCCATGAGCCGTACGAGGTCGTGGCGCTCCCCTTCTACAAGCGCCAGAAGTGACAGCGTCCTACGTGACCCCCCGCACCACCGCCCCGTTCACCAGCACTCCCCCGCGTACAGGAGAATTCAGGTCATGAGCAACCCTCAGCAGCTGCGCTACAGCAAGGAGCACGAGTGGCTGTCGACCGCCGAGGACGGCGTGTCGACGGTCGGCATCACGGAGCACGCGGCCAACGCCCTCGGCGACGTCGTGTACGTCCAGCTCCCGGCGGTGGGCGACACCGTGACCGCGGGCGAGACCTGCGGTGAGCTGGAGTCGACCAAGTCCGTCAGCGACCTGTACTCCCCGGTCACCGGCGAGGTCGTCGATGCGAACCAGGACGTCGTGGACGACCCGTCGCTGGTGAACTCCGCCCCCTTCGAGGGCGGCTGGCTGTTCAAGGTCCGTGTCGCGGAGGAGCCGAAGGACCTGCTCTCCGCCGACGAGTACACCGAGTTCTCCGGCTCTTAAGGACTTCCCGATGTCGCTTCTGAACACCTCCCTCCACGAGCTGGACCCGGACGTCGCCGCCGCTGTCGACGCCGAGCTCCACCGTCAGCAGTCCACCCTCGAAATGATCGCCTCGGAGAACTTCGCTCCGGTCGCGGTCATGGAGGCCCAGGGCTCGGTCCTCACCAACAAGTACGCCGAGGGCTACCCCGGCCGCCGCTACTACGGCGGCTGTGAGCACGTCGACGTGGTCGAGCAGATCGCGATCGACCGCATCAAGGAGCTCTTCGGGGCCGAGCACGCCAACGTCCAGCCGCACTCCGGTGCGCAGGCCAACGCCGCCGCGATGTTCGCGCTGCTGAAGCCGGGCGACACGATCATGGGTCTGAACCTCGCCCACGGCGGTCACCTGACCCACGGCATGAAGATCAACTTCTCCGGCAAGCTCTACAACGTCGTCGCGTACCACGTCGACGACGCGACGGGCCAGGTCGACATGGCCGAGGTCGAGCGCCTCGCCAAGGAGTCCAAGCCGAAGCTGATCGTGGCCGGCTGGTCCGCCTACCCCCGTCAGCTGGACTTCGCCGCCTTCCGCCGCATCGCGGACGAGGTCGGCGCCTACCTGATGGTCGACATGGCCCACTTCGCGGGCCTGGTCGCGGCGGGTCTGCACCCGAACCCGGTCCCGTACGCCCACGTCGTGACCACCACCACGCACAAGACCCTGGGCGGTCCGCGCGGTGGCGTGATCCTCTCGACGGCCGAGCTCGCCAAGAAGATCAACTCCGCGGTCTTCCCCGGTCAGCAGGGCGGTCCGCTGGAGCACGTGATCGCCGCCAAGGCGGTCTCCTTCAAGGTCGCGGCCTCCGAGGAGTTCAAGGAGCGCCAGCAGCGCACCCTGGACGGCGCCCGCATCCTGGCCGAGCGCCTGGTCAAGGACGACGTCAAGGAGCACGGCGTCTCGGTCCTGTCCGGCGGCACGGACGTGCACCTGGTCCTGGTCGACCTGCGCAACAGCGAGCTGGACGGCCAGCAGGCCGAGGACCGGCTCCACGAGGTCGGCATCACGGTCAACCGCAACGCGATCCCGAACGACCCGCGGCCCCCGATGGTCACCTCGGGCCTGCGCATCGGTACGCCGGCCCTGGCCACGCGCGGTTTCCAGGCGGAGGACTTCCGCGAGGTCGCCGACATCATCGCCGAGGCGCTGAAGCCGTCGTACGACGCCGAGGCGCTCCGGGGCCGGGTCTCGGCCCTCGCCGCGAAGCACCCGCTTTACCCTGGTCTGTAACCTGTTCGTCGTACTGCGGACACCTTCGCCCGTTACGTACGTTACAGACCGAACCGCGGGGCACCGCGCACACTGACCAGTGAGTGCGGTGCCCCGTCTCTTGCCCCACCCCCGCGTTGCCCCCTGCACCACCCCGGCAGACAGCGACGTCTACCAACCAAGGAGTCCCCCCGTGGCCATCTCGGTCTTCGACCTGTTCTCGATCGGCATCGGCCCGTCCAGCTCCCACACGGTCGGCCCCATGCGGGCGGCCCGGATGTTCGCGCGCCGCCTGAAGAACGAGGGGCTGCTGGCGCCGACCACGTCCATACGGGCCGAGCTGTACGGCTCGCTGGGCGCGACCGGCCACGGCCACGGCACCCCCAAGGCCGTCCTGCTGGGCCTGGAGGGCGACTCGCCCCGCACGGTCGACGTCGAGACCGCCGACGACAAGGTCGAGCGGATCAGGACCGAGGGCCGCATCAGTCTGCTCGGCGTCCACGAGATCGGCTTCGACTTCGACAAGGACCTGGTCCTGCACCGCCGCAAGGCGCTGCCGTACCACGCCAACGGCATGACCCTGTGGGCGTACGACGCCGAGGGCGCCACCCTGCTGGAGAAGACCTACTACTCGGTCGGCGGCGGCTTCGTCGTGGACGAGGACGCGGTCGGCGAGGACCGGATCAAGCTCGACGACACCGTGCTGAAGTACCCCTTCCGCACCGGTGACGAGCTGCTGCGCCTCGCGAAGGAGAGCGGCCTGTCGATCTCCGCGATGATGCTGGAGAACGAGAAGGCCTGGCGCACCGAGGAGGAGATCCGCGAGGGCCTGCTGGACATCTGGCGGGTCATGCAGGCCTGCGTCTCCCGCGGAATGTCCCGCGAGGGCATCCTGCCCGGCGGCCTGAAGGTCCGCCGCCGCGCCGCGAACACCGCCCGCAAGCTGCGCTCCGAGGGCGACCCGCAGGCGCTGGCCATGGAGTGGATCACGCTCTACGCGATGGCCGTGAACGAGGAGAACGCCGCGGGCGGCCGCGTCGTCACCGCACCGACGAACGGCGCCGCGGGCATCATCCCGGCGGTCCTGCACTACTACATGAACTTCGTGCCCGGCGCCGACGAGGAGGGCGTCGTGCGCTTCCTGCTCGCCGCGGGCGCGATCGGTCTGCTCTTCAAGGAGAACGCCTCGATCTCCGGCGCCGAGGTCGGCTGCCAGGGCGAGGTCGGCTCGGCCTGCTCGATGGCGGCCGGCGCGCTCGCCGAGGTCCTCGGCGGCTCCCCCGAGCAGGTGGAGAACGCCGCCGAGATCGGCATGGAGCACAACCTGGGCCTGACCTGCGACCCCGTCGGCGGCCTGGTGCAGATCCCGTGCATCGAGCGCAACGGCATGGCGGCGGTCAAGGCCGTCACGGCGGCACGGATGGCGATGCGCGGCGACGGCAGCCACAAGGTCTCCCTCGACAAGGTCATCAAGACCATGAAGGACACCGGCGCGGACATGTCGGTGAAGTACAAGGAGACCGCGCGCGGCGGTCTCGCGGTGAACATCATCGAATGCTGAGGCTCGTACTGAGCCAGTGGGGGTCGGGCACCACGGTCAGGATCGCCGAGACCAGGACGACCCCCGCGAGGGCGCCCAGCTCGATCCGGGCGGGGCGTTCCGCGTCATCGCCCCGCCGCATGCGCCGCCGGGCGGTCAGGGCGAACGCGCTCACCACGGCCACCAGGGCCAGTTTGGCGATCAGCACCCGGCCGTAGGCGGAGTCGACCACGACGTCGGCCGGGAGGCGGCGGAGCGTGGAGCAGATGCCGGTGGCGGCGAGCGCGGCGTACAGCCAGGCCGCGAGCCGGGCGTAGCGCAGCAGGACGTCCCGGCCGCCGCCGCGCAGTCGCATCGTACGCAGCACGTACAGCAGCCCGCCCGCCCACAGCGACGCGGCCGTCAGATGGACGACGGTGAGGGCGATGCCTATCTCGGGGGTGTACGGCTCGGGGTGGGCGCGCAGCGCCTCCGCGGCGATCACCAGGCCCAGCGGGGCGAGCGCCCAGCCGGGGCGTCCCAGCGCGGGGCAGGCGGCCGCCAGGGCGAAGCCGTTGGCGATGGCCAGCAGCAGTGCGCCGTCCCGCGTGCCGTAGGTGGTGGTGAGGTCCAGATCGCTGACGCGGGCCAGCAGCACGATCTGTCCGCCCGCCGCGGCCGCCCCGGCGAGCGCGGCGGGCAGCGCGACGGAACGGGGCAGCGGTCCGCGGCCGGCGAGCCTGGCGCCGGCCAGTTCGCCCAGGTGCACGGCGAGGGCGGCGAAGACGGCGGCCCGCAGGGCGGTGGTGGGGCCGGCCGCGGGTATGCGGAGTTCTCCGGTGCCGTGGCCGGCCGCGGCGGCGCCGAGCAGGGCGACGCCCACTGCGGCCAGCGCGGCGACCGCGAGCAGGACGGCGTGCCGGGGGCGCGGCGCCCGCCGCGGGGGTGTCCGCGCACGGTCGGGGCCGGTGGCGGGGCCGGGGAGCGTCACCGGGCGGTCCTCCTGGAACGGCGGCGCCGCCCGTGTCCCGGGCGGCGCCGTCCTGGTGCGTGGGTCAGGCCTTGTTGAGGTGCGCCCAGAACTCGTCGAAGGTCAGCCGGCCGTCGCCGTTGCTGTCCTTGGCCTTGATGACGGCCTCCGCGACCGGCTCGGTGACATGGAAGTCGCCCAGCTGCGCCATGGCGCTCTTGTACTCGGCGGCCGTGATGAAACCGTCCCCGTCCGCGTCGAACCGCTCGAATGCCTTGCGCGCCGACTCGATGTCCGCCACAGGTCCACCCCTTCTTGGTGCATAACTGACGGCGGTCAGATTATCGGCCGCTCCGGACGGCCGGTTCCGGGGGCCACGGACTGGGGCCGGACCGGCGACGGCGGGGGCCGGCGGAAGAGGGGCGGGGGTGCCGCCCGTCTCACCGGGCGCGGGCCGGAAGACGGGCGGGGGTCACCGGAAGACGCCGGTGTGGCCGAGGGAGTACCGGCCCGGCTGCGGGTAGACCGCGAGACCGTGCGGGCCGCTGCCCACGGGGATGCGGGCCAGCTGTTTGCCGGTCGTCGTGTCGATCGCGTACACCTCGGCGTCGTAGCGCCCGGACAGCCACAGCACCTTGCCGTCGGCGGAGACGCCGCCCATGTCGGGGGAGCCGCCGTCCGGCAGCCACCACTTCTTGGTGAGCTTGTTCCGCGCGAAGTCGAAGACGGAGATGGAGCCCTCACCGCGGTTGGGGACGTACATCTCCCTGGAGTCGCGGGAGACGTAGAGCCCGTGGGCGCCCTTGCCGGTGGGCAGCAGGGAGGGGGTGGTGAACTTCTCCCCGTCCAGCACCCACATGCCGTGGGCGACCATGTCGGCGATGTAGAAGGTCCTGCCGTCCGGGGAGATCTTCACGTCCTGCGGCATCGCGCCGGCGAACGGCAGCTTCTGCTGTCCGACGACCTTCATCTTCTCCGTGTCGACCTTGAGCAGTTCGCCGGAGAACTCGCAGGAGACGATGAAGTACCGGCCGTCGGCGGAGAAGTCGGCGTGGTTGACGCCGTAGCAGGAGACCGGCTCGGTGTGCAGGCGTTTCATGGTGTGCGGGTCCCGGAAGACCAGTTCGCGGTCGAGGGAGGCCATCACGACGGCGTGCTTGCCGTTGGGCGTGAAGTAGAGGTTGTACGGGTCGTGGACCTCGACCGGTTTGCCGGCGACGCCCGTCGCCGGGTCGATCGGGGTGAGGGTGTGGCCGCGGTTGTTGTTGACCCAGAGCGTCTTGAGGTCCCAGGAGGGGACGACGTGCTGGGGCTGGACACCGACCGGGATCGTCTCGATGACCTTGTACGTCCGGGGGTCGATGACCGACACGGTGTTGGAGTTGGTGTTGGGGACGTAGACCCGGGCCGGGAAGTGCCGGACGACCGGGGAGAAGTTGTTCGGCCGGTCGGCCGCGTAGATGTCCTTGGGATCGAGGACGGGCGGCATGCCGGGCAGGCCCGGGGGCGGTGCCGCCTTCTTGGGCACGGCGGGCCGCGCGGCCTCGGTGCTCCGCGTGCGGCCTGGGTCGTCGGCGGCGCCGCAGCCGGCGAGGGCGACCAGCAGGGCGGCCGCCAGCAGGGTGGGGAAGGTGCGTGCGACGCGTGGGCGGTCGGTGTGGATCACGCGACCATTTAAGGGGTCATATGGACGGAAGGTAACGATTGACCCATTTAATCCGCGATCGGGTCGCGGACCGCACGGCACCACACCCCCTCAGATGATCGAGGAAACAATCACTCGAACCCATATTTATTCATGGTTTTTGAGGCCAGTGGCTCATCTCACCTACGATTCAATTCCAGCCATGCCCGAATTGATCCTCTATGCGGCGGTACGGTCTTTTGGCGGCAAGGCCCCCGTCTGCCATAGTCGATGACACGACCCCCATTGACCCGGGCCAGGTCGTTCCGGCGCTCGTGGACACACCCCACCCCACGTCCACGGCGCTCCACAGCAAAGCCCCCGTGGCGCCGTCTCCGGCGCGAAGGGGGCTTTCGCACGCCGGCTTCCGCGCCCTAGCGGTCGGAGACGCGCATCTCGAACCAGGTGGTCTTGCCGCGGGGCAGCAGATCGACACCCCAGCGGTCGGACAGCTTGTCGACGAGGAAGAGCCCGCGGCCGCTCGTGTCCATCTCGTGCACGGGCATCAGACACGGCAGCCCGCGCGAGGGGTCGCGCACCTCGATCCGGATCCAGCCGCGCCGGCGCAGCATGCGCAGGCCGAAAATCCTCGCCCCGGTGTGCCGGACCGCGTTGCCGACGAGCTCGGAGACGAGCAGGATCGCGTGTTCGGCGATCTGCGGGGAGAGTCCCCACTGGCGCAGCACCACACACTGCGTCAGCCGGCGCGCGGTGGCGGCCGATTCGGGACGGGACGGCAGCTTGACCTCTCCGTCCGTCGGATTGCCGAACAACTCCAGGGCCTTGAGCGCCTGTTCGTCGTCCGCTGCCGGTACCCACCGCGCGGCGGTAGCGCTGCCGCGCTGCCGCGGTTGCTCGACACCTTCAAGCCCCGCCATGCCCACCATGATGGCCGCCCGGCGCTCCCCGCGTGGCCGTTCCGGGTGAATCGCTCACCCGGAAGGGAGCACGGCGGGGGCGGCGCCTGGCATATGACTCCGGCAGTAAGCAGCCACGATTCCTGGCGTGACCTGCGGTGACGCAGAGCACACGAGTGATCGCCGAGTGCGCGGGGGCCGTCAGCCTTAAGGTTGCTTTAAGGCCGGGCCACACCACCCACACGGCTGACGCGGCGCCTGTCGCTGCCCAACGGGCGTTCGACTAGAGGAACTTGGCCTTGCCGGGGCCCTCCTCGACGAAGCTGCGCATACCGCGCTCGCGGTCCTCGGTGGCGAACAGCCCCGCGAACCAGTTGCGTTCGACGGTCAGGCCGGTGTCGATGTCCGTCTCCAGGCCCGCGTCGACCGACTCCTTCGCGGCCCGCAGCGCGAGCGCGGGACCCTGGGCGAGCCGGGCGGCCCAGGCGTGCGCCTGCTCGTACACCTCCGCGGCGGGCACGACCCGGTCGACGAGACCGATGGCGAGCGCCTCGTCGGCCTTCACGTGGCGGCCGGTGAAGATGAGGTCCTTGGCCTTGGACGGGCCGACCAGGCGGGCGAGCCGCTGGGTGCCGCCCGCGCCGGGGATGAGACCCAGCAGGATCTCGGGCTGGCCCAGCTTGGCGTTGTCGCCGGCGATCCGGAAGTCGGCGCAGAGCGCCAGCTCGCAGCCGCCGCCCAGGGCGTAGCCGGTGACGGCGGCGACGACGGGCTTGGGGATGCGGGCGACGGCGGTGAAGGAGTCCTGGAGCGCCTTGGACCGCAGCACCATGGCCGCGTGGTCCATGGCCTGCATCTCCTTGATGTCCGCGCCGGCCGCGAACACCTTCTCGCCGCCGTAGATCACCAGGGCCCGGACGTCGTCGCGGCGGGTCGCCTCCTCGGCGAGCTCGCGCAGCCGGTCCTGGGTGGCGATGTCCAGCGCGTTCATCGGCGGGCGGTCCAGACGGAGGGTGCCGACGCCTTCGGAGACTTCGAGAGTGACTGTCATACGGGGCAGGTTAGCCGCCGTTAACGACGAGGGGCCCGGTGCCGTTGGTCACAACGGCACCGGGCCCGCACGAAGTGCGTCGGGTCCTACTTGATCCACTCCGACCAGGGCATGTTCCAGCCGTTCAGACCGTTCTCGGGCTGGATCTGCTTGTCCTTGGAGTTCTTCACGACCACCACGTCGCCGATGATCGAGTTGTCGTAGAACCAGGCCGCCGGGGTGGAGCTGTCACCGGCGCCGCGGGCGTCACGCAGGCCCACGCAGCCGTGGCTGACGTTGGCGGAGCCGAAGGTGCCGCTGGAGGCCCAGTAGTTGCCGTGGACGAACGTGCCGGAGGTCGACAGGCGCATGGCGTGCGGGACGTCCTTGATGTCGTACTCGCCGCCGAAGCCCACGGTGGCGCCGTTCATCCGGGTCACCTTGTACTTCTCGCTGATGACCATCTGGCCGTTGTACGTCGTGGTGGACGGCGCGCCCGCGGTGATCGGGATGTTCTTGATCTCCTTGCCGTCCCGGACGACCTTCATGGTGTGGTCGCTCGCGTCGACGGTGGAGACCTGGCTGCGGCCGATGGTGAACTTCACGGTCTTGGACTGCTTGCCGTAGACGCCGGGGCGGCCCTCGACGCCGTCCAGGTCGAGCCGGACGGTCACCTTGGTGCCCGCGGCCCAGTACTTCTCGGGGCGGAAGTCGAGCCGGTCGTTGCCGAACCAGTGGCCCTCCACCGGCACGGACGGCTCGGCGGTCACCTTGATGGCCTTCTCCACGGCCTCCGGGTTGGTGATGCCACGGGTGAAGTTGATGGAGACCGGCATGCCGACACCGACGGTCGAGCCGTCCTCGGGCGTGTAGTGGCCGAGGAAGGTGTTCTTCGGGACGAGCGTGGTGAAGGTGGTGTCCTTGGCGGACTCACGGCCCTCGGTGTCCTCGGCGACCGCGTGCACCTTGTACTTGGTGCCCGCCGCCAGGTGCCGCACCGGCTCCCAGCTGGTGCCGCCGGCGGCCATCCTGCCCTCGACCGCGTTGCCCTTGGAGTCCGCCACGGTGACGGTGGTGAGCTTGCCCTTCTCCGCGGTGACCTTCAGCGCGCCGCTGGTGGCGACCGACGCGGCGCCGTCCTTGGGGGCGACGGTGACGACGGCCTGCGAGGCCGCGTTCTCCACCTTGCCGCCGTCGGGCTTCTTCTCCCCGCTCTTGCCGCTGTCGGAACCGGAGCCCCCGCACGCCGTCACCAGCAGCAGCAGCGCCCCCAGCACCAGAGCCAGCAGACCCTTGCCACCGCGCCTGCCGCCCGCCCCGGCCGATGCCCCCGATATCGGCTGCCCGTTCACGATGTCCTTCTCCCCTCCAGCCGGCCTGGCACCGCCACGGCCCGCACCCCCGCGCGCTGCACTCGCACGCACCGCGATAGATAATCACACCGCGAGCACTGCGATGCGCCCGTGAATGTCACCGTTCAGTCCCAAGTTTCTCCGGACCGGGGGCGGGCCGTACCAGGCGGGGGCGGGGTCAGCGCAGCGCGGAACCCGCCGTCCAGTCGGTCCACGACATGTTCCAGCCGCCCAGCCCGTTGTGGGGGGCGACCGTCCTGTCACGGGAGTTGACCACCTCCACGACGTCGCCGATCAGGGTACGGTCGAAGAACCAGCCCGCCGGGGTCTCCTCGCTGCCGCCCTTCACATCACGCAGCCCGACACACCCGTGGCTGACGTTCGCCGATCCGAACGTCGACGCGTCGGCCCAGTAGTTGCCGTGCAGGAACGTCCCGGAGTCGGTCAGCCGCATGGCGTGCGGCACGTCCTTGATGTCGTACTCGCCCTTTCCGTCCTTCTTCTTGAAGCCGACCGTGGCACCGTTCATCCGGGTCACGTCGAACAGTTCGGTCACCACCATCTTCCCGTTGTACGTGGTGGTCTTCGGCGCCCCGGCCGTGATGGGCAGCGTGGCCAGGACCCGGCCGTCGCGCCGCACCTCCATGGTGTGGTCCTCGGCGTCCACCGTGGACACCTGGGAGCGGCCCACGGTGAAGCCGACGGTCTTGCGCTGGATGCCGTACACCCCCTTCGCGCCCTCGACGTCGCGCAGCCGCAGCTCGACGCTGACCCGGCTGCCCGGCTTCCAGTACTCCCTGGGCCGGAAGTCCAGCCGCTCGTTGCCGAACCAGTGGCCCACCACCTCGACCGGCGGCCGGGACGTCACCCGGATGGCCCGCTCGACGGCCGCCCGGTTCTCGATCGGCCGGTTGAAGTCGAAGGACACGATCATGCCGGTGCCGACGGTGGAGCGGTTCTCCGGCTTGAAGTAGCCGATGAAACGGTGCTCGGGCACCGCGGTGGTGAAGGTGGTGTGCCGGGCAGAGCGGCGGCCGTGGCCGTCCAGGGCGACCGCGTCGACGCTGTACTTGGCGGCCAGGGACAGCCGGTGACCGGGCGCCGGGCGCCAGCGCAGCCCGTCGCCGGAGATCGTGCCCGGCACCTCGGCCGGCTGCTCGTCCTCCACCTTGGTCACCTTGACCCGCTCCAGCCGGCCGCTGGGCACCCTCACCTCGACCCGGCCGTCCGGCGGCACCCCCTTCACGCCGTCGTCGGGAGTCACCCGGATGGTGTCCCCCGGCGCGCGCGCCTTGTCCCCTACGCCGATGTCGAGACCGCCTTCCCCGGTGCAGCCGGTCAGTCCGGTCATCAGTCCTGTCCATGCCACGGCCACGGCCATGCCGAGCCCTGCCCGCTTCAGTACGTGTTTCACGCCCCGCCCAACGAGTGCCCCCCTCCAGGGGAAACGTCAGTACGGGTCATGTTGGGAGCCGGGCAGTCCGGGCAGAACAGGTGGGAGAACGATGGACCGGGAGCCGCGGCCGGGACGCCGCGCGCCCGGCAGCACGCAGCCGGACGAGCCGCGGGAGGCCGGCAGGTGTCGAGCGCAGCCGAGCAGGAGGCAGTTCAGGGTGCGGTGCGGGACACGGTACGGGCGGCGCCGACCGCCCCGGCCGGCGCGCCGGGCCAGGGACGCGACGGGGCGCGGACGGCCCCGGAGGGACCGGCGCCGGCCGTGTGGCCGGGGGCGCCCACGCCGCTGGGCGCCCGGTTCCGGGACGGACCCGGCGGGGTGGCGGGCACCAACTTCGCCCTCTGGGCGGGCGGCGCGGAGGCGGTCGACCTGTGCCTCTTCGACGCGCACGGGGCCGAGACCCGCGTACCGCTCACCGAGCTGACGCACGAGATCTGGCACGGCTTCGTGCCGGGGGTGCGGCCGGGGCAGCGGTACGGGTACCGGGTGCACGGCCGCTGGGACCCGTGGACCGGTGCCCGCTGGAACCCGGCCAAGCTCCTCCTCGACCCGTACGCCCGGGCGGTCGACGGAGACTTCGTGCTGCCGCCCGAGGTGTACGGGCATGTGCGGGACTGGCCCGAGCAGCATGTCGCCGACACCGTGCGGGACACCCGGGACTCCGCCCCGTACGTGCCCAAGGGGGTCGTCGTGCACGATGACGACGACTGGGCCGACGACCGCCGGCCCAAGACGCCGTGGGCCGACTCGGTCATCTACGAGGTGCATGTGCGCGGCTTCACCATGCGCCATCCGGGCATCCCGGAGAAGCTGCGCGGCACCTACGCGGGCCTCGCCCACCCGGCCGCGATCGACCATCTGGTCCGGCTGGGGGTCACCGCGGTCGAGCTGCTGCCGGTGCACCAGTTCGCCCACGAGGACCATCTGCTGAGGCGCGGCCTGAAGAACTACTGGGGCTACAACTCCATCGGGTACTTCGCGCCGCACGCCGCGTACAGCGCGTCGGGCACCACCGGCGGGCAGGTCGGCGAGTTCAAGCGGATGGTGAAGGCCCTGCACGCCGCGGGCATCGAGGTCATCCTCGACGTGGTCTACAACCACACGGCCGAGGCGGGCGAGCTGGGCCCCATGCTGTCGCTGCGCGGCATCGACAACCGCGGCTACTACCGGCTCCAGCCGGACGCCCGGAGGTACGCCGACTACACGGGCTGCGGCAACACCCTCCACGTCGTCCAGCCGCACGTGCTGCGCCTGATCACCGACTCCCTGCGGTACTGGGTGACGGAGATGGGCGTCGACGGGTTCCGCTTCGACCTGGCGGCGGCGCTGGCCCGCTCCATGCACGACGTCGACATGCTGTCGCCGTTCCTGGCGGTCATCGCCCAGGACCCGGTGCTGCGGCGGGTGAAGCTGATCGCCGAGCCGTGGGACATCGGCAGCGGCGGCTACCAGGTCGGTGCGTTCCCGCCGCTGTGGACCGAGTGGAACGATCGCTACCGCGACGCCGTGCGCGACTTCTGGCGCGGCGCCCTGCCCGATGTGAGGGACCTGGGGTACCGGCTGTCCGGGTCCAGCGACCTGTACGCGTGGGGCGGGCGGCGGCCGTACGCGTCCATCAACTTCATCACGGCGCACGACGGCTTCACCCTGCGCGACCTGGTCTCCTACGAGGCCAAGCACAACGAGGCCAACGGCGAGGGCAACCGGGACGGCACCAACGACAACCGGTCCTGGAACTGCGGCGCCGAGGGCGAGACCGACGATCCCGCGGTCAACGCGCTGCGCCGCCGCCAGGTCCGCAACCTGCTCACCACCCTGCTGCTGTCGACCGGCGTGCCGATGCTGGTCGCCGGCGACGAGATGGGCCGTACGCAGGGCGGCAACAACAACGCGTACTGCCAGGACAACGAGATCGGCTGGGTCGACTGGTCGCAGCTGCAACGCCCGGGGCCGCGGGGCCTGCTGGAGCTGGCCACCCGGCTGCTGGAGCTGCGCCACCGCCACCCCGTGCTGCGCCGCCGCGCGTTCTTCTCCGGCCGTCCGCAGGGCGCCGACGGACTGCGGGACCTCGCGTGGTTCACCACCGACGGCGAGGAGATGACCGAGGCCGACTGGTACGCCCCGGCCGCCACGATCGCCCTCTATCTGTCCGGGCGTGACATCCCGGGCCGGGACGCCCGGGGCGAGCCGATCACCGACGACAGCTTCCTGACGATCCTGCACGCCTCGGACACCCCGGTGCGCCACCGCCTGCCGGGGCCGCCGTGGGCGCAGACGTACGAACTGGTCGTGGACACGTCCCGCGAGGACCAGTCCGGTCCGCCGGGCACGGTCCACCGGGGCGGCGAGGAAGTGACCGTCCCGGCCCGGTCGGTGCTGCTGCTCCGGGTCAGCGACTGAGGCGCTTACGCTGCACCGGGCCGGGCCGGTGAGCGGGTTCGGTGCGTCCGGACGCAAGGCGGAGGACGCCACTGCGGTGGGGGCGCGTCCCCTGCCCGAAGGGCCACGGGGGACATGGGCGACCCGCGACAACGCGGCCGCCGCGCGTGCCGGGGCTCGCGAGCCCGGCAGCATCCGAAGGAACGCCCCAGCGCCCGGACCGTGGAGGGCGGGCCCGGGGCTCGGACCCGGGGATCCCCCGGACCGTCGAGGCTCGGCCCGGCCCCGAACCCGGCGATCCCCTGTCTCGGAACCCGCCCCGGCGCCGGGCCCAGGGGGTCAGGTGTCGCGCGGGTCCACCCAGAGGGCCTCCGCGACCGCGCACAGCTCGCCCTCGGCCGTCGCGAGCGCCACCCCCACCGTGTGCTTGCGGCCCGACTCGGCGAGCAGCCAGGCGTACGAGACGTGCGGCGTGCCCGCGCGCACCGGGCGCAGCAGGGTGGCGGTCAGGGACGCGGTCACCGCGCCGGGGCGCTGGGTGCCCAGCAGGCGGCCCGCCCAGTTGCCGGGGCAGTCCACCGCGCCCCACACCAGCGCGTCCGGCAGCAGTCCGTCCGCGTCGGAGAGCGCCGGGTGCGGCTCCCAGCCGCAGGCCACCACGTCCCGCCCGGCGACCGGCCCGCAGTGCAGGTGCAGGCCCTGGTCCGGTGCGCGGTTCAGGCCGCAGCCGAAACAGTCGACCATGCCCTCGGGCGGGTTCGCCCGGACCGCCTTCGCCGCCGCGAGGGACTCGGCCCAGTCCGGCACGGCGGGCGGCTCGGCCGGCAGCGGCCCGGCCGGCGACGCCACGGCCAGCGGCCGCCCGTCCGCGCCGGTCAGCGCGGAGCCGCCGTCGGGTGTGGCGCCGACCGCCACCGGCACGTCCACGGGCACCGGACCGCGGAAGTCCACCCGTACCGTCCCGGCGTCGGTACGTTCCGCCAGCACGCCCGCCACATAGCCGCCGAAGGCGATTCCCGGATAGCCCGAGTAGAGCCGCGGCACCACGATCTTCTCCGTCATGGCCCTCACCCCACCACACTCTCGCGCCAGGCCTGGTGCAGACCGGCGAAGCGGCCGTCCCCGGCGATCAGCTCACCGGGCGGGCCGTCCTCCACGATCCGGCCGCCCTCCATCACCAGCACCCGGTCGGCGATCTCCACGGTCGACAGCCGGTGGGCGATCACCACGGCCGTACGGCCGTGCAGCACCGTGTCCATGGCGCGCTGCACCGCCCGCTCCCCCGGGATGTCGAGCGAGCTCGTCGCCTCGTCGAGGATCAGCACCGCCGGGTCGGCCAGCAGGGCCCGGGCGAACGCGACGAGCTGGCGCTGGCCGGCCGAGATCCGGCCGCCCCGTTTGCGTACGTCGGTGTCGTAGCCGTCCGGCAGACCGGTGATGAAGTCGTGCGCGCCGATCGCCTTGGCGGCCCGCTCGATCTCGTCCCGGGTCGCCTCGGGCCGTCCGATCGCGATGTTCTCCGCGATGGTCCCGGAGAACAGGAACGCCTCCTGCGTCACCATGACCACGCCCCGGCGCAGTTCGCCGGTGGCCAGGTCGCGCAGGTCCACCCCGTCGAGCAGGACGCGGCCGCCGGTCGGGTCGTAGAAGCGGGCCAGCAGCTTGGCGAGCGTGGACTTGCCCGCGCCGGTCGAGCCGACGACGGCCACGGTCTGGCCCGCCGGGACGGTCAGGTCGAAGCGCGGCAGGACCTCGCCGCCGGTGCGGTAGGCGAACCTCACGTCCTCGAAGACGACTTCCCGGCCCGGCTGTCCGGACCGGGCCGGCGGCAGCTCACGCGGCGCGGCGGCCTCCGGGACGGTCGGGACCTGGGCGAGCAGTCCGGCGATCTTCTCCAGTGAGGCGGCGGCCGACTGGTAGGAGTTGAGGAACATCCCGAGCCGGTCGATCGGGTCGTACAGCCGGCGCACGTACAGCACGGCGGCGGCCAGCACGCCGAGGGCGAGGGTCCCGCCGGCGACGCGGTGGGCGCCCCACAGGACCATGCCGGCGACGGCGGTGTTGGCGACGAGCCGGGAGCCGACGACATAGCGGGCCATCTCCAGGATGGCGTCGCCGTTGCTGCGCTCGTGGTGGTGGTTGAGCTCCGTGAACCGGGCGTCGTTGGCCCGTTCCCGCCGGAAGGCCCGCACCGGCCGGATGCCGTTCATCGTCTCGGCGAACTTCACGATGACGGCGGCGATCGCGGTCGAGCGGGCGCTGAACGCGACCGCGGCGCGCCGCCGGTAGAGCCGTACGAGGAGGTACAGCGGCACGAACGAGGCGACGGCGACCGCGCCGATGCCGAGGTCGAGCCAGAGCAGCACGAGGGAGATGTAGACGAACGACAGGACGACGCCGATGAGCTCCTGGAGACCCTCGCTCAGCAGCTCGCGCAGCGACTCGACGTCGGTCGTCGACCGGGAGATCAGCCGCCCCGACGTGTACCGCTCGTGGAAGTCCACACTGAGCGCCTGCGCATGGCGGAAGATCCTTCCGCGCAGGTCGAGGAGCACGTCCTGGTTGACGCGGGCGGCGGTCCGGACGAACGCGTACTGGAGGAACCCGGCGCCCGCGGCGCACAGGGCGTACCCGGCGGCGAGGGCGATCAGCGGGCCGTGGTCGCCGTGGCGCAGGGCGGGCACGCCGCGGTCGATCGCGAACGCCACCAGCAGCGGGCCGGCCTGTACGGCGGCCTGCTGGAGCAGCAGGAGCAGCGCGGAGAGCGCGACGCGCCCGCGCCGCGGGGCGAGCAGTGACCGCAGCAGCGCGCCGGTGGCCCCCTCGGCGGCGGGCAGGGTGTCCCGGTCGAAGGGATCGCCGCCGGTCGCGCGGCCGCCCGGCGCGTCCGGGCCGGGCTGCGGGGTCCGCGCCGGCCCGGGCGTTTCCGGACCGGGCGCCGCGCCGTCGTCGGCGCCCGGGGCCGGGTCCGTGGTCGTGCTCGTCATCGCGCACCGCCCGTCGTGTCGGCGCCGGACATCAGCCAGGCGTACTCCGCGTTGTCCCTCAGCAGTTCGTGGTGGGTGCCCACCGCGGCGACGCGGCCCTCCGAGAGGAGGGCGACCCGGTCGGCGAGGAGGACCGTGGAGGGGCGGTGGGCGACGACCAGGGCGGTCGTGTCGCGCAGCACCTCGCGCAGGGCGGCCTCCACGAGGGCCTCGGTATGGACGTCGAGTGCCGACAGAGGGTCGTCGAGGACCAGGAACCGGGGACCGCCCACCACCGCACGGGCCAGGGCGAGCCGCTGGCGCTGGCCGCCGGAGAGGCTCAGGCCCTGCTCGCCGACCTGGGTCCCGACGCCCTGCGGCAGCCGGGCGGCGAATCCGGCCTGCGCGACGTCCAGGGCCCGGCGGAGCTCCGGCTCGCCCGCCGTCTCGGCGCCCATCAGCACGTTCTCACCGACGCTCGCCGAGAACAGCGTCGGCTCCTCGAACGCCACCGACACCAGCTCGCGCAGCCGTTCCCGGGGCATCGCCGCGATGTCGTCGCCGTCGAGCAGGATGCGCCCGCCGGTCACCTCGAACAGCCGGGGCACCAGGGCGGTCAGGGTCGTCTTGCCCGACCCGGTCGCGCCGACCAGCGCCATCGTCTCGCCGGGCCGGATGTGCAGATCGATCCGGTCGAGCACCGGCCGCGCGTCCGCCGTCGCGTCCGGGTACCGGAAGGAGACCCCCTCGAAGCGGAGGCCGTCCCGCACCCCGGTCTTACGCCCGGGCCCGGCCTGCGCCGCGCCGTCGTCGTCCTCCTCCGCCTCGTCCATCACCTCGAAGAACCGCTCGGTGGCCGTCGCCGCCTCCTGGCCCATCGCCAGCAGGAAGCCGATCGACTCGATGGGCCACCGCAGGGCCAGGGCCGTCGACAGGAAGGCCACCAGGGTGCCCGCCGAGAGTCGTCCGTCGGCGACCTGCACGGTGCCGAGCACCAGCGCCGCGCCGATGGCCAGTTCGGGCACGAGGGTGATCAGTGCCCAGATGCCGGCCAGCAGCCGGGCCTTGTCCAGTTCCGTGCCGCGCAGCCGGCCCGCCAGGGTGCGGAACGCGAGCGCCTGGCTGCGGTGGCGGCCGAAGCCCTTGATGATGCGGATGCCGAGCACGCTCTCCTCGACGACCGTGGTCAGATCGCCCACCTGGTCCTGGGCCCGACGCGCGACCAGCGCGTACCGCGACTCGAACAGGTGGCAGAGGACGATCAGCGGTGCCACCGGCAGCAGCAGCACCAGCCCGAGCGTCCAGTCCTGCGCCAGCAGCACCACGCAACCGACGAGCACCGTGACCCCGTTGACGAAGAGGAACGTCATGGGGAAGGCGAGGAACATCCGCAGCAGGGACAGGTCCGTCGTCGCCCGGGAGAGCAGCTGCCCCGAGGCCCACCGGTCGTGGAACGCCACGGGCAGCCGCTGCAGGTGCCGGTACAGGTCGGCGCGCATCGCCGCCTCGACCCCCGCCAGGGGGCGGGCCACCAGCCAGCGCCGGAACCCGAAGAGCAGCGCCTCCGCGATCCCCAGGAGCAGCAGCACCAGCGCCCCGAACCAGACCCCCCCGGGGTCCCGCTCGGCCACCGGACCGTCGACGAGCCACTTCAGGACGAGCGGGATGACGAGCCCCAGACAGGACGCCACGACGGCGACGACCGCCGCGGTGCCCAGGCGTACGCGGACGGGGCGCACGTACGGCCAGAGCCGCAGCAGGGAGCGAACGGATGAACGGTTCCTGGTGGTTGCATCTTCTCCGGGCATCAGGACCGAGCCTACGGTTCGGCACTGACATCGCTCATGTGCTTTTCCTCCGGTCGGGGCGGGGCCGTACCGGGGTGTAGACCGATCGGCCGAGGCCGTCGCCGTGGGTACGCCCGCGGCATCGTGGGCCGGCGGCGCGGAACGCGCCACCTTTCGTTCCGCCCGCGGCGTCCGGCGGGCCTCGACCGCTCCACGCGCCGTTCACAACGGACGTGTGCGATCCGGTTCACCGCGGGCCCGGTGCCGCCGGGCCGTCGCGAACCCGGGTGTCGCCGCGGTGTTGCACGGCGAAACGTCCGCTTAACGAACATGACTTTTCGGGCAACGGACGATTTCCGGCCAAATCCTTGACGCGCCCCTGTCAGAAATGCGGCTTGGCTGTCACTCTTCCCCCGTTCGCGTGACACCAGTTCCGCCAGCACTTCTTTGCTCCGCCCGCGCCGCACACCCAGCGGCCGGTACCCCCCTCGCAAAAGGAGTCTGCGTGAGACCCACGCCAAGCCGTCGCGCCACCGCGACGGGTGCTCTGATCGCCGCCGCCGCCATGCTCGCCGTGAGCGTGCAGACCGGCTCCGCCACCGCCGCCAGCCCCGCCGCGCCCGTCGCCCCGAAGGCACAGGCCGCCGGAAAGGCGGACCCGGGCGCCCTTCCCGCCGACATCTCCCCCGCCCAGCGGGCCGCGCTCATACGGGCGGCCGACGCGTCCAAGGCGCAGACCGCCAAGGAGCTCGGCCTCGGCAGCCAGGAGAAGCTCGTCGTCCGCGATGTCGTCCAGGACCGCGACGGCACCACCCACACCCGCTACGAGCGCACCTACGCCGGGCTCCCGGTGCTCGGCGGTGACCTCGTGGTCGCCGAGACCAGGGCGGGCCGGACCGAGAGCGTCACCAAGGCGTCCCGGGCGGAGCTGAAGAACGTCGACACCAGCGCGGACGTCGCCCCGGCCGCCGCCGAGCGGCAGGCCCTGGGCGCCGCGCGGGCGGAGGGCTCCAAGGCGACGGACGCCGAGCGCGCCCCGCGCAAGGTGGTCTGGCTGGCCCAGGGCAAGCCGGTCCTCGCGTACGAGACCGTCGTCGGCGGACTCCAGCACGACGGCACCCCGAACGAGCTGCACGTGGTCACCGACGCCACCACCGGCAAGAAGCTGTACGAGTGGCAGGCCGTCCACAACGGCACCGGCAACACGCAGTACAGCGGCCAGGTGACGCTGGGCACCGCGCCGTCGTACACCCTGACCGACACCGGCCGCGGCAACCACAAGACGAACAACCTCAACCGCGGCACGTCCGGCACCGGGACGCTGTTCTCCGGCCCCGACGACATCTGGGGCGACGGCACCCCCCAGAACCTCGAGACCGCGGGCGCCGACGCCCACTTCGGCGCCGGGGTCACCTGGGACTACTACAAGAACGTGCACGGCCGCTCCGGCATCCGCGGTGACGGCGTCGGCGCGTACTCGCGCGTCCACTACGGCAACAACTACGTCAACGCCTTCTGGCAGGACAGCTGCTTCTGCATGACGTACGGCGACGGCTCCGGCAACGCCAAGCCGCTCACCTCGATCGACGTGGCCGCGCACGAGATGACCCACGGAGTCACCTCCAACACCGCCGGCCTGGTCTACAGCGGCGAGTCGGGCGGTCTCAACGAGGCGACCTCCGACATCTTCGCCGCCGCGGTCGAGTTCTACGCCAACAACGCCCAGGACAAGGGCGACTACCTGGTCGGCGAGAAGATCGACATCCGGGGCAACGGCACCCCGCTGCGCTACATGGACAAGCCGAGCAAGGACGGCTCGTCCAAGGACTACTGGTACTCCGGCATCGGCAACGTCGACGTGCACTACTCCTCGGGCCCCGCGAACCACTGGTACTACCTGCTCTCCGAGGGCAGCGGCGCCAAGACCGTCAACGGCGTGAACTACGACTCGCCGACCTCCGACGGCCTTCCGGTCACCGGCATCGGCCGGGACAAGGCCTCGCTGATCTGGTTCAAGGCGCTGACGACCAAGTTCAACTCCCGCACCGACTACGCGGGAGCGCGCACCGGCACCGTGGCGGTCGCCACCGAGCTGTACGGCGCGGGCAGCGCCGAGGTGAAGGCCGTGGAGCACGCCTGGGCGGGCGTCAACGTCGGCTCCCGTCCCGGCGGCGGCGACCCCGGCACCGGCAAGATCTTCGAGAACACGGCCGACGTGGCCATCCCGGACAACGGCGCCGCCGTCACCTCCGCGGTCAGCGTCACCGGCATCGCCGGCAACGCCCCGTCGAACCTCAAGGTCGACGTCGACATCGTCCACACCTGGCGCGGTGACCTGGTCGTCGACCTGGTGGCCCCGGACGGCTCGGTCTACAACCTGAAGCCGTTCAGCTCCTCCGACTCGGCCGACAACGTGAAGGCGGCCTACACGGTCAACGCGGCCGGCGAGGTCGCGAACGGCTCCTGGAAGCTCCGTGTCCAGGACCGGGCGGCGCTGGACACCGGCTACATCAACAGCTTCAAGCTGACCTTCCCGTAAGCCGCGCCCGGGCCGCGTGCACGAACCGCGGCCCGAGCGCACCACGCACGAACGGCGAGCCGTCCGGGGGATCCCCGGGCGGCTCGCCGCCGTATTCCGCCACGTGGCCGAACCCGCATCGTCCTGTGGGCCGCGCGTACTCCGCCGAACGGCCTAGGCGCGAATCGGAACGGCGGCCGATGCCCGGCCCTTCCCCGCGCGGCAGGCTGTGCACACGGCCCGTCGCCCCCCACGAGGGGAGGGGGCGACGGGCCGAAGGACCGCCGCGGGGCGCGAGGCGGCTATCGCATCAGGACGCCCGCGCCCTCCCCCGTGGCCTCGGTCGGCAGCGCGACCAGACCGAGGTCGGCACCCGCGGCGAGCAGCCGGTGGGCCGGCAGTATCCGGACGGTGTAGCCGAACGGGCCGGTGCGGTCCAGGGTGAGCGGCCCCTCGTAGACCCAGCGACCGTGCTGGTCGGGCCGGCCGGCCGGCTTCAGCGGGAACGTCTGCGCCTCCCCGAGCCGGTCGTGGGGATCCACCCGGCCGGCGACCGCCTGCACCTCCACGTCCTCCGGCTGCAGGTCGCCGAGCGCGACGCGGACCCGCAGTGCCAGCGTGGAGCCCAGCTCGGCGATCCCGTTGGCCTCGTCCACCTCGACGTGGTCGACCGCGACCCGCGGCCAGGCGGCCCGCACCCGGCTCTTCCAGGCGGCCAGCTCCCGGGCCGCGGCGGTGTCCATGGACCGGTGGGCGAGGGCGGCGGGGGTGTAGAGCCGCTCGACGTACTCGCGCACCATCCGGCCCGCCAGGACCTTGGGGCCGAGGTTGGCGAGGGTACGGCGGACCATCTCGATCCACCGCTCGGGCAGCCCGCCGGCGCCACGGTCGTAGAAGCGGGGGGCGACCCGCTGCTCGATCAGCTCGTACAGCGCGTTCGCCTCCAGGTCGTCGCGCCGGTCCTCGTCCGTGGTGGGGCCGTCGGCGGTGGGAATGGCCCAGCCGAAGTCCGGCTCGTACCACTCGTCCCACCAGCCGTCCAGGACGGACAGGTTGAGGCAACCGTTCAGCGCCGCCTTCATGCCGGACGTCCCGCACGCCTCCAGCGGCCGCAGCGGATTGTTCAGCCACACGTCGCAGCCCGGATAGAGCTTCTGCGCCATGCCCATCCCGTAGTCCGGCAGGAACACGATCCGGTGGCGCACCCGGGGGTCGTCGGCGAACCGCACCAGCTCGCGCACCAGCCGCTTGCCACCGTCGTCGGCGGGGTGGGCCTTGCCCGCGACGACGATCTGCACCGGCCGGGTCGGGTGCAGCAGCAGCTCCATCAGCCGGTCGCGGTCCCGCAGCATCAGCGTGAGGCGTTTGTAGGAGGGGACCCGGCGGGCGAAGCCGATGGTCAGGATGTCCGGGTCGAGGACCCCGTCGATCCAGCCCAGTTCGGCCGATCCGGCGCCGCGCTGGCGCCAGGAGGCACGCAGCCGGGTGCGCACCTCCGTCACGAGCTGTTCGCGCAGCTCGCGGCGGAGCTCCCAGATGGCCGAGTCGGCGATGTCCGCGACGGCGTCCCAGCGCTGCGAGCCGCCGACGCTGAGGGCGTCCTCGGCGCGCTGGGGGCCGATCTGCCGGGCGCCGAGCCGGAACACCTCGGGGGCGACCCAGGTCGGGGCGTGCACCCCGTTGGTGATGGAGGTGATCGGCACCTCCTCGGGGTCGAAACCGGGCCACAGGCCCGCGAACATCTCGCGGCTGACGGCACCGTGCAGGGTGGAGACGCCGTTGGCGCGCTGGGCGAGGCGCAGCCCCATCACGGCCATGTTGAAGAGGTTCGGTTCGCCCCCGGGGTAGGTCTCCAGGCCGAGCTGGAGGATGCGTCCCACGTCCACGCCGGGCAGTTCCGCGCCGTCGCCGAAGTGGCGGGCGACGAGCTCGCGGTCGAAGCGGTCGATGCCGGCCGGGACCGGTGTGTGGGTGGTGAAGACGGTGCCCGCGCGCACCGCCTCCAGCGCCGCGTCGAAGTCGAGCCCCTCGGCGCTCAGCTCCTGGATGCGTTCGAGGCCGAGGAATCCGGCGTGGCCCTCGTTGGTGTGGAAGACCTCCGGCCGGGGGTGGCCGGTGAGCTCGCAGTACGCCCGTACCGCCCGGACCCCTCCTATCCCCAGCAGCATTTCCTGGAGCAGCCGGTGCTCGCTGCCGCCGCCGTAGAGCCGGTCGGTGACGTCCCGTTCGCCGGGGCCGTTGTCCTCGACGTGCGAGTCGAGCATCAGCAGCGGCACGCGGCCGACCTGCGCCACCCAGACGTGGGCGTGCAGCGACCGTGAGCCCGGCAGGGCGAGCGAGACGCGGACGGGGGCGCCGTTCGGGCTGCGCAGCAGGCTGACGGGCAGCTCATTGGGGTCGAGCAGCGGATAGTGCTCCTGCTGCCAGCCGTCGCGGGAGAGGGACTGGCGGAAGTAGCCGTGCCGGTAGAGGAGCCCGACGCCGATGAGCGGTACGCCGAGGTCGGAGGCGGCCTTGAGGTGGTCGCCGGCGAGGATGCCGAGGCCGCCGGAGTACTGGGGCAGGGCCGCGGTGACACCGAACTCGGGTGAGAAGTAGGCGACGGCGGCGGGTGGTTCGGTGTCGGCCGGGGTCTGCGTCTGGTACCAGCGGCGACCTCGGAGATAGTCGTCGAGGTCGTCGGCCGCGGCGGACAGCCGGCGCAGGAAGCGCCGGTCCTTGGCGAGCTCGGCGAGCCGGGTGGCCGAGACGGAGCCGAGGAGCCGGACCGGGTCGCCGCCGGCCGCCGACCACCCCTCGGGGTCGACGGCCTGGAACAGCTCACGGGTCTCGGCGTGCCAGGACCAGCGCAGATTGCGCGCGAGGTCGCTGAGCGGCCGGAGCGGGTCGGGGAGGACGGGGCGCACGGTGAATCGACGGATTGCCTTCACGTGTTCCACCTTCGCAGGGGAGATACGTATCGTGGCGGACGCACCACGGTGTGCGTCCGCCTTCACTCTCCGACGGTAACGGCACCCCGCCCCCGGCAACCACGGCGCACTCAGGGGAGCGCGTGCACCGGGACCTCGTACGGGGAGCCGTGGTTGACGGTTTCGGCGTCGAACGCGCCGGTCGTGGCGTAGCGCGTGGCGATCTCCCGGAGCTCGTGCGGCGGGATGACGTCGTCGATGTCGGTGAAGCCGCCGGGCGCGCGCTGGTGGGCGAGGTTGATCACGACTTCGGGGCCCAGTCGGCGGCCGGCCCGCTGGAGCTCCGTCATGGCGGGCCTGCGTTCGTACTCGTATGCGAGGAGCGCCTCGACCGGGTCGCGGTGGAGGGCCATGGCGTGGGCGAGGGCGCGCGCGTCGACGATGGACTGCGTGCCGCCGTTGGAACCGACGGGGTACATGGCGTGGGCGGCGTCACCGATCAGGGTGGTGCGGCCGTGGCTCCAGCGGGCGAGCGGCTCGCGGTCGACCATGGGGTACTCGAACGCGCTGTCGCAGGCGCGCACCACCTCCGGGACGCTGACGCCGCCGAACTCCCAGCCCCGGAAATGGTGGAGGAACCTCTCCACGGGGACGGAGCGGTTCCAGTCGCCGCGGAAGGTGGTGTCGGCGGCGTCGGCTGCGTCGACACGGTCACCGTCCACGGCGTCGGCGGGCATGGCGAGGGCCCAGTTGACGAGGACGTCCGGCCGGCCGGCGGTCGGCTCGGTCATCGGGTAGACCACGGCCTTCCGGCGGTCGTCGCCCGCGATGAACATGAACGAGGCGGCGCGGCTCGCGTCCATCCGGGAGACGCCCCGCCACACGAGCATGCCGTTCCAGGGCGGGTCGCCCTCGCCGGGGTTGAGGGCGGCGCGGACCGCCGAGCGGATGCCGTCGGCGCCGATCAGGACGTCCGGTTCGAGGGACGCCCGGCCGCGGGTGGAACCCGCCCGGTGTTCCAGCCGGACGCGTGCCCTTCCGCCGGGCATCACGTCGAGCCCGCTGACGCGGACGCCGCCGACGATCGCGTCGTGGCCGAGCCGCTCGCGCACGGCCTCGGCGAGGACCCGCTGGAGGTGGCCGCGGTGGACGGAGAGCTGGGGCCAGCGGTAGCCGGCCCGCAGTCCGCGGTCCTCGCGGGAGACGAGGGAGCCGGAGGAGTGGTAGTAGCGCAGTTCCCTGGTGCGGACGGCGCCGGCCTCCAGCTGGTCGAGCAGCCCGAGCGCGTCGAGTTCACGGACGGCGTTGGGCATGAGGTTCAGCCCCGCGCCGACCGGCCGGATCTCGGGCGCCGCCTCGACGACGGTGATCCGCCGGAAGCCCGCCGCGTGCAGCGCGAGCGCCGCGGTGAGGCCGGCGACGCCGCCGCCGGCGATGAGTATGTGGGGTGTCATCGATGTCATGGACGGCGGGGTCCTCTCAGGCGGCGGGGGTGGCGGGGCGCTCCACGGCCCGGCGCACCAGCGTCTCGTTGTCCCTGGTCAGGTCGAGCACCGAGCGCAGCAGGGCGACCGGCGCGCCGCCGCTGCCCTGGTCGTACAGGCGCAGATCGTCGCTGTAGGCCTTGCGGGCGATGCCGATGTGGCGGGCACGGAACGTCTTGAGGATGCGCAGTACGCGGGCGAGCGAGATCGCGGAGGCGGCGAGCTGCGGCGGCATCCGGTGGACGGTCTCCCAGCTGAGGGCGGCGGAGAGCTTGCTGACGGCGGACGTGCCGCCCTTGTTCCGCTCGTAGAAGGCGCGCCAGGACGGCAGGCTGTAGGGCACCGATTCGGCAAGGAACGCGTCGTAGGCGTGGTGGGACCGGTCGGACTGCCAGAGCGTCAGATCGACGAGCCAGAGCGGCACCTGGGCGGCGGCGGGGCCGAGGTAGGACCGGCCGGCGACGTCGATCTCCTCGAAGTAGGGGCGCAGGGTGCGGGCGAAGAAGACGGGGGTGACGTTGCTGACGGTGAAGTCGATCGAGTCGACCATCGACTGGACGTGCTGGGCGGTGCGGTCGAGGGCGAGGGCGAAACCGGGGTCGTAGGGTTCGAGGCGGGTCAGGTCCTCGCAGGTGTCGAGGGCGGCGACGAGCCCGGGGAACACCATCCGGACGGCTTCCTGGAGGTGGCACTCCATCTCCGCGCCGGTGTACGTGCGCCGGCGGCGGCCGGCCGGGTTCCAGGTCGTGTAGTGGTGCACGGTGTCGCGGGGCACCATGTCGGTGCGGCGGGCCAGGGCCTCCAGGACGGGCAGGACTTCGGGTACGGCGGGGACCGGTTCGGTGCCGTGACGTTTCAGCGAGCCGAGCAGCATGCCGAGGTCGCGCATCCCGGCGACGGCTTCGACGACGCTCCAGTCGGCGACCCGGTCGAGGTCGGGGACGAGCGTGCGCAGGGCGACGACGAGTGCGGGGACGTCGGCGTCGCGGTTCATCGCGGGCACGGCGGCGAGCAGCGGATCGGCGCCGAGCGGGTCGGCGTCCCGGATCTCGGCTATCCGGTAGCGCGGCTCGGTACAGAGGTCGAGACCGGGCGCGACAAGGTCGTACAGGGTCAACGGAATGGCCCCCTCGGGCAGTGGGATCAGGGAGTGGCGCGGTCCCGCTCGGTCAGGCGGTCACCGCGATTCGCCCACCCGGCCGTGTTTTTGCTCGGTCGGCCTCTCGGCCCGGCGTGGCGGCGCCGGTGCGGGCGCGGACTCGGGCAGCCGTAAGGAGAGCAGGGCACCCGCCGCCGCGAAGGCGGCGCCGACGAGGAGCGCGGCCCGGTGGCCCGCGGTCTCGCCGGCCGCCGTCGCCGTGCCGGTGGACGAGGTGGCGACGGCCACGAGGACGGCGAGGCCCAGTACGGACCCGAACTGCTGGCTGGTGTTGATGAGACCGGAGGCCAGGCCCGTCTCCCCGGGCGAGGCCCCGGCCGTGGCGGCCACGTTGGTGGTGACCATCACCAGCGGCAGGGCGGCACCCAGCACGAGGCTGGGTGCGAGGACGGTGGTGAGGAAGGTGCCGTCGGGTTCGAGCGCGAGCGCGAGCCAGGTCGTGCCGGCGAAGAGCAGGGCGAACCCGAGGGTCATGGTCCGGCCGAGGCCCAGCCGGACGATGATGCGGCCGGTCTGCGGGGCGAGGGCGACGACCACCAGGGACAGGGGCAGCAGGCCGAGTCCGCCGCCCAGCGGGGAGTGTCCGAGCACGGTCTGCAGATGGAGGCTGACGAGGAAGAACATGGGGAAGAGCGCCATCTGGGCGAGTGCGCCCAGACCGTTGGCGAGCCGCAGCGCGGGCCGGGCGAGGACGGCGGGCGGCACGAGGGGGTGGGCGGTCCGCCGCTCCAGCACGGCGAAGGCGGCGAGCAGGGCGAGGCCCGCGCCGCCCGCCGCGAGGGTCCGCGGGCCGGTCCATCCGGCCTCGCCCGCGCCGACCAGGGCGTAGGCGAGGAGGCCGAGCCCGCCGGTGGCGGTGAGCGCGCCGGGCAGGTCGGAGCCCCGTCCCGCGGCCGTGCCGGAATCGCCTGTGCGGGCGGCCTCGCCGCCCGGGAGGCGCAGTGCGAGGAGGGCGAGCAGGAGGGCGCCCGCCACGTTGAGCCAGAAGGTGGAGCGCCAGCCGAGGAGCTCGGTGAGGACGCCGCCGAGTACGGTGCCGAGGACGCCGCCGAGGCCCCCCATGGCGGCGAACACCCCCAGGGCCCGGTGCCGTGCGGGCCCGTCCGGGAAGAGGATCAACAGGAGGGCGAACGCGGCGGCCGCGGCGAGCGCCGCGCCCACGCCCTGGACGGCCCGTGCCGTCACCAGGAGGGGAGCGCCACCGGCCAGCGCCCCGGCGGCCGACGACGCGCCGAGCAGCCCGAGTCCGGCGAGGAACACCCGCCGGTGCCCGAGGAGATCGGCGGTGCGCCCGCCGAGGAGCAGCAGCCCGCCGAAGGTGATGAGGAAGGCGTTGGCGACCCAGGAGAGCCCGGCGGAGCCGGAGCCGATGTCGTCGCCGATGGACGGCAGCGCGACGTTGATGATCGCGGTGTCCATGATGAGCAGCAGTTGTGTGCCCGCCAGCAGGGCGAGGGCCCGCCCCTGGGCCCCTGGCCGTCCGCTCACGGGGTCACCCCCGGCCGCCCGGGCACCCGGCCTCCCGCGCGGCCACCGGCCCCCGCGCACGCGGCGAGCCGTGCGCGGGCCCGCGGGACGTGCGCCGCCCGTGGCGGATGTGTGCTTCGCGGTGGCGCCCCGGTCGCGGTGCCGGGGGCCGGGCCGGGCCTCGGGCGCGCCGCGGGCGTCGCCGGCCCCGGACACCGGAGGGCGGGGGCCCGGCGGGCCGCGCCCCAGCCGGGGTCGTCCGCGCCCGGGGCGCTGCGGGCGGTCACCGTTCGCTCCCGAGGGCGTAATCGTCCAGGCAGGTACGGGCCAGGGCTTCGCAGGCGTCGCCCCCGCCCTCCCAGGCCTGCTGGGTGAGATAGACGTGCGGGGCGCCGTGGTAGAAGCGCTCGTACTGCTCGTGACGGCCGGCGAATTCGGAGCCGAGCGCGTCCCAGGCGAGCTTCAGGAGCTTGACCCGCTGCTCCGCGGGGGTGCCGGGAGAACGGATGTACTTCCTGACGAGCGGGCCGAGATCGGGGTGGAGCAGGTCTTCGCCGGACGCGGGGAGCTGGATGAGCCCACCGCCGGCCAGCAGCTTGATCTCCTGGACGGCCTGCGGGTACAGCTCGCCGGCCATGATGCGCTGGGCGAAGGAGATGTCCTTGCCGGGTGCCACACCGCCGCGGCCGCCGTCGACCGGCGCGTACGACGCCTCGGCGGCCAGCACGAACGCCTTGGCCTGGGCGACCCGGCCGAGGAGCCTGCCGACGGCCTGGGTGACGGGCGGCAGTTGGTGGGTGTTGTTCGCCCGCGTGAGCAGGATGGCGATGCCGGTGAGGAACTCCAGCTTGGTCCAGAAGCGGGTGGCCGCCTGGTGGACGAAGTTCAGGTAGGCGGGGGTCTCCCACCACATCCGGAAGGACGTGTCGACGTCCCGGTAGGTGAGGACGTGCTCCCACGGCACGAACACGTCGTCGCAGACCAGCAGCGCGTCGTTCTCGTCGAAGCGGGAGGAGAGCGGGTTGTCGAAGACACTGCGCGCCCGGGCCTCGTACGACGTCCGGGAGATCAGCTTCAGGCCGGGGGTGCCGAGCGGGACCGAGAAGCAGACGGCGTGTTCGACGTCGTGCGGGGCGAGCGGCTCGATGGTGCCGACCACGACCTCGTTGCCGAAGACGGCGGCGGTGCCGATCATCTTGGCGCCGCGGACCACGATGCCGCCGTCCTTCTCGGCGACCACCCTCACCACCAGGTCGTCCTCCTCCTGCTCGGAGGCCGGCTTGGTCCGGTCGATCTGCGGGTTGCTGATGGTGAAGGCCGGGAAGAGGTCGCCCTCGGCGAGCCGCCGGTGGTAGGCGAGGGCGTTCGGCGCCCCGTCGTACGCGTCGGTGGTGAACGTCTGTGGCAGCGCGGCGAAGCCGGCGGCGCCGCCGGCCATGTAGTCCGGTGTGCGGCCCAGGAAGCCGAAGCTCGCCTCGGCCCAGACCTTGTAGGCCCGGCGGCGGGCCACGAGGTCCTCGTACGAGCGCGGGATCGTGAACGCGCGGTGGACGCCGTCCCGGGTGAGGACCGGGGTGTGCTCGGAGTCGTGGGCCAGGTCGTACAGCCGGGCGAAGGACGCCGCGGTGTTGCGGAAGCCGGGGTGCCGGGTGACGTCCTCGACCCGCTCGCCGTCGAGCCATATCTCGCGGCTGTCGCGCAGCGACTCCAGATACTCCTGACCGGACCTCGTCACCTTTTCTCCTCTTGCGGAACGGCGTTGCGAGCCGAGCCTGACCCGCCGCCCCTGCCTGCGGCAATGAACGACCGTCCTGCGGTCCTTAAGAACCGGCCAGTCGATTTCCGCCCGTTTCCGGCGGCTCCGGCGCGATTCAGGCAGCGCTGGCCCCACTCGTCCGGTACTCCCCGGGGGTGACGCCGAACCATTTGCGGAACGCCAGGTGGAAGCCGACGGCGCTCTGGTAGCCGACCCGTTGCGGCACCGCGGACTGCGGCAGCGACGTCTCGCAGAGCAGCCTGGCCGCCTCCTGCATGCGCCGCCCCGTCAGATGGCGGGCGGGAGCCTCGCCGACCAGGGAGCGGAAGGCGGCGGTGAACGCGGAGCGGGACATGCCGACCTCGCGGGCGAGTGACTCGATCGTCCAGGGTTCGGCGAACCGGGTCGCGATCATGACCATGGCGCGGCTGACCCCGGGGTGGTGCAGCACCGGCAGCGCCTCGGGCTTCTCGGTGAACTCCCGCAGCAGCGGCCGCAGCGCGAGCACCAGCGCCATCTCGAAGGCCCGCAGGGTGATGAGCCGGTCCCCCGGTCCGACGGGCCGGTCGGGGTCGGCGAGCAGCCGCAGGGTGTCGCGCAGCAGCGGTTCGCGTTCTACCTGGACGTCGTCGAGGACGAGTGCCCAGGGCAGCGCCTTGTACAGGCCGGTGGCGGCGCTGGCGTCGTAGTGCAGCCCGGCGCACAACAGCCGGCTCTCCGGGCCCTCGCCGCCGATGCGGATCTCGCCGGACGTGCCGGGTTCCCGTTCGGGCAGTACGGACTTGAGCGGGACGCCCTGCCGCTCGGGCCGGTCGGCGAGCCGGTGCGCGGTGCCGGTCGGGAAGACCGCGAGGTCACCGGCGCGCAGTTCGATGGGCGCCTGGCCCTCGGCGGTGATCCAGCAGCCGCCCTCCACGATGTAGTGCAGGACGGCGCAGCTCTGCTCGGCGTCGCCCTCGATCGCCCAGGGTGCCCTGACGTGCCATCGGCTGTCGAAGACGCCGGTGAGACGCAGCGGCTTCAGCAGCTCGCTGAGGAGGTCGTCGTTCTCGGTACGCACGGTATCCATGGACGATCCTTCAACCCCCGCCCCATTTTGTTAATTGATCGGCCAAAGCCGCCGCCGCCAGCCTGAGAAGTGCCGTCATGGCAGCAGACACACCCTATCGAAGGGCCCTTCAGGCATATGTCCGATCACATTCCGATGCGTGTGGCAGTGGTGGGAGCGACCGGCTTCCAGGGCGGTGCGATCGCCCGCCTCCTGGCCGAACGGGGGCACCGGGTCCGTACGCTGACCCGGCGCCCCGAGGGCGACCGGCCGCCGCTGCCGGGCGTCTCGTGCGCGGCCGGGGACCTCGGCAGCCTCGAGGACGTGCGGCAGCTCTTCACCGGCGCGACGCACGCCGCGGTGACGATGCCGCTGGTGTACGACCCGGCCCGGGTGCTGGTGTACGCGCGCAACATCGCGACGGCGGCCGTGGAGGCCGGGGTGGGCCGGCTGGTGTACAACGCCAACACGCGTGTGCCGCGGGCGAGCACCGACGTGGCGGCGTTCGAGACCCGGCGGATCGTGGAGGCCGTGCTGCGCGAGAGCGGGGTGCCGCTGGTGGTCCTGCGTCCGCCGGTCTATCTGGACAATCTCTTCAGCCCGTGGAACGGTCCGGCTCTGGTGAACGACGGGGTCCTCGCCTATCCGCTGCCCGCCGACGTACCGGTGGCCTGGCTGTCGCACCGGGACCTCGCGGAGGCGGTGCTGGCCGCGCTCACGGTGGAGGGCGTCCAGGGCCGTGCGTTCGACATCGGCGGGGACCGCACGCTGACCGGCGCCGAGCTCGCCGTGGCGTTCGGGCACGGGCTGGGGCGGGCGGTGGCCTATCGCCCGCTGCCTGCGGAGGTGTTCGAGCGGGGGCTCGCCCAGGTGCTGGGTCCGCAGGCGGCGGCGGGTGTCGCGGGCATTTACCACTACATGGCGACGGGGCTCGACCCGATGCTGCTCGCGGGCGGCGACGGGGCCTTCGGCGAGGCGCTGCCGGTGACGCCGACGCCGGTCGACGAGTGGGTGACGCGGCAGCCGTGGCAGGTCTGGGCGAGCGATCCGGAGGAGCAGGACGCACAGTCGCGGGCGTGAGCGCGTCGAGCACACCCTTCCTCGAACGATCAAATTCGAACAGCAAACAGACTGCTCCAGTCAGGGAAATGACACTCCCAAACAAGAACCGGTCCCGTTATTACTCCGAACGGGGCCGGTTCTTGTCGGTCGACGTACCCCCTAGTAGTTAACAATCCGCCGGATTGCCCACACGAAGAGTGTGGGAAGGCTCCACCGGTACCCGCCCACCCGAGTGAACCCGGACAGGAGCGGTGATGCCTGCGCCCAGCCACTCGTCAACGGAGCAGCTACAAAGAGCGAAACCCCGCAAGCTACCCTCAGGTGATGCCGTGAATTCGCTGATTGGTCGCATTCCCGTCCTCGACGTACGTCCGCTGGTCGACTGCGGCAGAAGGCCCGCCAAGGCGGTGGCCGGCGAGACCTTCCGGATCACCGCCACCGTCTTCCGGGAAGGCCACGACGCGGTGGCCGCCAACGTGGTGCTGACCGACCCGGCCGGCAACGAGGGCCCGTTCACCCCCATGCGTGAACTGGCGCCCGGCACCGACCGCTGGGGCGCCGACGTCACCCCGACGGCCGAAGGCCGCTGGTCCTACCGGGTCGAGGCCTGGAGCGACCCGGTCGCCACCTGGCGGCACCACGCCGGTATCAAGATCCCGGCGGGTATCGACACCGAACTGGTGCTCGCCGACGGCGCCGTGCTGCACGAGCGCGCCGCCGAGGGCGTGCCCAAGAGCGACGGCCGCGAGGCCGTGCTCGCGGTGGTGGACGCCCTGCGCGACACCAAGCGCTCCGCCGCCGAGCGGTACGCGGCCGCCCTCGCCGAGGAGGCGGTGGACGCCCTGGCCCGGCACCCCCTGCGGGAACTGGTCACCGCGTCCAAGCCGTTGCCGCTGCTCGTCGAGCGGGAGCGGGCGCTGTACGGCTCCTGGTACGAGATGTTCCCGCGCTCCGAGGGCGCGAGGGAGGAGAACGGCCGGCTGGTCTCCGGCACACTGCGCACCGCCGCCGAGCGGCTGCCCGCGATCGCCGCGATGGGGTTCGACGTGGTGTACCTGCCCCCGATCCACCCGATCGGCACCACCTTCCGCAAGGGCCGCAACAACACGCTCTCGCCGGAGCCGGACGACGTGGGCGTGCCGTGGGCGATCGGCTCGCCCGAGGGCGGGCACGACGCGATCCACCCGGACCTCGGCACCATCGACGACTTCGACGCCTTCGTCGCGCGCGCCCGCGAGCTGCGCCTGGAGGTGGCGCTGGACTTCGCGCTGCAGTGCTCGCCCGACCACCCGTGGGTGGGCAAGCGCCCGGCGTGGTTCCACCACCGGGCCGACGGGACCATCGCGTACGCCGAGAACCCGCCGAAGAAGTACCAGGACATCTATCCGATCGCGTTCGACCGGGACATGCGCGGCATCGTCCGCGAGACGCTGCGGGTGCTGCGCTTCTGGATGTCCCACGGCGTACGGATCTTCCGGGTGGACAACCCGCACACCAAGCCGGTGGTGTTCTGGCAGAAGGTCATCGCGAACATCAACCGGACCGACCCGGACGTGATCTTCCTGGCCGAGGCGTTCACCCGCCCGGCGATGATGCACACCCTGGGCGCCATCGGCTTCCAGCAGTCGTACACCTACTTCACCTGGCGCAACACCAAGCAGGAGCTGACCGAGTACGTCACCGAGCTGGCCGGGGACGCCGCCGCGTACATGCGGCCCAACTTCTTCGTGAACACCCCGGACATCCTGCACGCCTACCTCCAGCACGGCGGCCGCCCGGCCTTCGAGGTCCGGGCCGTGCTCGCCGCGACGATGTCGCCCAGCTGGGGCATGTACGCCGGGTACGAACTGTGCGAGAACACACCGGTGCGGCCGGGCAGCGAGGAGTACCTGAACTCCGAGAAGTACGAACTGCGTCCGCGGGACTGGGAGTCCGCCGAGCGCGAGGGCCGTACGATCACACCGTTGATCACGGCACTGAACCGGATCCGGCGGCGCAACGCCGCACTGCGCCAGTTGCGGTCGGTGCACTTCCATCACGCCGACAACGACGCGGTCATCGCCTACAGCAAACGATCCGGCTCGAACATCCTTCTGATGGTCGTCAACCTCGACCCCCACCACACCCAGGAGGCGACGGTCTCGTTGGACATGCCGGAGCTCGGCCTCGACTGGCACGAGACCGTGCCGGTGCGCGATGAGCTCACCGGCGAGACCTATCACTGGGGCAGGGCCAACTACGTGCGCCTGGAGCCGGGCGTCACGCCCGCGCACATCCTGGTCCTGCGACCGTCCCCGCCGATCGGAGGGTCACCCACATCATGATCGTCAACGAGCCCGTCCACGACACCTTCGAGGACACCCCCGCCAAGGACCGCGATCCCGACTGGTTCAAGCGCGCCGTGTTCTACGAGGTACTGGTCCGCTCCTTCCAGGACAGCAACGGCGACGGGGTGGGCGACCTCAAAGGCATCACCGCCAAGCTGGACTACCTGCAGTGGCTGGGCGTGGACTGCCTCTGGCTCCCGCCGTTCTTCAAGTCCCCCTTGCGGGACGGCGGTTACGACGTCTCGGACTACACATCGGTGCTGCCCGAGTTCGGCGACCTCGCCGACTTCGTCGAGTTCGTCGACGCCGCCCACCAGCGCGGCATGCGGGTGATCATCGACTTCGTCATGAACCACACCAGCGACCAGCACCCGTGGTTCCAGGAGTCCCGCACCGACCCGGACGGCCCCTACGGCGACTACTACGTCTGGGCCGACGACGACAAGCAGTTCGAGGACGCCCGGATCATCTTCGTCGACACCGAGACGTCCAACTGGACCTTCGACCCGGTCCGCAAGCAGTACTACTGGCACCGGTTCTTCTCCCACCAGCCCGACCTGAACTACGAGAACCCCGCGGTGCAGCAGGAGATCCTGTCCGCGCTCCGCTTCTGGCTGGACCTGGGCATCGACGGCTTCCGCCTCGACGCCGTGCCCTACCTCTACCAGGAGGAGGGCACCAACTGCGAGAACCTGCCCGCCACGCACGCCTTCCTCAAGCGGGTGCGCAAGGAGATCGACGCGGCCTACCCGGACACCGTGCTCCTCGCGGAGGCCAACCAGTGGCCCGAGGACGTCGTCGACTACTTCGGCGACTTCCCCGCCGGTGGCGACGAGTGCCACATGGCCTTCCACTTCCCGGTGATGCCGCGCATCTTCATGGCCGTCCGCCGGGAGTCCCGCTACCCCGTCTCCGAAATCCTGGCCAAGACCCCGGCGATCCCGGCGGGCTGCCAGTGGGGCATCTTCCTGCGCAACCACGACGAGCTGACCCTGGAAATGGTCACCGACGAAGAGCGCGACTACATGTACGCGGAGTACGCCAAGGACCCGCGGATGCGCGCCAACATCGGCATCCGCCGCCGTCTCGCGCCGCTGCTCGACAACGACCGCAACCAGATCGAGCTGTTCACCGCGCTGCTGCTGTCCCTGCCCGGCTCGCCGATCCTGTACTACGGCGACGAGATCGGCATGGGCGACAACATCTGGCTGGGCGACCGTGACGCCGTACGGACCCCGATGCAGTGGACGCCCGACCGCAACGCCGGCTTCTCCTCCTGCGACCCCGGCCGCCTGTACCTGCCGACCATCATGGACCCGGTCTACGGCTACCAGGTCACCAACGTCGAGGCGTCCATGGCCTCGCCGTCGTCGCTGCTGCACTGGACCCGGCGGATGATCGAGATCCGCAAGCAGAACCCGGCCTTCGGCCTCGGCTCCTACACCGAACTGCCGTCGTCGAACCCGGCGGTCCTCGCCTTCCTCCGGGAATACGGGGACGACCTGGTCATGTGCGTCCACAACTTCTCGCGCTTCCCCCAGCCGACCGAGCTGGACCTGCGCCGGTTCAACGGGATGCACCCGGTGGAGCTGATCGGCGGGGTGCGCTTCCCGGCCATCGGCGAATGGCCGTATCTGCTCACTCTCGCGGGTCACGGTTTCTACTGGTTCAGGCTCCGCAAAGACGCCGTGAAGACGGGCAAGAGCCTGAAGATCCGCACCGCCTGACACATTCTCAAGGAGCCCCGGGGCGGGGCGTTTCCACCGTCCCGCCCTGGGCACTCTCCCCCTCATACGTCGATTCGGGTCTATCTCGACCATCCCCGCCCGACACGTCCCGCACAGCCGGACAGCACTCGCCGCATTCCGGGACACTCTGCACGTTCTGTGCATTCTGTAGTGCCCGGGGAAAGGACGCGCTGCCATGTCGGAGACCGCATCCACCGCCCGGGCCCCGGTCGCCCTCCTCCCCTCGCTGGTGCCCCTGCTCCACGAATGGCTGCCGCGGCAGCGCTGGTTCGCGGGCAAGGGCCGCCCGGTGACGGGCTTCACCCTGGTCTCGGCCACCGAACTGCTGCCGGTCGACACGACCGGTCCCGGGCTGCTGCACCTGCTCGTGCGGGTCCAGCAGCCGGGCATCACCACCGCGCCCCCCGCCGACTGCTACCAGCTGCTGCTGGGGGTGCGGACGAATCTGCCGCCGCAGCTCGCGCCCGCCCTGATCGGCCGCGTACCGGACGGCCCGCTGACCGGCCGGACGGTCTACGAGGGACTGAGCGATCCGCGCCTGGCGGCGCTGCTGCTGGAACGGTTGCGCACTCCCGGCCCGATGGGCCCGCTGCGGTTCTCCCGCACCGTCGCCATCCCGGAAGGCCTCGTCCCCCGTGCGCTGGACACCGAGCAGTCCAACTCCTCGCTGGTGTACGGCGATGCGTACATCCTGAAGGTGTTCCGGCGGGTCTGGGCGGGCGCCAACCCGGACCTGGAACTGCCCCTGGCCCTGGCCCGGGCCGGCTGCCGACGGGTACCCGCCCCGGTGGCCTGGTACGAGACCGGCAACGGCCGGCCCGAGGCCAGCACCCTGGGCGTCCTGCAGCCCTACCTGCGCGGCTCCCAGGACGGCTGGCAGCTCGCCCTGGACGCCCTCACCGCCGGACGGGACTTCACCGAGGAGGCCCGGGCGCTGGGCCGGGCCACCGCCGAGGTCCACACGGCCCTCGCCGAAGCCCTGCCGACGGTGGCCCTCGGCCCCCGGCAGACCGAGAACCTCGCCGCCGGCATGAGCCGGCGGCTGGACACCGCCGCCCAGGCCGTCCCGGCGCTCATGCCGTACGTCCCCGGGCTGCGCGCCGCCTTCGAGGCGGTGGGCCGGCTGGAGCAGGGCAGCACCGCCTGGCGTGCCCAGCGGGTGCACGGCGACCTGCACCTCGGCCAGACCCTCCGGGCGCGGGACGGCGACTGGTCGGTGATCGACTTCGAGGGCGAGCCCGCGAAGCCGCTCGCCGAGCGCCGCCGCCCGCAGCCGCCGGTCCGCGACGTGGCCGGCATGCTGCGCTCCTTCGACTACGCCGCCCGCACGCCTCCGCAGCCTCACGACTCCGCGCGAGCGGGCCGGACCTCCAGTCCCTGGAACCTCGACTGGGCGGACAAGTGCCGGGACGCCTACTGCACCGGCTACGCCGAGGCGTCGGGCACCGACCCGCGCACCGAGCCCGCGCTGCTGCGCGCGTACGAGACGGACAAGGCCGTGTACGAGGTCCTGTACGAGGCCCGGCACCGACCCGACTGGCTACCGGTCCCCATGGCGGCGATCCGCCGCCTGGCCGCGCAGCCCACCCCTGAAGCCCGAGGAGGCCTTTCCCCGTGACCCCCCGCCGTCCGACCCGTAACCCGGCCCCGGCCGCCGAGAAGGCACCGGCCGCCAAGAAGACCCCTCTGAGGGAGGCCACCGCACTCCCCACGCCGCCGCCCGGCGCGACACCGGGGCCCCGCACGAGCGCCGACGGCGTGACGCCCGCCCCGCTCGACGCGGCCGACCGGGGGCGGCTGCTCGCCGGGGAGCACCACGATCCGCACGCGCTGCTGGGGGCGCACCCGGTGGCCGGGGGCATCGCGTTCCGGGCGCTGCGCCCGTTCGCGCGGGCGGTGACGCTGCTCGCCGACGGGGTGCGGACCGAGCTCCACAGTGACGGCGACGGGCTGTTCTCCGCCGTCCTGCCCCTGCCCGGGGTGCCGGACTACCGGCTGCTCGTGGAGTACTCCGACGACAACCGGACGGAGATCGAGGACCCGTACCGCTTCCTGCCCGCCCTCGGGGAACTGGACCTCCATCTGATCGGGGAGGGCCGCCACGAGGAGCTGTGGAAGGCGCTCGGGGCGCACCCGATGACCCATCAAGGTGTGACCGGCACCCGCTTCACGGTGTGGGCGCCGAACGCCCGCGGGGTGCGGCTGGCCGGGGAGTTCAGCCACTGGGACGGCACGGGGCTACCGATGCGCTCCCTCGGCCGCAGCGGCGTGTGGGAGCTGTTCGTGCCCGGCCTCGGTGAGGGCACGCTCTACAAGTTCGAGGTGGTCGGGCCCGACGGCGGCCGTTCCCTGCGCGCGGACCCGATGGCCCGCCGCGCCCAGTGCCCGCCGGAGACGGCCTCGGTCGTCACGGCGTCCCACTACGTCTGGCAGGACGAGGAGTGGATGGCCCACCGCGGCGACCGGCCGGCCCACGAGGCGCCGTTCTCCGTCTACGAGGTCCACCTGCCGTCCTGGCGGCCCGGCCTGACCTACCGGGAGCTCGCCGAGCAGCTGCCGGCGTACGTGAAGGACCTCGGCTTCACCCATGTGGAGCTGATGCCGGTGGCCGAGCACCCGTACAGCCCCTCGTGGGGCTACCAGGTCACGTCCTACTACGCGCCGACCGCGCGGCTGGGCTCGCCCGACGACTTCAGGTTCTTCGTGGACGCCTGTCACCGGGCGGGCATCGGGGTCCTGGTCGACTGGGTGCCGGCGCACTTCCCCAAGGACGACTGGGCGCTGGCGCGGTTCGACGGGACACCGCTCTACGAGCACCCGGACCCGCGGCGGGCCGAGCACCCCGACTGGGGAACGCTGGAGTTCGACTACGGCCGCACGGAGGTCCGGAACTTCCTGGTGGCGAACGCCGTGTACTGGTGCGAGGAGTTCCACATCGACGGGCTGCGGGTCGACGCCGTCGCCTCGATGCTCTATCTGGACTACTCGCGCGAGGGCGGCGACTGGGCGCCGAACGAGTACGGCGGCCGGGAGAACTTCGACGCGGTGGCCTTCCTGCAGGAGATGAACGCCACGGTCTACCGTCGCTGCCCCGGCGTCGTGACGATCGCCGAGGAGTCGACCGCCTGGGAGGGCGTCACCCGGCCCACCGATCACGGCGGGCTGGGCTTCGGCCTGAAGTGGAACATGGGCTGGATGCACGACTCGCTGGTGTACGTCTCGAAGGAGCCGGTGCACCGCAAGTACCACCACAACGAGATGACGTTCTCGATGGTGTACGCGTACAGCGAGAACTACGTCCTGCCGATCTCGCACGACGAGGTGGTGCACGGCAAGCAGGCGCTGGTGTCGAAGATGCCGGGCGACTGGTGGCAGCGGCGCGCCAACCACCGGGCGTACCTCGGCTACATGTGGGCCCACCCCGGCAAGCAGCTGCTGTTCATGGGCCAGGAGTTCGCACAGGGCGCCGAGTGGTCGGAGGCGCACGGCCCCGAGTGGTGGCTGACGCGGGACGACTACCACTCGGCGGGCGACCACCGGGGTGTCCGGGAGCTGGTGCGCGACCTGAACGCGGTGTACACGCGCACGCCGGCGCTGTGGGAGCGGGACACCGTGCCGGAGGGCTTCCAGTGGTCGCTCGGGGACGCCGCCGACGACAACGTCTTCGCGTTCCTGCGGTACGACGCGAAGGGTGCTCCGCTGCTGGCGGTGAGCAACTTCTCGCCGGTGGTGCGGCAGGACTACCGGCTGTGGGTGCCTGAGGGCGTGCCCGCCTGGGCGGAGGTCCTGAACACGGACGCGGCGCGGTACGGCGGCAGCGATGTGCGCAACGCCGACCCGGTGAAACCGGAGTCGGGGCACGTACGCCTGACGCTGCCGCCGCTGGCCACGGTGTGGTTCAGGCCTGCCTGACGACGCCGAGCCGCTGGGTCGCACGGGTCAGCGCGACATACAGGTCGTTGACGCCGTGCGGCCCGCTGTTCCTGATGGCGTCCGGGTCGGCGACGATCACCGTGTCGAACTCCAGGCCCTTGGCCTGCCGGGGGTCCAGCAGGACCACCGGCCGGGTGAGGTCGGGGGCGGGGCCCTGGGCGGCCTCCGGCAGGACGGCGGCGAGAGCGGGATGGTGGGTGGCCGGGGCGACCACCGCGAGCCTGCCCTCGGCGGGCAGCTCACGCCGTACGGCCGCGGCGACGTCACGGGCCAGGTCGTCGGAGCTGATCTCCCAGGGGGCGGTGCCCGTGGACCGCACGGACCTCGGCGGCTCGAAGTCCGGGTCCTCGGTGCGGCGCACCGCCGCGGCGACCTCCATGATCTCGGCCGGGGTGCGGTAGTTGACCCCGAGCGTCACATGCTCGAAGCGGTCGCCGACGTACGGGGCGAGGATCTCGTGCCAGGAGCCGAGGCCGGCCGGGTCGCCCGTCTGGGCGGGGTCGCCGACGAGGGTCATCGAGCGGGTCGGGATGCGGCGCATCAGCAGCCGCCACGCCATCGCGGACAGCTCCTGCGCCTCGTCGACGATGATGTGGCCGAAGGCCCAGGTGCGGTCGGCGGCGGCGCGGTCGGCCGCGCTGCGGTGGTCGGCCTCCTCGTGGCGGTCGGCGAACCGCTCGGCGTCGATGATGTCGTGGGCCGTCAGCACCTCGGACTCGGCGTCCTCGAACTCGTGGGTCCGTGAGGCGTAGGAGACGTCGAGGACGCCCTGGGCGTAGGCGATGCGCAGGTTGCGTTCCCGTTCGGCGGCGGCGCGCTCGGCGGTGTCGTCGTGACCGAGGAGTTCGGCCGCCTCGTCCAGGAGGGGTACGTCGGCGGGGGTCCAGGGGCCGGTCCCGCGGCGTACGAACTCCGCCTCGCCGTCGGGCAGGTGGCCGTCGGGCTCGGCGAGGAATCCGGCGACGAGCGCCTGCGGGGTGAGCGTGGGCCACAGCGTGTCGATGGCGGCGTGCACCTCGGGGCTGGCGGCGATCTCCTTGCGCATCTGGGTGATGTCGGAGGCGTCGAGGAGGTTGGGGCCGCCGAAGGGGTCGGCGCCGAGCCGGTCGGCGAGCTGTTCGGTCAGCGCGTCGATGACGCGGAACGCGAAGCGGGGGCGGGCGAGGTTGTGCGGCAGGCCGGTGGAGCGGGCGTCCCAGCGGGCGTCCTCGGCCATGTTCCGGTCCAGCAGCAGGGTGCCGTAGTCGTCGTGGTCGATCTCCAGGGGCGACTCGGTGGGCGGCACGGTCTGCCGGTCGCGCAGGACCTGGGCGAGGATGCCGGCCATGGTGGCCCGGCCCTTGATCTCGGCGGCCTCGGGGCTGTCGGTGCCGGTGGCGTGGACGCCGGGGTAGAGCTCGCCCATGGTGGCGAGCAGCACGCCGGTCTCGCCGAGGGCGGGCAGGACCTCCCCGATGTAGCCGAGGAAGGCGGGGTTGGGTCCGACGATGAGCACGGCGCGGCGGGCGAGCTGCTCGCGGTGGGCGTAGAGGAGATAGGCGGCCCGGTGCAGCGCGACGGCGGTCTTGCCGGTGCCGGGTCCGCCCTCCACGACGAGGACACCCTGGTGCGGGGCGCGGATGATGCGGTCCTGCTCGGCCTGGATGGTCTGCACGATGTCGGCCATGCGGCCGGTGCGGGCGGCTTCGAGCGCGGCGAGCAGCACCTCGTCGGCGTCGCGGTGCTCGTGTCCGGTGCGGGTGGTGTCGTGGAGGTCGAGGATCTCGTCGTGCAGGGCGGTGACCTCCCGCCCCTTGGTGCGGATGTGGCGGCGCCTCTTCAGCCCCATCGGCTCGTGGCCGGTGGCGAGGTAGAACGGCCGGGCGACCTCGGCGCGCCAGTCGACGACGAGCGGCGTGCGTTCGGCGTCGTCCTCGCGGATGCCGATCCGGCCGATGTGGTGGTCGCGGCCGTCCTTGAACACCAGGCGCCCGAAACAGAGCCCGTTCTCCCCGGCGTCGAACGCGGCGAGCAGCCCTGACTGCTCGGCGACCAGCACGTCGCGCTCCAGGCGCGCCTGGTACCCGTTCCCCCCGCGCTTGAGCGCGGCCCGCACGGCGCTCTCGGCCTGGTCCCTCAGGTCGTCGAGTCGGGCGTAGAGCTCGCTGATGAATCGCTGCTCTTTCCGAAATTCCTCGGTTGACAATTCGACTCCCGCCGCGATACAGTGCGCTTATTCAACTTCCGCGTGCGCTTCGTCATGCGCGCATGCGAACCATTAAATATACGCGAAAAAACACCCCGGCCGACATTCCGGCCGGGGTGTTTTTTCCGCGGGGAACCGTTCTCACCCCGTCGTCGTGTCCGCCGGGCCGCGGAGCACGGCGAGCAGCTGCTCGATCACCCGGCCCCATTCGCCGGTGTCCTGACCGTCCTTCCACAGGTCGGCCGGCTCGGAGCCGGGCCCGGTGATCCTTTCCAGCGCCCGCACGGCGAGGCTCGCGCACTCGGCCGGCAGATCGCCCACCGGCTCCTCGGGTCCGTAGACGGTGTCCCACGGCTCCCCTCCCGGGAGCCCGGCCGCCACGATCGCCGCCGCCGCGACCGCCTCGTCCGCCTCCGGCGCCTGGAGGTATCCGGAGGATTCGACGACCCGGGCGAGCGCCGCCCGCACGTACGCGGGCCGTGCGCCGGGCTCGAGGTCGTCGAGGTCGCCGGCGAAGTCCGCCGCGGTGTCGTTGTCGAAGGGACCCGTCCCCCACGTACCCATGGGCACTCCTTGTGCTCGTCCTGCGCGTGCCCGCATCATGGCAGCCGCCGCCGACAGCGGCCGGGGCCAGTGCGTGTTCGAGAGTCCCGTCTGGCCGGGGGCCCGCCCTCCGGGCGGACGACGCCACTTTCGAAACACGCCCTAGCCGATCGCGTCCTCCAGTTCCCGCAGCAGGCGGCGCTTGGGGCGGGCTCCCACCAGGGACCTCACCGGTTCGCCGGCACGGAAGAGCATCAGGGTGGGCATGGACAGCACGGCGTAGCGGGCCATCACCTCCGGATTGGTGTCGGCGTCGAGCTGGACCACCTTCAGGCGGGCCTCCTCCTCGGCGGCCACCTCACTGAGCACCGGGGCCAGTTGGCGGCAGGGGCCGCACCAGTCGGCGGTGAACTCGACCAGGACCGGGCGGTCCGCGGCGAGGACCTCCCGGTCGAAGTCGGCATCCGTCACCTCGGCCACTCCCTGGGCGTGGATCATTCCGTCGTCCTTTCGAATGCGCAGGCGGGTTCGGGCACTTCGGTCGCCAGAGCGAGCCGGGTGGCCACCTCGGAGCGGACCGCCCGGAGCTGGTCGATGAGGCCGTCCAGCTCGGCGAGCTTGCGGCGGTAGACGTCGAGCGAGGCCGGGCAGGCGTCGCCCGCCGGGTGGCCTGCGCGCAGGCAGTCGACGAACGGGCGGGTCTCCTCCAGGTCGAAGCCGAAGTCCTGGAGCGTGCGGATCTGCTGGAGCAGCCTGAGGTCGTCCTCGTCGTAGGTGCGGTAGCCGTTCACCGCCCGCCGGGCGGGCAGGAGGCCGCGGGACTCGTAATAGCGCAGAGTGCGCGTGGTCGTGCCCGCGCGCTCCGCCAGTTCGCCTATGCGCATGTGCCCGACCGTATTCCTTGACGCGGACGTCAAGGCAACAGCGGTTTGCGCTCCACCGGTGAGGACAGCACGATCGACGTCGTCGTACGGCCGAGGGCCGAGGTCTGCTCCAGCACGTCCTCCAGGTGCGCCGTGTCGGTCACCGCGACCTTGAGGATCCAGCAGTCCTCGCCCACCACGTGGTGGGCCTCAAGGATCTCGGGCCGGGCCAGCAGCTCCAGCGTCCTCGGGTGTCTGAAGGTGTAGCCGCCGTGCGGGTTGACCCGGATGAACGCCTGGATGCCGTAGCCGAGGCGGGCCGGGGAGACGTGCGCCCCGTATCCGGTGACGGCGCCGCAGGACTCCAGACGGCGGACGCGTTCGGCGACGGCCGCGGGGCTGAGCCGGACACGGCGGCCGAGCTCGCTCAGCTTGATCCGGCCGTCGCGCTGGATGTGCTCCAGGATCTGCCGGTCGACCTGGTCGAAGGAGACCGCCGCGGTTTCGTTGGCGGCGGGCCGCGGATTCCGTTGTTCTTTCGGTGCGGCGACCGGATCTCCCATGTTTCCCCCTTCAGGCTACGGCCCGTCAACGTAACACTGGTGCACATGCTTCGGATATGCGTGATCGGCGGGAGCCGGTATTTCGGAAAGCGTCTCATTGAGCGGCTGCTGGCCTCGGGACATGAGGTGACCGTCGTCAATCGCGGTTCCTCCGCGCCGCCCGCAGGCGCTTTTCATCTCGTCGCCGACCGCGACGACGAAAAGGCTTTCTCCGCGGCGCTCGGCCCGCGGAATTTCGATGTCGTCGTCGACCAGGTCTGCTACACACCGCGCCAGGCGGACGTCGCCCGGCGCGTCTTCGCCGGCCGGGCCCGGCGCTATGTGATGACGTCGACGGTCGAGGTCTACGAGTACGAGCACTCGCTCTCGCCGGTGCGCGAGGACGCGGTCGATCCGCGCACCGTGGCCGTGGACCTCGGCCTGCCCTGGGACGACCCCGGCTTCCGCGACGCCCACTACGGCGAGGGCAAGCGGCAGGCCGAGGCCGTCTTCACCCAAGACCCCGTGGTGCCGTTCACGACGGTGCGCGTCGCCCATGTGATCGGTGGCGCCGACGACTTCACCGGACGCGTCGGCCACTACGCGGACCGCATCCGGGCGGGCGAGCCCATCGCCGTCCCGGCGGTGAACCACCCGGCGACCTATGTCTATGTCGAGGAGATCGCGGAGTTCCTCGCCTGGGCGGCCGAGCGGGACTTCACCGGCCCCGTGAACGCCCACTCCCACGGGCCTCTCACCACGGCCGACATCTGCGCGGCGGTCGAGCGGCGGGTCGGCGGCCGGGCCGTGTTCCGGGAGGTGGAGGTCGGCGCGGTGTCGCCGTTCTCCTTCGCCCGCGCGTACGCCATGGACAACTCCCGGGCCACCGCGCTCGGTTTCTCCTTCCGCCACAGCTCCGACTGGCTGGACCGGGCCGTCGGCGAGACCCTCGGAGGCCGGGCATGAGGCGCATCGGTGACATCGAGGTCGGCGCCGTCGGCCTCGGCGCCATGCCGCTGTCGATCGAGGGGCACCCGGACGAGAAGCGGGCCTTCGCCACCCTGCACGCCGCACTCGACGCGGGCGTCACCCTGATCGACACGGCCGACTCGTACTACGCGCCCGGTGGCGAACCCGGCACCGGCGAGCTGCTCGTGGCCCGTGCCCTCGCCGCGTACGGCGGCGGTACCGACCGGGTGCTCGTCGCCACCAAGGGCGGTCGTGGCCGCACCGCGGACGGCGGCTGGACGGTCGACGGCGATCCCGCCCGGCTGAGGCGTGCGGCGGAGGCGTCGGCGAAGCGGCTCGGCGTCGAGGCGATCGGGCTGTACCAGCTGCACAAGCCCGACCCCGACGTGCCGTACGCCGAGTCGCTGGGCGCGATCCGCGATCTGCTGGACGCCGGCACGGTCCGGCTGGCGGGCGTCTCGAACGTGGACGTGGCGCAGATCCGGCTGGCCCGCGAGATCCTGGGCGACCGGCTGGCCTCCGTGCAGAACCGGTACTCCCCCGCCGTCCGGGACAGCGAGCCGGAGCTGCGCCTCTGCTCCGACCTGGGACTGGCGTTCCTGCCCTGGAGCCCTCTCGGCGGCATCTCGCGCAGCTCCCTGGACGGCGCCTTCGCCCAGGAGGAGGACCCTCGCTTCGGCGCCTTCCACCGGGTGGCCCGGACCCGCGGGGTGAGCCCCCAGCAGGTGGCCCTCGCCTGGGCCCTGTCCCGCTCCCCCGTGGTGGTCCCCATCCCGGGCGCGAGCCGTCCGGAGACGGCACGGGACTCGGCGGCCGCGTCCCATCTGGTGCTGGACGAAGGGGAGTTGCGTCAGCTGGACGCCGCCGGAAGTCTCTGACGCGACGGACCCGGCGCCCCCCGGCGCCGGGTCCGAGTCCGTGGCGCGTCAGGCCGGCTCGGGCTCGCGCTCCTGCGCCACCGTCTCCGTGCGCTTCGCGCGGCGCGGCAGTAGCACGGCCACCAGGACCGTCCCCGCGCCGAGGACGACCGCGCCGATCAGGCTGGTGTGGGCCACCGCGTCGGAGAAGGCGGAGCTCACGGCGTCGGACATCCGGCGGGCGCCCTCGGACAGCTCCGCCGCCTGCGCCTTGAGCCCGGCGGCCTGCTCCGGGTTGCGGGCGGCCTGGCCGAGCAGCGCCTCGGCCTTCTCGCCGATGCCCTGGGCGACGGCGTATCCCGCGCCCACCGAGTCCTGCGCGGCCTCCAGGGCGGAGGCGGGCAGCTTGCTGCCCTCCGTCGCGTCGCCGAGGCCGGACGCGTAGGAGGAGGCCAGCACCGAGCCGAGCACGGCGATGCCGAGGGAGCCGCCCAGCTCCAGCGACGTGTCGTTGACGGCGCCGCCGACGCCCAGCTCCGACTCGGGGAACGCGCCCATGATCGCGTCGGTGCAGGGCGAGAGCGCCAGGCCGATCGCCAGGCCCAGGATGACCAGCGGGGCGACGAAGTCCCCGTATCCCGAGGAGACGTCGACCCGGGTGAGCAGCGCGAGGGCGAGGGTGCCGAGCGCCATGCCGGCGGTGACGGTGGTCCTCATGCCGAGGCGCGGTGTGAGGTATCCGGTGAGCGCCGAGCCGGCGAAGACGGCGCCGGCGAGCGGCAGCATGCGCACGCCCGTGTCGAGCGGGTCGTGGCCGAGCACGAACTGCAGGTGCTGCGTCAGATAGTAGAAGGCGCCGAAGACGGCGAGGAAGAAGAGCGCGACGGCGAGGTTGGAGCCGGCGAAGCCCCGGTCGAGGAAGCGGCGGACGTCCAGGACGGGACGGGGGTGGCGCAGCTCCCAGGCGACGAAGGCGGCGAGTCCGGCGCCTGCGGCGACGGCCGCGCCGACGGCCTTGACGTCCCAGCCGAAGTGCGGCCCCTGGATGATCATGTAGACGAGGGCGCCGATCCACACGACGGAGAGCAGCCCGCCGGCGTAGTCGATACGGCCGTGCCGGGCGGCCTTCGACGGCGGGACGAGCACGAAGGCTCCGACGACGGCGAGCGCGGCGACCGGGACGTTGATCAGGAACGTGGACGCCCAGCCGTGGTTCTCCAGCAGTGCGCCGGCGACCAGCGGTCCGGCGGCGATGGCCAGTCCGGCGGTGGCGGTCCACAGCACGATCGCCCTGGCGCGTTCGGCCTTCGGGAAGGTCGCGGCGAGCAGCGAAAGGGTGGCGGGCATGATCATGGCCGCGCCGACACCCATGACGGCACGGGCGGCGATGACTCCCGTGGCGGAGTCGACGAGGGAGCCGGCTATCGCGCCGCCGCCGAAGACGACGAGGCCCAGGACGAGCGCGCCGCGCCGGCTGTACTTGTCGCCGATCGCGCCGAGGAGCAGCATCAGCGCGGCGTAGGGGACGGTGTATCCGTCGATCACCCACTGGAGGTCGGAGCTGGTGAGCCCGAGGTCCTGGGTCATGTCGGGGGCGGCGACCGTCAGCGCGGTGTTCGCCATCACGATGATCAACAGGCTCAGGCAGAGCACGAGCAGCGCCCACCAGCGCCGGGGGTAGGGCCGGTCCGTCGTGTCGACCGGCTCGGTCATGACGAGACGCATGGCGCGGTTCGCCCTTCCTTCCGTCACGTTCTTTGCACAGCGTTGTGCAATTACACAGCAGTGTGCAATTTACGGGACTGCACAGCAGTGTGCAAAATGAGAACGTGACTTCTGGACGAGCCGACGCCAACCGGCGCCGCATCGAGCAGGTGGCCCTCTCCGAACTCCTGCGGGACCCCGACGCCTCCATGGACCAGATCGCCCGCGCCGCGGGCGTGGTCCGGCGGACCGTGTACGGGCACTTCCCCAGCAGGGAGGCGCTGATCTCCGCACTCGTGGACAGCGCGGTCGAGGCGGTCGCGCGTGCGCACGCGAGCGGCCGCGAGGGGGTGGACGACCCGGCCGAGGCACTGGCCCGCGCCACCCTCGCCGCGTGGCGGATCGCCGACCGCTACCGGCTGCTGGTCTCCCTCGCCCAGCGCAGCGTCACGATGGAGGGCATCCGCGCACGGCTCGCGCCGGTGCGCGGGGCGGCGACGGCCCTGCTCCAGCAGGGCCTGGACGCCGGTGCCTTCACCTCTCCCCTGCCGGCCGCCGCCCTCGCGTACGTGCACGAACAGGTGCTCTTCGGCCTGATGGAGGCCGTGAACGCGGGCGCGCTCGCGGCGGACCGGGCCGGACGGTCCGCCGCGACGACGATGCTGATCTCCGCCGGCGTGCACCCCGAGCGGGCGGGCGCGCTCGTGGAGGCGCTGCCGGAGCCCGCTACCGGCTGAGTCCGGCCAGGACCCCCTCGGCGACCTTCCCCGCCCGCTCCCGCTGGGGGAAGTCACCGACCTTCACCCGGGCGACCTCCTCGGCGGTGCGGTAGTCGACGACGGAGACCTCGTCGCGCTGAGACAGCGTGACGAAGCAGTGCGTGCCGCCCGGGGCGGTCACCGACCAGTAGGGCAGGGCGCCTTCGGGGTAGTGGACGAGTCCGTCGGTGGCGAGGCCGGGGCGGGAGACGACGGCGGTGTAGTCGTCGATCGTGCCCGCCATGCAGAGCTTGTCGCCCGCGCCGTTCATCGCCATGCCGTGGTGGGCGGAGTTCTGCGGGTAGTCGTCGGGCTTCAGGGCCGCCCCCGCGGCACTGAACGGCATCTCGACGGTGCGGACCGTGCGACCGGCGACCAGGTCGTACTCGATGAAACCGTTGAGGTAGGACAGCTGGGCGTACATCGTCTTCCCGTCCGGTGTGACGACGGCCGGGCGCACGCCCTTGTCGAAGGTGTACGTCCGCAGCACCTTGAGCGTCCTGGCGTCGGCGACCGTCACCTGCTTGGCGCCCTTGAGGAAGTCGAGCGCCCTGGGCAGGGAGGTGACGCCGATCGACATGTTGTAGATCCGGGTGCCGTCCGCCGAGTAGATGTTCTCGTGCGGATAGGTGCCCGTCGGGAAGGATCCGGTGACCCGGCCGGTGGCGGTGTCCAGCGCCTGGGCCTTGGCCGCGGTGATGGCCGAGACGACGAAGGTGGAGCCGTCGGCGGAGAGCGCGGCGTGGTCGGCCTTGAAGCCGTCGAGGTGCGTACGCCACAGTTGCCGGCCGCTGGCGATGTCGTAGGCGGCGGCGTCGCCGAGGTTGCCGCGCGAGACGTACAGGGTGCGGCCGTCCGGCGAGACATGGGCGTCGTCGACGAACTTGTCGCCGCCCGCCTGCCGCCTGACCACCTCGTAGGCCGCGCGGCGGAAGGGGTCCATGCCCGCGAGGACGGCTTCCAGGTCGGGGACGACGTCGAGCGAGCCGAGGTTCTCGTAGCTGCGGGAGTCGATGAAGCTGACGGTGCCGTCGGCGCTGTTGCCGACGAGGACGACGTCGCGCAGCCCGGCCCCGGGTGCGGGGGCGGACGGTTCCTCCGCGGTGGAGGCGGGCACCGGGCCGAGCGCGAGGGCGAGGGTGAGGGCGAGCACTGCCGGAACACGTGCCATGGACGGCATCCCTTCGCATGCGCATGTCAGAAACGGAGTGCGCTTACGATGGCACGTCGGTGTTACTGGCGGTAGCCCCCAGTCGCGATCAGGCGCCCGGCGGGCGGAACTCGACCGACTTCCTGGTGGCCGCGTCGACGTCCTCCGGGCTGATCAGCAGGGTGGCCCGGGACTCCACCGCCCCGGTCGCCCGCACCGCCATGGCGCTGGCCAGCATCGACACATGGTCCGGCATGTCGATGACGACATACAGGTCGGCGTCGCCGAAGCCGAAGTACATCCACTCGACGGTGCCGCCGCACGACCTCACCTCCTCCTCGACAGCGGCCCTGCGGCCCGTGCCGCCCTCGGCCAGCAGGCCCTCGGTCCCCTTGGCGGTGTAGCTCGCCTGGACCAGGAACTTCGGCATCTGACTTCCCTTCACCGGATGGGCCCGCGAGGCGCGGCGTGCGGTTTCACCCTTGGCCACCGGGAGCGGTCCGGCCAGCCGGAGACGCCCGTTCGTACGACACGACACGAGACGGGCGGGCCCGGGGCATCTCGCCCCGGGCCCGCCCGCGGACCGCGTCGCGCGGGAGGCCGTCGCCGCGGACCCCGCCGCGCCGTACCCGTCGCGCCGTCAGACCTTCGCCGGCTCCCGCGGCTCGGGGAGGCCGTCCGCCGCCGGCTCCGCCGGCGCGTGGTCGTCCAGCAGGGTCTCCTCGTCGAACGGGGCCCGGCCGGACAGGACCTCGGTGACCCGGGCCCGGTCGATCTCCTTGGTCCAGGTGCCGATCAGGACGGTGGCGACCGCGTTGCCCGCGAAGTTGGTCAGCGCGCGCGCCTCGCTCATGAAGCGGTCGATGCCGACGATCAGGCCGACACCGTCGACCAGGGCGGGCTTGTGCGACTGCAGACCGCCGGCCAGGGTCGCCAGGCCCGCACCCGTCACGCCCGCCGCGCCCTTCGACGCGATCAGCAGGAACAGCAGCAGCGAGACCTGTTCGCCGATCGACATCGGCGTACCCATGGCGTCGGCGATGAACAGGGACGCCATGGTCATGTAGATCATGGTGCCGTCGAGGTTGAAGGAGTAGCCGGTCGGGACGGTGATGCCGACCACGGGCTTGCTGACGCCCAGGTGCTCCATCTTCGCGATGAGCCGCGGCAGCGCGGACTCGGAGGAGGAGGTGGACAGGATCAGCAGGAACTCCCGGCCCAGGTACGTGAAGAGGGTGAAGATGTTCAGCCCCGCGACGATCCGCAGCAGCGCGCCGAGCACGATGAAGACGAAGAGCACACAGGTGATGTAGAAGCCGAGCATCAGGACGGCCAGACTCTTCAGGGCGTCCAGACCGGCGGAGCCGGTGACGGCGGCGATGGCGCCGAAGGCACCGATCGGGGCGGCCCACATCACCATGGCGAGGATGCGGAAGACGAGCCGCTGGATGTGCTCGATACCGCGCAGGACGGGCCGGCCGGCGTCGCCCATGGCCTGCAGCGCGAAACCGGCGAGCAGGGCGACGAGCAGGGTCTGGAGGACCTCGCCGCCCGTGAAGGCGGAGACGATGGTCGTCGGGATGATGCCGAGCAGGAACTCGGTGGTGTCCTTGGCCTCGGCGTTCACCTGTGCCTGGCCGGTCTCCTTGACCGCGTCGGTGACCGCGAGTCCCGTGCCGGGCTCGACGATGTTGCCGACGACCAGCCCGATGCCGAGGGCGACCAGCGACATGATCAGGAAGTACCCCAGCGCGATACCGCCGACCGCGCCGACCTTGGCGGCCTTCCGCACGGAGCCGATGCCCAGCACGATGGTGCAGAAGATGATCGGCGAGATCATCATCTTGATCAGGTTCACGAAGCCGGTGCCGATGGGCTTCAGCTCGACGGCGAAGTCGGGGGCGATCAGCCCCACGGCGATGCCGAGGGCGACGGCCACGATCACGGCCAGATAGAGATAGTGGGTACGGTCCCGTCGTGCGGCCACGGGGTCCTCCTCGGTGAGTCGCTCCACGTCCCGGTGGATCCCGCAGACCATCTCTCACCTTGTGACCGCGGTCACCGTTGCGTACCTTTCGTTCACACGAATCCCCGCCAGGCAGACTGATCCGATGCGCATAGCCCGCCCTCACCCCCGCAGCCTCGCCGGCCAGCTCTTCGCGATGCAGGTCGTGCTGGTGGCCGCCATCGTCGCGGGATGCGCCGTCTTCGCGTACCTCACCGACCGCAGCCAGGCCGAGGAGACCGCCCGCCGGCAGGCGACGGCGACCGCGACGGCCGTCGCGAAGTCGCCGGCCGTGGCGGCCGCGGCCCGTTCCGAGGACCCGACGGCCGTGCTCCAGCCGTACGCCGCGTCCCTGATCGGGGACTCGGGCGTCACCTTCGTGACGATCATGGCCCCGGACGGCACCCGGTGGACCCACCCCGAGCCGGGCCAGATCGGCAGGAAGTACCTCGGCCACATCGACGCCGCGCAGCGCGGCGAGACGTACAGCGAGACGTACCGGGGTGTGCTCGGGCGTTCGGTGCGGACCGTGGTGCCGGTGCAGGACGGCGGCAGGGTCGTGGCGCTCGTCAGCGCGGGCATCACCATCGACCGGATCAGCGCACAGATCCGCGAGCAGGTCGCCGCGCTGCTCGCGGTGGCGGGCGCGGCCCTGGCCCTCGGCGGCGCGGGCACGTACGTGATCAACGCGCGGCTGCGACGGCACACCCACGGGATGAACGCCGCCGAGCTCAGCCGGATGCACGACTACCACGAGGCCGCCCTGCACGCGGTGCGCGAGGGGCTGCTCATGCTGGACGGACAGCGGCGGATCGCGCTGATCAACGACGGGGCCCGGGAGCTGCTGGGCCTGGACGCGGACGTCGTCGGCACCCCCGCGGCCGAGCTCGGCCTGCCGCCGTCCCTCACCAGCGCGTTGCTCTCCGCCGAGCCGCGCGCGGACGAGCTGCACCTCACCGCCGACCGGGTACTGGTGGTCTCCACCCGCCCGGTGGTCGGCGGCGAACGGCGCGGCACGGTGGTGACGCTGCGGGACCACACCGAGCTCCAGGCGCTCTCGGGCGAGCTGGACTCCGAGCGCGGATTCACCCAGGCGCTGCGCTCCCAGGCGCACGAGGCCGCCAACCGCCTCCACGCCGTGGTGTCGCTGATCGAGCTGGGCCGCACCGACGAGGCGCTGGAGTTCGCCACGGCCGAGCTGGAGCTGGCCCAGGCACTGACCGACCGCGTCGTCGACGCGGTCGGGGAGCCGGTGCTGGCGGCACTGCTCCTCGGCAAGGCCGCGCAGGCCAACGAACGCGGCATCGAGCTGGTCCTGACGGAGGACAGCCGGATCGACGACGGTGTACTGCCGCCGACGCTCCCCTCCCGCGACCTGGTCACGATCCTGGGCAACCTGATCGACAACGCCCTGGAGGCCGCCCAGGGCAGCGGCCGCTCCCGCATCACGGTCACCGCCCGCACGGACCGCGGTGAAGTGGTGCTGCGGGTCTCCGACAGCGGTCCCGGCATCGGTGCCGAGGACCACGACGCGGTGTTCGAGCGCGGCTGGTCCACCCGGGGCGCGGGCCGGGGGCTCGGCCTCGCACTGGTGCGGCAGGCCGCGCAGCGGGGCCGGGGCACCGTGGAACTCGGGCACGGCCCCGACGGCGGCGCGGAGTTCACCGTACGGCTGCCGCTCGTCCCGGTGGAGGTCCGGCCGTGAACGAGGACGCGGGTGGAACGCCCATCAGAGTGCTGGTGGTGGAGGACGATCCGGTCGCCGCGGACGCCCACGCGCTCTACGTCGGCCGGGTGCCCGGCTTCTCGGTCGTCGGGGTGGCGCACTCCCGGGCGGCCGCGGGACGGCTGCTGGAGCGGACCCCGGTCGACCTGCTCCTGCTGGACCTCTACCTGCCCGACGGGCACGGTCTGCATCTGCTGCGGTCACTGCGGGCCGCCGGGCACCACGCCGACGTCATCGCCGTCACCTCCGCCCGGGACCTGGGAGTGGTCCGGGAGGGCGTGTCGCTCGGCGTCGTGCAGTACGTGCTGAAGCCGTTCACCTTCGCCACGCTGCGGGACCGGCTCGTCCGGTACGCCGAGTTCCACGCCGCCGCGGGCGAGGCGTCGGGCCAGGACGAGGTGGACCGCGCGCTGGCCACCCTGCGCGCCCCTCAGCCGGCCGCCCTGCCCAAGGGACTGAGCGGTCCCACGCTCGCGGCCGTGACCCGGACGCTGCGGGAGGCGGCGGAGGGGCTCACGGCAGCCGAGGCCGGTGCCGCCGTCGGCATCTCGCGGATCACGGCCCGCCGCTACCTGGAGCACCTGGTCAGCGCCGGTCGGGCGGCCCGCGCACCGCAGTACGGGCAGGTGGGTCGCCCCGAACTGCACTACCGCTGGATCAGTGCAGCACGGTAAATTACTCACAGGTAAGGCCAAACTGGACGTTCCTCCAACATTTGGCCTTGGCTGAACCGACCGTAGCCAGAAGTGACCCTCTGCTTCTACCTTGTGCCCGTGCACCCCACTCCCCCTCCCGCCCCCTTCAACGCCCTCGCCGCGCGCCGACTGCGCGAGGCGCTGGGAATGGCCCCCGGCCACGTGGCGTACGGCCTGCGCGCCCAGTACGGCCTCGCCGTCCCGCCCGAGACGGTCGTCGCCTGGGAGCGCGGCCTCGCGGCGCCCGACACCCGCGAGCTCACCGCGCTCGCCGGTGTGCTGTGGTGTTCGCCCGGCGAACTGCTGGCCGCCGCGACGAGCCTGCGCGAGCACCGGATCGCGCGCGCCCTGGCCCCCGACGACCTGGCCCGCCGTATCGGCCTGGAGCCCAAGGCGTATCTCAAGATGGAGGAGTCGGGGCGCTGGCGGGGCAACGAACGGCAGACCGCCGCCCTCGCCCAGGTGCTCGGCCTCGGACCGCGCGAGCTGCTGACGGCGACCGGCCGGAACGAGGAGCTGGCGGAGCTGCTGCGCAGCGCCGCGACGACCCGCTGGCAGGCGTACGTCCGCCCGGCCGGCAAGCTGCTGCCCATGGACCGCGACCACCTGGAAGAGGTGCTCCAGCAGCTGCACGCCGACTACCAGGCGCGCATGGTCTCCACGAACAGCTGGGGCGCCGACCTGACGGACGCGGGCGACGGCCAGGCCGGCCGTGAGTACCTGGACCGGATCGTCGACCACTTCTGGGCGCTGGCCAGGATCTAGGGCGAAACACGCCCCGGCCCCGGCAGCCCCTGGCCCCGGGCGCGCTCAGCCGCCGCGCGGGTCGAAGCTGAACAGCTGCCCCTTGCCGTCCTCGCGGCAGGCCTCCTGCACCACGTCCGTCCAGGCGTCCGGATCGCCGTCGCGGACCTCCACGCACAGGCCCGAGTGCGCCGTACGGAGGCGATAGCCGCGCACGGGGCCGGCGCCGAGCGCCTCGATGCGGAACGCCTCGCGCGGACCGCGCTTGCCGCAGTCCTGGTCCACCAGGGGCGCGCCGTCCTGCCGCGCCACCTCGACCGGGACACCCGAGCAGCCGGGGCCGAAGTCCGGGTGGTCGGTGTGCAGCCGCCACAGCTCGCCGTCGAGGCGCACCAGCGAATAGCGCGGCACCACCGCCCCCTCGCAGGGCACCTGGTAGATCTGCCCGCTGCGCTGCTTCGGCCGTTCGTTGAGGCAGAGGCCCGAGTGGAGGGCCCGGATCTGCACCGGTCCCGGCGCGGGCGCCACGGGCTTCCCTTCGCGCTTGCCGGCGTGCTTCCCGTCGTCGCCGAGGACGAAGGCCACGACGGTGGCGCCGGCGACGACGAGGGCGAGGACGCAGAGCAGGGGGACGAGAAGCCGGCCCAGCCGGCCGCTGCTCAGGGACACCCCGGTGCGGCCGGACCGCCCTGGGCCACCGGGCGCCTCGGCGGCGGTGCCGCCGTGCGCGGGGGTGCCCGCCCCGGCGAGGTCGGCACCGCCCGGCGCGGGCGCACGCTCCGTACGCGCGGACCCACCGCCCGCCCCCGCCAACCGGCCACCGGGCCGCGAGTGCGCACCGCCGGGACCCGGGTGCGCACCGTCCGAGCCGGCCGCCACACCGCCCGGATCCGGGGCCGGGCCCCTCGGATCCGGGGCCGCACCACCCTCATCGGTGACGGGACCGCCCGGGCCCGCCGTCACACCGCGCGGGTCCCCGGAACCGTTCGCGGGGGCAGGGGCGGCGGCTCCGGCGGAGGCCGGCGCGTCGGGGGCGCTCGTCGCGGCCCGGGGTGGCTCGTAATGCCCCCGCACCGCCAGCTCCTTGCGGACCGCGAGCCAGTTCGACAGCTCCTCGGGGCCGGCGCCGCAGGCGCGGACGAAGGCGGTCAGCAGCTCCTCGCGCGGGATCGTGTTCCGGGCCAGCATGTTCGCCACCGTCGAACGGGGCAGCACGTCGCCGACCGCCTCCGCACGGCTCACGAGCTCGCGGTACGTCAGCCCGGACCAGTCCTTGAGGGCCTGCAGCTGGGCGATGAACCCGGCGGGGTCGCGCGCGTCCCTGGGGTCGGGAGCTGTCTCCCCGTCGGCCATGCGCCCTCCCCTGGCTCCGCCGCGCGCCCGTCCCGGACCACCCCCGGACAGGGTTGGGACATGTCCGGGACAGGCGTAAGCCTTGTTCAAACGGCTGACCGACTCAAGAGTGGAAATCGGCAATTCCGGCGGGGGCCCCGCATGGCCCGAGGGGAGGACGAGCGGCCCTGGTCGTCCTCGGGGGAGGCGATCAAGGCCGCTCGGGGGTGCGGGAGGTCAGAAAACCGACTCGGCTTCGTACATCCGGTTCTCGGGCACGGTCTTCAGCTGTGTGACGGCCTCGGCCAGCGGCACCATATGGACCTCGGTGCCGCGCAGCGCCGTCATCCTGCCGAACTCGCGCCGGTGCGCCGCCTCCACGGCGTGCCAACCGAAGCGGGTGGCGAGCACCCGGTCGTACGCCGTGGGGACACCACCGCGCTGGACGTGGCCCAGGATGACCGGCCGGGCCTCCTTGCCGAGGCGCTTCTCCAGCTCGGCGGCGAGCCGGTTGCCGATGCCCTGGAACCGCTCGTGACCGTACTGGTCGATGGCGCCCTTCTCGTAGTCCATGGAGCCCTCGGCCGGGTGCGCGCCCTCGGCGACGCAGACGACCGCGAACTTCTTGCCGCGGGCGAACCGCTCCTCGACCATCTTGACCAGGTCGTCGACCTCGAAGGGCCGCTCGGGCAGGCAGATGCCGTGCGCGCCGCCCGCCATGCCGGACTCCAGCGCGATCCAGCCCGCGTGCCGGCCCATCACCTCGACGACCATCACCCGCTGGTGGGACTCGGCCGTGGTCTTCAGACGGTCTATGGCCTCCGTGGCGACCGTCACCGCGGTGTCGAAGCCGAACGTGCGGTCGGTGGAGGAGATGTCGTTGTCGATGGTCTTCGGCACGCCGACCACCGGCATGCCCGCGTCGGACAGCATCCGGGCGGCGGTCAGGGTGCCCTCGCCGCCGATCGGGATGAGGACGTCGATCCCGTACCGCTTCTGCAACTCCTCGCAGTTCTCGGCCGCTTCCTGCAGCCGGGCGCGCTCGAGCCGGGCGGAGCCGAGGATGGTGCCGCCGCGGGCGAGGATGCCGCTCACCGCGTTCAAGTCGAGGGGCCGGTAGTGGCCGTCGAGGAGGCCCTTGAACCCGTCCTCGAAGCCGATGACCTCGTCGCCGTGGCCGGTCATCGCCCGGTGCACGACCGACCGGATCACTGCGTTCAGGCCCGGGCAGTCGCCGCCTGCGGTGAGAACTCCGATGCGCATCGTGCTGTGTCTCCTGCTCGGTAGTGGTACGTGTGAGCCTTCCCGAATTGTCCCACGCCAGGCCTTGGCCACATGTGCACCGGGCCGGGCGCCATGGCGCCCCGGACCGGACTCCCGGGCAGCGCCTTACCCAGCGCGGGGGGTATTGTCAAGAGGGTATTGCCACCCGAACGAGGTTTTTTCGGGGTCCGGGGGGCCACCCCGAACAGGCACAGGTGTCCACACACTCACTCGACAGGAGAGCACGCGTGGCGCGCAGCGTGTACGTGACCGGGATCGACCGCGGGGACGGCCGGCAGGTCGTGGAGCTGGGAGTCATGGAGCTCCTGACCCGCCAAGTGGATCGTGTGGGGGTGTTCCGGCCGCTCGTGCACGACGGCCCCGACCGCCTCTTCGACCTGCTGCGCGCCCGGTACCGGCTCTCCCAGGACCCGGCCACCGTGTACGGCATGGACTACCAGGAGGCCTCCGCGCTCCAGGCCGAGAAGGGCACGGACGAGCTGGTCTCCCGGCTGGTCGACCGTTATCTGGAGGTGGCGCGGGCGTACGAGGTCGTGCTGGTGCTCGGCACGGACTTCGCCGCGACGCCGCTCCCGGACGAGCTGGCGCTCAACGCCCGGCTGGCCAACGAGTTCGGCGCCTCCGTCATACCCGTGGTGGGCGGCAAGGGCCAGAGCGCCGAGTCGGTGCGGGCCGAGACCCGCAACGCGTTCCGGGCGTACGAAAGCCTCGGCTGCGACGTCCTCGCGATGGTGGTGAACCGGGTGGCCGCCGAGGACCGCGCGGCCCTCGCCGAGCGGGCCGCGGCTCGTATGCCGGTGCCCTGCTACGTGCTGCCCGACGAGCCGGCGCTCTCCGCGCCGACGGTCTCCCAGATCACCCAGGCGCTGGGCGCCGAGGTCGTGCTGGGCGACGACTCCGGGCTGGCACGGGACGCCCTGGACTTCGTCTTCGGCGGTGCGATGCTCCCGAACTTCCTCAGCGCCCTGACCCCCGGCTGCCTGGTGGTCACCCCCGGCGACCGCGCCGACCTGGTGGTGGGCGCGCTGGCCGCGCACTCGGCCGGCACGCCGCCCATCGCGGGCGTCCTGCTGACCCTGAACGAGCGCCCCACCCAGGAGGTCCTCACCCTGGCCGGCCGGCTCGCCCCCGGCACCCCGGTGCTGTCGGTGAGCGGCACCAGCTTCCCGACGGCGGCCGAGCTGTTCTCGCTCGAGGGCAAGATGAACGCGGCGACACCGCGCAAGGCGGAGACGGCGCTCGGCCTGTTCGAGCGGTACGTGGACACCGCCGACCTGGTGAAGCGGCTGTCGGTGGCGCGCAGCGGCCGGGTCACCCCGATGATGTTCGAGCACGAGCTGCTGGAGCAGGCCCGCGCCCACCGTCGCCGCGTGGTGCTGCCGGAGGGCACCGAGGAGCGGGTCCTGCGGGCCGCCGAGGTCCTGGTGCGCCGCGACGTGTGCGACCTGACGCTGCTGGGCGACACGGAGACGATCCGCAAGAAGGCCGCCGACCTGGGCATCGACCTGTCCGGCACCCAGCTGATCGACCCGGCGACGTCCGAGCTGCGCCAGCGGTTTGCCGAGCGGTACGCGGAGCTGCGCGCCCACAAGGGCGTCACCGTGGAACTGGCGTACGACGTGGTGTCGGACGTGAACTACTTCGGCACGCTGATGGTCCAGGAGGGCCTGGCCGACGGCATGGTGTCGGGTTCGGTGCACTCCACGGCCGCGACGATCCGGCCCGCCTTCGAGATCATCAAGACCAAGCCGGACGCCTCCATCGTGTCGTCCGTGTTCTTCATGTGCCTGGCCGACCGGGTGCTGGTCTACGGCGACTGCGCGGTCAACCCGGACCCGAACGCCGAGCAGCTCGCGGACATCGCCGCGCAGTCGGCGGCCACGGCCGCCCGGTTCGGCGTGGAGCCGCGGATCGCGATGCTGTCGTACTCGACCGGTACCTCCGGCTCGGGCGCGGACGTCGACAAGGTGCGCGCGGCCACGAAGCTGGTGCGCCAGGCGCACCCGGAGCTGAAGATCGAGGGCCCGATCCAGTACGACGCGGCCGTCGAGCCCTCCGTCGCGGCGACGAAGCTGCCGGAATCGGAGGTGGCGGGCCAGGCCACCGTACTGATCTTCCCGGACCTGAACACCGGCAACAACACCTACAAGGCCGTGCAGCGTTCGGCCGGCGCCGTGGCCGTCGGCCCGGTCCTCCAGGGCCTGCGCAAGCCGGTCAACGACCTGTCGCGCGGCGCGCTCGTCAGCGACATCGTCAACACGGTCGCGATCACCGCGATCCAGGCCCAGCCCGCCTCCCGGACCACCTCCGCATGACCCCCGTCACCGCAGCAGAAAGCGCCCCGCCCGTGAGCAACGCGACCCGCGTCCTCGTCCTCAACTCCGGCTCCTCGTCGCTGAAGTACCAGCTCCTCGACATGCGTGACGGCGCACGCCTCGCGGTCGGGCTGGTCGAGCGGATCGGCGAGGGTTCCTCGCGTCTGGTGCACACCCCGGTGGCGAGCGGCGAGCGGCGTGAGCGCACGACCCCGGTGGCCGACCACGACGCCGCGCTCAAGGCGGTCGCGGAGGAGCTGGCCGCCGACGGGTTCGGCCTGGACTCCCCCGCACTGGCGGCGATCGGCCACCGTGTGGTCCACGGCGGGCTCGAGTTCTCCGCGCCGACGGTCATCACGGACGAGGTGATGGCGGAGATCGAGCGGCTGGTCCCGGTGGCGCCGCTGCACAACCCGGCCAACATCACCGGCATCCGGACGGCGCAGGCGCTCCGCCCCGACCTGCCGCAGGTGGCGGTCTTCGACACGGCCTTCCACACGACGATGCCGGAGCACGCCGCGCGGTACGCGATCGACACCGAGACCGCCGACGCGCACCGGATCCGCCGCTACGGCTTCCACGGCACCTCGCACGCGTACGTCTCGCGCCGGACGGCTCAACTGCTGGGCAAGGACCCGTCCGAGGTGAACGTGATCGTGCTGCACCTGGGCAACGGCGCGTCCGCGTCGGCGGTGGCGGGCGGACGGTGCGTGGACACCTCGATGGGGCTGACGCCGCTGGAGGGGCTGGTCATGGGTACCCGCTCCGGGGACATCGACCCGGCGGTGGTCTTCCACCTCGAGCGGGTGGCCGGAATGTCGACCGACGAGGCCGATGCGCTACTGAACAAGAAGAGCGGATTGGTGGGGCTTTGCGGCGACAATGACATGCGGGAGATCCGCCGCCGGATCGACGAGGGCGACGAACGGGCGCAGCTGGCCTTCGACATTTACATCCACCGGCTGAAGAAGTACATCGGCGCCTATTACGCGGTGCTCGGCCGGGTGGACGCGGTGGCATTCACGGCGGGTGTCGGTGAGAACGCGGCCCCGGTGCGGGAAGCTGCCCTCGCGGGCCTGGAGGAGCTGGGCCTGGCGGTCGACGCCGATCTCAACGCGGTGCGCTCCGGCGAGCCGCGGCTGATTTCGCCGGAGTACGCCCGTGTGGCGGTGGCCGTGGTACCGACGGACGAGGAGCTGGAAATCGCGCGGCAAACCTACTCACTGGTTAACCAAGGGGCCGGAGAAGTCAACGACTGAGCGGCACCCCGCCCATTTGTACATTCCGCCAGGCGGAATATTCCGCAGTGAAACAAACCGATAGGATCCGCCTTATGCGCCGTTCCAAAATCGTCTGCACACTGGGCCCCGCCGTCGACTCGTACGAGCAGCTGAAAGCGCTCATCGAGGCCGGTATGAACGTGGCCCGTTTCAACATGAGCCACGGATCCCACGCTGAGCACGAGGAGCGGTACCACCGCGTCCGCAGGGCGTCGGAGGACACCGGCCGCGCGGTGGGCGTCCTCGCCGACCTCCAGGGGCCGAAGATCCGTCTGGAAACCTTCGCCGAGGGCCCGGTCGAACTGGTCCGCGGTGACGAGTTCACCATCACCACCGAGGACGTCCCCGGTGACAAGTCCATCTGCGGTACCACCTACAAGGGCCTGCCCGGCGACGTCTCCAAGGGCGACCAGGTCCTGATCAACGACGGCAACGTCGAGCTGCGCGTCGTCGAGGTCGAAGGCCCGCGGGTCAAGACCATCGTCGTCGAGGGCGGAGTCATCTCCGACCACAAGGGCATCAACCTGCCGGGCGCGGCCGTCAACGTCCCGGCCCTGTCCGAGAAGGACGTCGAGGACCTGCGCTTCGCGCTGCGGATGGGGTGCGACCTGGTCGCCCTCTCCTTCGTCCGGGACGCCAACGACGTCAAGGACGTCCACAAGGTGATGGACGAGGTGGGCCGCCGGGTCCCCGTCATCGCCAAGGTGGAGAAGCCGCAGGCCGTCGAGAACATGGCCGATGTGGTGATGGCCTTCGACGGTGTCATGGTGGCCCGTGGCGACCTGGCCGTCGAGTACCCGCTGGAGCGGGTGCCGATGGTGCAGAAGCGTCTGATCGAGCTCTGCCGCCGCAACGCCAAGCCGGTGATCGTCGCGACCCAGATGATGGAGTCGATGATCACCAACTCGCGCCCGACCCGCGCCGAGGCGTCCGACGTCGCCAACGCGATCCTGGACGGTGCCGACGCGGTCATGCTGTCGGCCGAGTCCTCGGTGGGCGCCTACCCGATCGAGACCGTCAAGACGATGTCGAAGATCGTCACGGCGGCCGAGGAGGAGCTCCTCTCCAAGGGCCTGCAGCCCCTGGTCCCCGGCAAGAAGCCGCGCACCCAGGGCGGTTCGGTGGCCCGCGCGGCCGCCGAGATCGCCGACTTCCTGGACGGCAAGGCGCTGATCGCCTTCACCAAGTCCGGTGACACGGCACGCCGGCTGTCCCGCTACCGCGCCGAGCAGCCGATCCTGGCCTTCACGACGGAGGTCTCCACCCGCAACCAGCTCGCGCTGAGCTGGGGCGTCGAGTCCTTCGTGGTCCCGCACGTGAACAACACGGACGCGATGGTCGACCTGGTGGACGCGGAGCTGCTGAAGCTCCAGCGCTACAACGAGGGCGACACCATGATCATCACCGCCGGCTCGCCCCCCGGCGTCCCCGGCACCACGAACATGGTCCGGGTGCACCACCTGGGTGGCGAGAAGGCCTGACCTTCCCGCGGCAACCGACGAGGGCGGGGCTCCGGTTCGATCCGAACCGGAGCCCCGCCCTCGTTCTTCGCCGCTCGTCCTCCCGGTGCCGGGTCTCCCGGCCGCCGGGTCAGCCCTCGATGAAGTTCTTCAGGCCGGGCACGGTGAGCGTGCCGCCGAACTGGCCTGCCTGGATCACCTTCACATTGGTGAAGAACGCGAACGGAACGTTCAGCGGGGGCGGACTCTCGGGACTGAAGGTGATCGGGATGATGCCGAAGAGGTTGCCCTTCAGCTCCTCCGTGTACATCGTCACCGTGCCGTTGCGGATCGTGGAGGTCGAGCCGGGGCGCGACTTCACATGGCCGGTACGGCCCTCGGAGTGCACGGTCAGCTGGTGCAGGTCCTTGATGTCGACCTCGGTGGCCGTGAACTTCAGGACCTTCTTGACCTTGCCACTGCCCGTCTTCACCTCGACGATGCCCTTGTAGTCGAGGCCTCTCAGGTCGAGCCGGGTGCTCTCCAGCCGCCACGGCTCGTCCGGGAGCAGCGGGATACCGGGTTCCAGTTCCGCGTCCGCGAGGGCCTGCGCGTCCTTGGTGGGGCACGGGAAGTGCGGCTTCGCGCCGTCCGGGATGTCCTCGTCCTTCTGGGGGTCGAGTCCCTTGACGTCCTCGGGCAGTTCCTCGACCTCGGCGCCGGCCTTGTCGGCGGCTTCCTTGATCGCGTCCCTGGTCTTGTCGACGGCGCCGGTGGTGTCGTCCTTGGTGTCCGCGGCGCCTTCGTCGGCCGGCGGCTTCGCCGTCGGCGCGGCGGCCGGGGCCGTGGACGGGGACGCGGTCGGCTCGCCGGTGCTCGGAGCGTCGGCCGACGGGGTTGCCGTCGGTTCCTCGTCCGGGCCGTCGAAGACGTCCTTGATGCCGTCGCCTATGTCCTGGAGGGCGTCGCCTATGCCCAGCGGGTCCAGCGGGTTGGCGGACTCCGTCGGTGTGGGCGCCGGGGCGGGGCTCGTGGTGGCGGGAGGCGGGGTCGCACCGGTCTTGGGGTCGGTGGTCTCCTGCTCCGCCTCGCTCGCGGAGGGGCTCGCGCCGGGGGCCGGCTCCTGCTCACCCTCCTTGCCCGCTGCACCGTCGCCGGCCGCCTCGCTCTCGGTCGCGGACGGCTTCGGGGCCGGGGACTCGGACTGCGACGGCTTCTCGGACTCCGCCGGCTCGTCCGACCGCGTCACGCACGGACCGGGCGCGAAGGGGATGTCCTTGTCGTCGGCGAGCGCCAGCTTGGGCGTGAGGCTCATGCCCATGAGCACGGCGGTGGGCATCGCGGCCAGGGCCATGGCCTTGCCGGCCGGTGCCTGAAGCTTGGTCAGCAGTGACTTACGGGGGGCCGCGTGACGCGGCCCCTTTCTGGCCCGTGCGGCGTCCTCCCCGGCAGTCGCCGACTGTGTCTCGTCACCCCGCACTGTTCCTCCCGCCGTTGGCGTGGGTCGTCGTTTCGGTCACGTGCGCGTCCGGCGCCTCGTCGGTCCGCGGCGCGGGGACGAGCGCGGCGGTGTCGTCCGACGCGGGGACATCGCTCTTCGCCTCCTCGTCGGCGGATTCCTCCTGAGGCGCGCCGGGCGCCCACGAGATGGAGAGCGCACCGCCGATCAGGGAGCAGAGGAAGCCGACGAGAAGACCGCCGATGTTGGAGATCGGCAGCGACACGAGCCCCAGGACGATGGCGGCGACGCCGGCGAAGACCCGGACGATGGAGTGGAACCACATCGTCAGACCGAGGGTGGCGAGCAGCAGCCCGATGATGAGCGATCCGGCCCCGGCCGTGGTCGCCATCGCGATCGTCATGTTGCCGAGCCGGAGATCGGCGTACGGGAGGTAGGCGATCGGCACACTGCCGAACAAAGTGAACAGTCCCGCCCAGAAGGGCCGGTTGCCACGCCATGCCCGGAAGCGAAGCCGCCAGTAGGTGAATCCGCGGGATCCAGTGGACTCGGCGCTCATGGAAAACAGCTCCCTGGAAGCGGTTGTTGCGGTGAAAAGTGGTGAAGTGGCCCGAGCGGGCGGGGCCGCTGCACGCGATCCCGCCCGTTCAGCGAAGTGCTAGAAGCACTCCTTGACGCCCTTGTGCAGTCTCAGGGAGAGGCCGCTGAGCTTGAACGTGCCGGCCGTGGTGGCCCACGCCTTCTGCTCGACGTTCTTCAGCACGGCCTTCTTCGCGCGCTGCGAGAAGCCGTACGGGTTGGCCTGGGTGCCGGGCTGGACACCCGGGTTCTTCAGGGCACCCGCGGCAACGCCGATGTCGATGTTGCTGAACTCGGCGTCGGCGTCGAGTTCCGACACATCCAGGTAGATGTCCTTGGCGTAGACGCGCTCGTGGCCCGGGCCACCGGCCCGGAGTTCGAGGCTGACGTTGCCGATGAACGGCACCTTCGGCGTGACGACCGACTGGCACATGTCGGTGATGTAGGCCTCGCTGAAGCCCGAGACACCGACCGGGTCCGCGAAGTCCTTGCCTTCGAGGTCCTTGCCGTGGGCGATGCTGCCGTACTGGATGAAGTCGTAGCCCTCGAGTTCCTTGGCCTTAACCTTGAACTCCTGGCCGGAGATGCTGAACGACGCGGCCAGCGCGCCCTGCGCCATGCCGATGCCGATGGCAGCCGTCGCGGCCACGCTCGGCACCATGACAACGGCGAACCGCTTCCATCTGGTCCCACCACGAACCTGGGACTTCATAGATTTCCTCCTTCTCGGACGTACATCTCCGGGAATGGGCCCAGGGCCCGTCCTGGGATGGGAGAAGTGCATACGTCCTCGGGAAGGAGAGCGCCCGTAGATCAGGCGCGAGCCGCGTCCGAATCACCGGCGATCACCCCCGAGCGACAACCACTGGCTGCGCTACATGTGTTCGCGCACCCTGTCCGGACAGGCCCTGCCGGGATCAGCAGGAACCCCCCTGTCCTCGGTCGGCGTCACACTGCCGCCGACCCACTCGGTGGGGACCCAAGCCCGTTCGCGCGGCTGGTTGCCGGGCTGGTTCGGTATTGGACCGAGCGTGGCCGATCGTGGTCCATTCCGAGCCGGTACACAAGGGGGTTCGTTACTCACTAGTAACGGGTGGATAACCACGTCACGACGGCGCGGTGTCGGCCGGGCACTCAGGGTGTTACCCGTGCGTTCGACAGAAGGTGATTTCGGCACTGAAAGCCGGACATAAGACGGGGGTTGATTTACTGCAAGTAACAGCGGCCGCGTTTACCAAGTTTTGGCAAAGCGCGGCCGCTGTATGTCACTGTGTCGCCAAATCGTCGGCGGGTGTCACACGGACACCGTCCCGCACGCCGACGGGTGTCCGGTGGATCAGAACAGCACCCGTGCGAGCGCCGAACGGGCCGCGCTCACCCGCGGATCCTCCGGACCGATCACCTCGAACAGCTCCAGCAGACGCAGCCGCGCGGTGTCCCGCTCCTCGCCCGCGGTACGGCGCACCGCCTCCACGAGCCGGCCGAAGGCGTCCTCGACATGACCGCCGACCAGATCGAGGTCGGCCGCGGCGATCTGGGCCCGGACGTCGCCCGGGTTGTCCGCGGCGTTCTTGCGGACGGCCTGCGGGTCCATGTCCTGCACCCGGCCGAGCAGCTCGGCCTGGGCCAGGCCCAGCTTGGCCTCGGTGTTGCCCGGGTCGTCCACCAGCACGTTCTTGTACGCCTGGACGGCGCCGGCGAAGTCGTTCGCGTCCAGCGCGCGCACCGCCGCCTCCAGCAGCGCGTCGTACGGCCCGGCCGGCTGCTGCGCCGGGGCGGTCTCGTCGGCCGCGGCGCCGGGGTCGACGGTGATGCCGGTGAGCCCGAAGCGCTGCTCGCCCACCTGGATCAGCTGGTCGAGGATCTCCCTGATCTGCGGCTCGGGGCTCGCGCCCTGGAAGAGGGGGAGCGCCTGTCCGGCGACCACCGCGAAGACAGCCGGAATCCCCTGGATCCCGAACTGCTGCATCAGCATCTGGTTGGCGTCTACGTCGATCTTGGCGAGAACGAAGCGGCCGTTGTACTCGACGGCCAGCCGCTCCAGCAGAGGGGTGAGCTGCTTGCACGGCTCGCACCACTCGGCCCAGAAGTCGATGACGACCGGTACTTCGGTGGAGCGCTGAAGGATGTCGCGCTCGAAGCCGGCCTCGTCGACATCGATCACCAGGGCCGACGGGGGCACGGCTCCGCCGCCGCCTTGCCGGGCGGCCTCGGCGCGCGCCTGCTCCGCCTTCGCCTTGGCCTCTCCGGCCGCCTTCACCGCGGCGAGGTCGACGACGCCGCTCATGGACATGTTCCTAGGCTGCATACGTACATCCTCCCCCTTCCGCGTGCCTAACCCCTAAGCCATGGCGCGCGCCATGGCCGAACCGCGCCCGTCCGCGCCCCCTCCCGCCGGTCTGCGGGGCGCACGGACGTACGCGATCCATCACCTGTTGCTCGGCACCGGGTCCCCACCCTGGTGCCAGTGGTTGTCGCTCGGGCCGCTCAAAGCCTTTCGCTACGGGTCGTAGCGTAACTGGATCGCAAGGGCCCCGGGCGGGATTCCCAGGTGAACTGCCTCACACGCACAGGTCGGGAAAACAGCACTTACTCGCCGGTATGGTCGAGCGTCATGTGCAGCCGTACCAGTTCCCGCTCCAGCCGTACGGGGCGCCCGCGCAAGGCCGAGGCCGACGCCGCGATACTCGACGCGACACGGGCCGCCCTGGTCGAGCTGGGCTGGTCGAAGCTGACCATGGGGGACGTCGCCACACGGGCGGGAGTCGCCAAGACCACCCTGTACCGGCGCTGGGCGAGCAAGAACGAACTGGTCGTGGATGCCGTGGCGGTTCTCTTCGACGAGCTGGAGCTGCCCGACCGGGGCAGCCTGGCGGCCGACATCGAGGGAGTGGTGCGCCAGTTCGCGGCGCTGCTGGAACGGCCCGAGACCAAGACGGCGCTGATGGCCGTGGTCGCCGAGTCGACCCGGGACGCCCCGCTGCGCGAACGCATCCGCACCTTGATCGTGGACCGGCAGAAGCGGCTCGTCATGGAGGGGCGGCAGCGCGCGCAGGCCCGCGGCGAACTGCCCGCGAGCAGCGGGCCGGGACCGATGCCAGGCACCGACGACCTGATCTTCGACGTGATAGCGGGCGCGGTGGTCCACCGGGCGCTGGTGAGCGCCGAACCCGTGGACGCGGAGTGGGTCCAGCGCTTCACCGCGCTGCTGCTGGGCGGTCTGGCGGCGGCCGCTCAGACCTGATAGCGGTCGGGCGCGAAGAGGTGCAGATGCTCGGCGATCCACTCGGACGTGTGCTTCAGCCCCTCCTCCAGTGACGTCTCCGGCCGCCAGCCCGCCCACTCCCGGGCCCGGGTGTTGTCCGACAGCAGCCGTTCCACCTCGCTGCCGGACGGCCGCAGCCGGGCCGGGTCGACGGTGATCTCCGCGTCCCGGCCCGACGCCTCGATCAGCTTGCGGGCGAGCTCCCCGATCGCGATCTCCTGTCCCGAACCGAGGTTGACGACCTGGCCGAGGGCGCGGTCGCAGCCGGCCAGGTCGAGGAAGCCGCGGGCGGTGTCCGTGACATAGGTGAAGTCGCGGGTCGGGGTGAGCGAGCCGAGCTTGATCCGGCGGGCGCCCGAGTGGAGCTGGGCGAGGATCGTGGGAATGACGGCCCGGGCGGACTGGCGAGGGCCGTAGGTGTTGAAGGGCCGCACGACGGTGACGGGCAGTTCGAAGGCGTGCCAGTGCGAGAGCGCCATCATGTCCGCCCCGATCTTCGAGGCGGAATAGGGCGACTGGGGCTGGAGCGGATGGTCCTCGGAGATCGGGGCCGTGAGCGCCGTTCCGTAGACCTCGCTGGTGGAGGTGTGGACGAGCCGGCGCACCTCGTGGCGGCGGCACGCCTCGGCGATGTTCTCCGTGCCGGTCACATTGGTCTGCACATAGGCCCCCGGCGAGTCGTAGCTGTACGGGATGCCGATGAGCGCGGCGAGGTGGAAGACGGTGTCGCAGCCGGCGACGGCGTCCATGACGCGGCCGGGGTCGCGTACGTCGCCCGCGATCATCTCGACGTCGTGCGCCCGGTGGCGCAGGTTGCCCTTGTCGCCGTACGGCTTGTAGTGGACGAACGCGCGGACGTGCGCGCCGCGTTCGACGAGCAGGTCGACGAGGGTGCTTCCGATGAAGCCCTCGGCTCCGGTGACGAGGACGGTGCGGCCGCTGAAGTTCATGCTGCGTACTCCTGGTGGTTGCGGTGGTGGGAGGCGAGGTTCAGGACCCGCTCGGCGAGCAGGTCCGCGGCGTGGGCGTGCGGGCCGGGGTCGGCCGCGCCGCTCATCGCCGCCAGTCGTGCGGGGTCGTGGAGGAGCGGTTCGACGAGCGCGGCCAGTCGGCCGGCGGTCGTCTCCGCGTCGGGCAGGAGGAGCCCGGCGCCCGTGTCGGTCAGCACCCGGGCGTTGTGTGTCTGGTGGTCGCCCGGCGCGTGGGGGTAGGGGACGAGGACGGCGGGCACCCCGGTGGTGGCCAGTTCGGCGACGGTCGCCGAACCGGCCCGGCACACGACGAGGTCGGCGGCGGCGTAGGCCAGGTCCATCCGGTCCAGGTAGGGCACGGCCCGGGCGACCGGATTGCCGGCGAGGGCACGCCGGGTGGCGTCGAGCGCCGCGGGCCCCGTCTTGACGAGCAGGTGGACGTCGGTGCGTCGGCGCCATCGCTCGGCGAGTCCGAGCGCGGCCTCGGTGAGCCGGGCGGCGCCCAGGCTGCCGCCGTTGAAGAGCACCAGGCGCCGCCCCTCGGGCACGCCCAGCTCCCGTCGTGCGGCGGGACGCAGCGCGGGGCGGTCGAGGGCGGCCAGCGCCGCGGCGATGGGCATGCCGGTGGTGACGGCGCCGGGGAGGTGGCCGGTGTCGAAGGCGACCGCGACGTGGGGTGTGAGGCGGGCGGCGAACCGGTTGGCGCGGCCGGGGACGGCGTTGGACTCGTGGATCAGGCTCGGCAGCCCGGCGGTGCGGGCTCCGAGGATGACGGGCGCGCTCGGGTAGCCGCCCATGCCGACCGCGACCTGGGCGTGCTGCTCGCGCAGGATGGCCTTGCACTGGGCGGCGGACTTCAGCAGCGCCGCGGGCAGCAGATACCGCTTGGCGCCGAGCGCCGGGTCGAAGGGGATCATGTCAACGGTGTGCAGCGGATAGCCGGCGGCGGGTACGAGCCGGCCCTCGAGTCCGCGGGTCGTCCCGACGAAGGAGATCACCGCGTGGGGCACGGCCCGGCGCAGGGCGTCGGCGAGGGCGAGCCCGGGATAGATGTGGCCGCCGGTGCCGCCCGCACCGATGACGACAGACAGTGGTGTGCGCATGGCACGGACGGTCCAGGAACCGTCTAAGAGGGTTCTAAGAGGCGCCTTTGGCAGGCTGTTCCCCATGAGCGCAGCGAGGATCCTGGTCGTCGAGGACGAGCCGGAGGTACGGGCGGCCGTCGAGGACGGGCTGACGGTGGAGGGGTACGAGGTGCGGGGCGCCGCCGACGGGCTGGCGGCGCTGTCCGAGGTCGCCTCCTGGCAGCCGGACGCGATCGTGCTCGATGTGCGGATGCCGGTGCTGGACGGGCTGGCCGTGTGCCGCCGGCTGCGGGCGCTCGACGACCGAACGCCGGTGATCGTGCTGACGGCGCTGGATTCCGTGAGCGAGCGGGTCGACGGGCTGGACGCGGGCGCGGACGACTATCTGGTGAAGCCGTTCGCGCTGGACGAGCTGACGGCACGGGTGCGGGCGCTGCTGCGCCGCACGGCGCCGGAGCCGTCGGGGCCGGACGTGTTGTCGTTCGCGGACCTGGTGGTCGACCCGGCTACCCGGACGGGCACCCGGGGCGGCCGCCCGCTGGAGTTCAGCCGCACCGAGTTCGCCCTGCTGGACCTGTTGCTGCACCACCCGGGTCAGGTGCTGCCGCGCGAGACGATCCTGGAGCGTGTCTGGGGCCGGGACTTCGGCCCCGAATCCAACTCCCTCGCCGTGTACGTCGGTTACCTGCGGCGCAAGCTGGAGGCCGCGGGCGAGCCCCGGCTGGTCCAGACGGTCCACGGCGTCGGCTACCGCCTGGCGGAGTCATGAGCGCGCGGAGGAAGGCGGGGGCTGGGCGGCCGATCGGGCCGGATCAGCGAGCGGGGTCTGGTGCCGTGGATCGCAAGACGGAGGAGGAAGTCGACGCGGAGCGTCGGCGACCGACGACAACACGGCGAGACGCGGCACCAGGACACGCGAACCCGGCAGGATCGGCTGGGCAGCCCCCAGGGGCACGGTGGCGCAGGCGGCGGCCGCTGCGGGCGCGGCTCGCACTGGCGGCGTCCGCGGCCGTGGCGCTCGTGGCGGTGGGTGTGTGCGCCGCGGCGTTCGTCGTCATCCGGTACGAGATGTACCACCAGCTCGATCTGAACCTGACCCAGTCGGCGACGGTGGCCGTCCAGCAGCATCGGGGGTCGGGCCCGGACGTGCTGGCCGCGGAGTGCCGTTTCCTGTCGGCTCCGGCCTGCGCGCAGATCGTCCCGGTGGACGCCGGGGACGACCCGGCGGAGCCGTACGCGCTGCCGGTGTCCGGGCCGGTGCGGGAGGTGGCGTCGGGCCGGCGCGCCGCCTACTACAGCAATGTGACGGTCGCGGGGCGCCCGGGCCGGATGCTGACGACCCCGTTCGGGAAGGGGAAGGCGCTGCAGGTGGCGCTGCGTGCCGACACGGTGGCCACGGGCGTGCGGCAGGCGGCGCGACTGCTCGCCGTGGTCGGCGGGGCGGGCGTGGTGCTGGCCGCGGGCCTCGGCTACTGGGTGTCGCGCACGGGTCTCGCGCCGGTCGCCCGGCTGACCGCGACCGCCGAGCGGATCGCCGCGACGCGCGATGCCCGCCATCGCATCGAGCTGCCTCCCGGCCCGCCGGGCCGGGAGGACGAGGTGACGCGGCTGGCGGCCACGTTCAACACCATGCTGGGGGAGCTGGAGCAGTCCGTGACGGCCCAGCGCCGGCTGGTCGCGGACGCCTCGCACGAGCTGCGGACGCCGCTGACCGCGCTGCGCACCAACGCCGATCTGCTGGCGCGTGCCGACCGGCTGACGCCGGCGCAGCGCGACCGGGCGTCGGCGGCGATCTCCCGGCAGCTGTACGAGGTGACGGGTCTGGTGAACGACCTGATCGAGCTGGCGCGGGACGAGGAGCCCCGGCCGCTGGTGGAGGACGTGCGGCCGGCCGCGCTGCTCGCGCACGCGGTGGCCACCGCCCGTACGCACTGGCCGGAGACGGGCTTCACGCTGCGGACGGACGACTCGGCGGACGCGATGACCGTGCCCGGGGTGCCGTCACGGCTGTCGCGGCTGATGACCAATCTGCTGGACAATGCCGCCAAGTTCAGCCCGCCCGGCGGGCCACCGGTGGAGGTGGAGTTCACCGGGCCGCGGTTGACCGTGCGGGACCACGGCCCCGGTATCGCGCCCGGTGATCTCCCCCATGTCTTCGACCGTTTCTACCGGGCCGAGTCGGCGCGTGCCCTGCCCGGCTCCGGCCTGGGGCTGGCGATGGCCCGGCAGATCGCCCGTGCCCACGGCGCGGAGCTGACCGCCGGGAACGCACCGGGCGGTGGTGCGCTGTTCCGGCTGGTGTTCACAGCGGGCGGTGCATGACGTGCAGCGCCACGTACCCCTCGGTGGGGTGGTGGAACGCCTCGGGGACGGTGCCGACGATCCGGAAGCCGAGCTGTTCGTAGAGCCGCACGGCGTGCTTGTTGGTCTCCACGACGGCGTTGAACTGCATGGCACGGAACCCGTCCGCGCGGGCCTGGTCGAGGGTGTGCTCGACCAGTGCCCGGCCCACGCCGCGCCCGCCGTGGGCGGGGTCGACCATGTAGCTGGCGCTGGCGATGTGCGCGCCGTTGCCGTGCTGGTTGTTGTTCATCTTGGCGGTGCCGAGGATCGTGCCGTCGGCGTCGACGGCGACGACCGTGCGGTTCGGCGCGGAGAGCATCCACCAGCCGCGGCCGTCCTCCTCGCCGAGGTCGAGCGGGAACGTGAAGGTGTCGCCGGCCGCGACGATGGTGTGGAAGAACGGCCAGATGGCGGACCAGTCGTCGGCCGTGGCTTCCCTGATGGTGATCTGCATGGCATCAGAATGCCGCGTGCGCCGTAGGGCGCACGCGGCATTTTCCGGGTGGGGGCGGCGGGTTGTCGCTGTCCGGGTCAGAAGCCGGGCGGCTCGGTGTAGACGCCCCACTCGTCCCTGAGGGCGTTGCAGATCTCGCCGAGGGTGGCCTCCGCGCGGACGGCGTCCAGCATCGGCTCGATCATGTTGGAGCCGTCGCGGGCGGCGGTCAGCATCGTGTCGAGCGACGCGCGTACGCGCGCGTCGTCGCGCCGGGACTTGCGCTCGCCGAGGACGCGGACCTGCTCCCGCTCGACCTCGTGGCTGACGCGCAGGATCTCCAGGTCTCCGGTGACCGAGCCCTCGTGGCAGTTGACGCCGACGACCCGCTTGTCGCCCTTCTCCAGGGACTGCTGGTAGCGGAAGGCGGACTCGGCGATCTCGCCGGTGAACCAGCCGTCCTCGATACCGCGCAGGATGCCGGAGGTGATCGGCCCGATGGGGTGCCGGCCGTCCGGGTGGGCGCGCAGTCCGCGTTCCTTTATCCGGTCGAAGATCTTCTCGGCGTCGGCCTCGATGCGGTCGGTGAGTTGTTCGACGTACCAGGAGCCGCCGAGCGGGTCGGCGACGTTGGCGACGCCGGTCTCCTCCATGAGCACCTGCTGGGTGCGCAGGGCGATTTCGGCGGCCTGCTCGGACGGCAGGGCGAGGGTCTCGTCGAGGGCGTTGGTGTGCAGCGAGTTGGTGCCGCCGAGGACGGCGGCGAGGGCCTCCACGGCGGTGCGCACGACGTTGTTGTACGGCTGCTGGGCGGTCAGCGAGACGCCCGCGGTCTGGGTGTGGAAGCGCAGCCACTGGGCCTTGTCGGTCCTGGCGCCGTAGACGTCCTTCATCCAGCGGGCCCAGATGCGGCGGGCGGCGCGGAACTTGGCGATCTCCTCGAAGAAGTCGACGTGCGCGTCGAAGAAGAAGGACAGGCCGGGGGCGAAGACGTCGACGTCCAGGCCGCGCGAGAGGCCGAGTTCGACGTATCCGAAGCCGTCGGCGAGGGTGTAGGCCAGCTCCTGCGCGGCCGTCGCCCCGGCCTCGCGGATGTGGTAGCCGGAGACGGAGAGCGGCTTGTAGGCGGGGATGCCGGCCGCGCAGTGCTCCATCAGGTCGCCGATGAGCCGCAGATGGGGCTCGGGCTGGAAGAGCCATTCCTTCTGCGCGATGTACTCCTTGAAGATGTCCGTCTGCAGGGTGCCGTTGAGGACGCCCGGGTCGACGCCCTGGCGCTCGGCGGCGACGAGGTACATGCAGAAGACGGGCACCGCGGGCCCGGAGATCGTCATCGACGTGGTGACGTCGCCGAGGGGGATGTCCTTGAAGAGGACCTCCATGTCGGCGGCGGAGTCTATGGCGACGCCGCAGTGGCCGACCTCGCCGAGCGAGCGCGGGTCGTCGGAGTCACGACCCATGAGCGTCGGCATGTCGAAGGCCACGGAGAGCCCGCCGCCGCCGTTGGCCAGGATCATCTTGTACCGCTCGTTGGTCTGCTCGGCGTTGCCGAAGCCCGCGAACTGGCGGATGGTCCAGGTGCGGCCGCGGTAGCCGGTCGGGTACAGGCCGCGGGTGAAGGGGTACTCACCGGGCCAGCCGATCCGCTCGAAGCCGTCGTAGGTGTCGCCGGGCCTCGGCCCGTAGACGGGCTCTACGGGATCGCCGGAGAGCGTGGTGAAGTCCGCGTCGCGCTTGCGGGCGGCGTCGTAGCGGGCCTGCCAGCGTCGGCGGCCTTCCTCGATGGCGTCAGCGTCCATACCTTCGAATTTACTAGGACGTCCTAGTAAATGTCGATGGCCAACCGCCGCACACCACGCGTACGGCGGTCGGGGTTACGCTCGGTTACACCTTGACCGGCTCGGGCCGGGCGCCGTCGAACAGCGGCGCCACGTCCCGGGCGACCTTGCGCTCGACGAAGAACGCCGCGAAGGGGATCGTGCCGGACAGCAGCACCCACAGGAGCTTGCCGAACGGCCACTTCGCCTTGGAGCCCAGGTCGAAGGCGAAGATCAGGTAGATGATGTAGAGGACGCCGTGGGTCTGCGAGACCGCGAAGGTCAGATCCTCGCCCGTGTCGAACCCGTACTTGAACACCATGCACGTGCAGAGCACGAGCAGCATGACGGCGGTCACATAGGCCATGACCCGGTAGCGGGTCAGCACGCTCCTCTTCATGGCGTCGAGCGTAACCGCACGTTCCCGGCGATCTTCGCGCGGGGCCGGGGGCCTACTTGTCCTCGAAATCGTGGGCCGCCACCCGCAGCGGTCGCAGCATCGCGAAGATCTCGGCGCACTCCTCGGCGTCGTACGCGCCGAGCCCGAAGTCCATGGCCATCAGGTCGGCGGTGGCCGCCTCGACGACCTCCCGGCCCTTGTCCGTGATGGAGGCGAGGGTGCCGCGGCCGTCGTTGGGGTTGGGCCGCTTGGCCACCAGACCCGACTTGACCAGCCGGTCGACGGTGTTGGTCACGGACGTGGGATGGACCATCAGCCGCTCGCCGATCTTGGACATCGGCAGCTCGCCCTCCTTGGAGAAGGTGAGCAGCACCAGCGCCTCGTACCGCGCGAAGGTCAGCCCGTAGGGCTTGACCACCGCGTCGACCTCCGCGAGCAGGATCTGGTGTGCGCGCATGATCGACGTGATGGCGGCCATCGAGGGGACGGGCCCCCAGCGGCGCTGCCACAGCTCGTCGGCGCGGGCGATGGGGTCGAACGGGAGACTGAGCGGCTTCGGCACGTGCACGACCTTACCGACTGGTCACATGCTGGTCAGCCCTGTCTCGCTGTTCGGTCCTCCGCACTTCCGCGACGAGCAGCAGCACGCACACCGTGCCGATGACCCCGGCGCCCGTCACGACTCCGTGCACCGGCCAGATCTCGGCGGCGGCGCCCGCCGCGACCATACCCACGCCCTGGACGGTCATCATTCCGGCGGTCATCAGGGTCATGGCCCGTCCGCGCAGTTCCTCGGGCACGGCCTCGACGTACCAGCGGTCGAGGCCGAGCGTGTAGGCGCCGGTGGCCCCGGACAGGGCGAGGGCGAGGGCGGCGAGGGCGATGCCCGGCTCGACGGCGTACAGCAGCAACGGCAGCAGCCCGGCGGCCGCGCAGGGCAGCACGAGCCGCTCCCGGGCCCGCGGGCCGAGCACCGACCCGGCGAGCAGTTCGCCCGCGACGGTGCCGACGGGCATGGCGCACATCAGCACGCCGAGCGCGGCGGTGGAGGCGCCGGTGCCGGCGGCGTACGGGACGGCCAGGGCCTCCGGCACGACGGCGAACAGCGGCGGCACCCAGAACATCAGGGTCAGCGCCCGGATCCGCCGGTCGGCGAGGACCGAGCGGGCACCGGCCAGGGAGTCGCGCACCAGCGCCGTGCGCTCGCCACCGGCGCGGGCGGCCCCTGGCTTGGTGCCGAGGCGCAGGAGCACGGCCGACGCCAGGAAGGTCGCGACGGTCAGGCAGATCGCGGCCCGCGGGGAGACGACGGTGAGCAGCAGGCCGCCCGCGCCGAATCCGGCGAGCAGCGACCCCTGGGAGACGATCCGGAGGAGTGAACGGCCGAGGACGAAGAGATCACCGTCGCCGAGGATGTCGGCGAGGGTGGCCATGCGGGTGCCGTTGAAGACGGGGGCGACGGCGGCGACGGCGCAGCGCAGGGCGAGGAGCGCGGCGACGGGCGTGCCGGGGAGCGCCATGCCGGCCACGCACAGCGCGCACAGGAGGTCGCAGACGACGAGCACCCGGCGGGCTGGGTAGCGGTCGGCGACGCCGGCGAGGAGGGTGCCGCCGAGTGCGTACGGCAGGAAGCCGAGGGCGAAGGTGAGGGAGCTGAGCAGCGGTGAGCCGGTGAGGTCGTGGACGAGGACGGTGAGGGCGATCTCGCTGACGACCACGCCGAGGAGTGAGAGCAGGTGGGCGGCGAAGACGGCGCGGAACGGGCGGACGCGGAAGACCGCCGCGTATCCGGGCGCGGCGGGGTCGTCGGCAGGGGTGTGGCGGGACATGGACAGCAGCGTGCCGTCGGCCCGGCGGGCGCCCTAGAGTTTCGGCCGGGTCCGAATGTTCGAGTCGACCTGCCCGCCGGTCCGGCGGACGCTCGGACCGGGGAAGGCCGGGAAGGGGGCGCGGATGCCGCAATACCTGCACTTCGGCGGCACCGATCTGCTGCGCTGCCGGTTCGCCGTGTCGCCGCTGTGGGAGACGCACGCGGCCGTGCGGACGCTGGCGCGGCCGGAGCAGCACGGGTACCACCTGCCGTGGCTGCGGCGGACGAGGGAGGCGGCCGCCGGGCTGGAGCTCGAGCCGCTGCAGCTGCTGATGCCGCGCCGGGGCCACAACCCCGACTGGCTCTACCCACCGCCCATCGGGCCGGCGGCCTCCTTCGCGGAGGAGATCGCGGCCGTGCGGGCCACGGACCCGGGGACGGCGTACGACGACATGAGCCGGACGCTGCGGCAGGTGCCGGGGCTCGCCCAATCGGCGGCGGGCCGGGCGCTGCTCGATGATCCCGTGCGGTCGGTCGAGCGGCTGGCGACGCTTCTGGAGCGCGCCTGGGAGGCACTGGTCGCACCGGAGTGGCCTCGGCTGAGGGCGCTGCTGGAGGCGGATGTGGCGTACCACTCGCGCCGGCTGGCGGAAGCGGGGCTCGAACGGCTGATGGGTGAGCTGCACCCGAAGCTGGCCTGGTCTCGGGAGGGGGGCGGCGAGGAGTCGACGCTGACGATCGCGTACCGCGGGGACCATGTGCGCAGCCTGGACGGGCAGGGACTGGTGCTGATGCCGTCCGTCTTCGTCTGGCCGGATGTGGTCTCCGGGTTCGAGCCGCCGTGGCAGCCGACGGTCGTCTATCCCGCGCGGGGCATCGCGGGGCTGTGGAGCGAGCCGCACGGCCGGACGCCCGAGGCGCTGGCCCGGTTGCTGGGGCGGACCCGGGCCGATGTGCTGTGCGCGCTCGACGAGCCGGCCGGGACGACGGCGCTGGCCCACCGGCTGGGTCTGGCGCCCTCGTCGGTGTCGGAGCACCTGTCCGTGCTGCGCGGGGCGGGGCTGCTCACCTCACGGCGGTACGGGCACCAGGTGCTCTACGAACGGACGCCGCTCGGGATCACGCTGGCGGGCTCGGGGGCCGGGGCGGAGGCGGTGTCGCACCCGTGGAGCCCATGACCGTTGTGTAACGATGTGCCCGGTCTGTCCATTGCTGGTGCGAGGGGACTGGATGTCCGGCCGCAGATCGTTCCGCGTTCTCACCCTGCTGCTCGTGGCGGCCGCGCTCATGGCCGGCTGCTCCTCCGGCGGCACGCCGGCCGGGCAGTCCCGTTCGCGGGGGCCCGCTGCCCGGGGCGAGGCCGCGCCCTCGGCGGACTCCCCGTTCTGGGTCGACCCGGACAGCCCCGCGGCCCGGCAGGTCGAGCAGTACGAGGCTCGGGGCCGCACCGAGGAGGCCGAGGTGATGCGGCGGATCTCCGCGCGGCCGGTGGCCGTGTGGCCCGCCGCGGACGACCCCGGGCGGGCCGTGCGGAAGGCCGTGCTCGGAGCGGCGCCGAAGCGGCGCACGGTCCTGCTCGCCGCGTACAACATCCCGCACCGGGACTGCGGACGGTACTCGGCCGGGGGCGCCCCCGGTGCGGACGCCTACCGCGCGTGGATCGACGCCTTCGCCCGGGCCGTCGGCGACGCCCCGGCGATCGTGGTGCTGGAGCCGGACGCGGTGCCCCACCTCGTGGACGGGTGCACCCCCGCCGAGTACCGGGACGAGCGCTACGAGCTGCTGTCGGACGCGGTCGACCGGCTCAAGGAGCAGCCGCGCACCAAGGTGTACGTGGACGCGGGCAACCCGGCGTGGATCAGGGACCCGGCCCAGCTCGTCGAGCCGCTGCGGCGCGCGGGGATCGGGCGGGCCGACGGGTTCGCGCTCAACGTCTCCAACTTCCAGACCGATGCGACGGTCCGGGCGTACGGCACCGAGCTGTCCGGACGGCTCGGCGGGGCGCACTACGTCATGGACACCAGCCGCAACGGCGCGGGGCCGCTGCCCGGCGCCGGCGGGGAGGCCTGGTGCAATCCCCCGGGCCGGGCCCTCGGCACGCCCCCGACCGAGAACACCGGTGACGAACGCCTCGACGCGTATCTGTGGATCAAGCGGCCGGGAGAGTCGGACGGGCCGTGCCGGGGCGGCCCGCAGGCAGGCGTCTGGTGGCCCGACTACGCGCTGGGGCTGGCCCGCCGCACCACCCGGTGACCCCGTCCGGCGACGGCCCCTCCGTCAGCGGACCCGGACCCACTTGGCCACGGACGGCCGGCCGTCACCGTCGACCACGAAGAGCATGTACCAGCCCGGCGGCACCAGCGTCCGGTCGAGTGGCGCCCGGACCGTCACGCTGCTCGCGTCCCGGGTCAGCTCCAGGGCGACGGAGCGCTGTTCGACGTCGGTGGTGTGGGTGACGGCGCTCGGCCGCATGAGGCGTGCCCCGGCGATCCGGCCCGCGTCCTTGGTGCGGAACGTCGCCCGGCCGCTCCGGTCGAGTTCCCGGGGGCCGGCCCCCAGCACCGGCCGTTCGCCGTGGCCGTACAGGTAGGGCGGGCTGAACACCTCCATGCGCTGCTCGAACCTGCCGAGCCTGGTGTTGTCCCGGTCGCCGAAGAGCGGGTCGGAGCCGAACGTGGCGACCCGGCCGTCGGGCAGCAGCAGCGCCTCGGAGTGGTAGTTGCGGCCGACGGCGGGGTCGGCGGCCGGCCGGAAGGTGTTGCTCCCCGGCTCGTAGAACTGGGCCTTCAGGATGTCGCTCGCGTCGCGGCCGCGGTACTTCTCCGATCCCCCGGTGGTGAACACGGAGTCGTCGGGCAGCAGCACGGTGCTGAGGTAGCGGGTGCCGCGGGGCAGTGCGGGGCCGTCGCGGAAGGCGGGCGCGGCGGCCTTCAGGTCGACGATCGCGGTCCGTGCCGTGGAGCGTGCGGACTCGCCGACCCCTCCGCCGCCGAGGACCATGAGCTTCTGGTCCTGCACGGGCGGCAGGATCAGGGACGCGGAGGTCTCCAGCTGGTCGGCGTCGGTGAGGCCGGGGATCTCCCGGAAGACGTTGGTCCTCAGGTCCCACAGGCCCGGGGCCCTGCCCTTGTCGTCGGGTCCGTACCCGCCGTTGGAGCCGGTGTAGAAGAGCTTGCCGCCCCGGGTGAGGAAGAGGGCGGGATAGGTGGGGAAGTAGCGGAAGGGCCCCGGGGACCACTTCCTGGTGCGCGGGTCGTAGATCTCGTTGTCGCCCGGGACCACGTCACCGACGTCGTCGAGACCGGAGACGGCCAGCACCCTGCCGTCCTGGAGCGTCACCAGTGTCGGGTACCAGCGGGCGTCCTTCATCGGGGCGACGGGGACGTACCTCTCGGCCACGGGATCGAATTCGTAGGCCGCCCTGATGCCCTGGAAGTCCTGCTTCTCGGTGGTGAGCCGCTGCGCGAGGCCGTAGACGTTCCAGGCGTCCTTGCCCTTCAGGCCGACGACCTCGTACTGCGCGGCCTGCGTGGTCAGCGCCCGCGGGCCCTCCTCCTTCGCCTCCACGAAGACACGCGCCTCGCCGGCGGTCACCCTGGTCTCCCAGGGGCTCCCCCGGCCGCTCCCCAGGGACGCGACCTTCAGGTCGCGCTTGGCCTTCGGCACGGTGACGCCTGCCGTGGAGACGTACTCGACGCCCGACGGCGAGCGGAAGACGGTGCCCTTGGGGAGGGTGACGGCCCTGTCCGGGTTCTCGTTCATCACGCGCATCCCGCCGCCCGCCCGCTTCACCTCACCGGAGAGCACCTCGTAGCGGGCGGTACCGCCGGCCACCAGCAGCCGGCCGTCGGGGAGCTGGCTGTGCCCGGCGCAGAAGAAGTCCTCGGGCGTGGGGATCTTCTTGAACGTGTTCTTCACGGGGTCCCACAGGACGGTGTCGAAGGTGCCCGCGTCGAACTTCTTCTGGTCGTTGCCGGAGCCCGCGATGAGCAGCACCTTGCCGGTGCGCAGGAGAGCGGCGTGGATGGCGTTGATCCGGTGGGCGCCGGGTGCCTCCATCAGCTGCCAGGAGCCGTATCTCGCTTTGTAGCCGGGCCGGGAGATCTTGTACGCGTGGTACTTCTCCTCGGCGAAGGAGAGCACCGCCGGGGCGTTGAGGCCCGCGAGGAGGAGCACCGCTCCGCCGCCCAGCAGCGTCTTCTTGAACCTCTCGGACGGCCGGTAGGCCATGGCTCAGTTCCCTCCTGTCGTCGTGGCGAGCACCGCCTCCTGCTCCTCTCCGGGCTTCGGTCCGGCGGCCGCGCGGAGCCGGGCCGTCGCGCGCCGCTCCTGGAGCACGGCCCGGCCGTGGACGCAGACCGGGGCGAGTGCGACGGCCAGGGCGAGGACGGCCCAGGTGCGCATCGCCGCGTGCGTGTGGTCGAGGGGGACGGAGACGAGGAGGGACAGGGCCAGGACGGCCGCCCAGTACAGGTGGATGCGGAAGGTGGCCGGCCGGTCGGCGCTGGCCTCTCCGCCCTTGGGGGTGACGACGAACCGGCCGTCGGTGCGCAGCAGCGCCGATCCCAGTGACTTGAGGTAGATGGGCGCGGAGAGCGCGGACATCACCATGCCGGCCAGTCCGCCGGAGCCCCGCGGCTCGTGCGGCGAGACGTTGTGGCGCCGGTTCCACAGGTAGAGGCCGATCTGGAGGGCGGCCGCGTCGCTGTAGAGCATCAGCCAGACGGCGGACGACACCTGGGTGCCGGACGCGCCGAGCCAGAGGAAGAGCACACAGCTGAGGACGCCGAGGAACCAGTTGACGGCCGTCATCGGGTAGTAGACGAGCATCAGCGTGTAGTGGAGCAGCCGCCCCGGCGGCATCCGGAAGAAGGCCTTGCGGTACTGCTTGAACAGCGTCTCGTAGGAGCCGCGCGACCAGCGCAGCTGCTGGGTGAAGAAGTCCGTCCAGGAGGCCGGCCCCTCCCCCACGGCCAGCACGTCGGGCGTGTAGACGGACCGCCAGTGGCGCCCGGTCCGCGGGTTCTTGTGGCGGTGGAGTTCGAAGCCGGTGGCCATGTCCTCGGTGATGGAGTCGTACAGCCCGCCGATCTGCCGGAGGGCGGCGATGCGTACGACGTTGTTGGTGCCGACGAACATGGGCGCGTGGTAGCGGTTCCCCGCCCGCTGTATGAGCGCGTGGAAGAGGAACTGCTGGGACTCCGCGGCCTTGGTGACGGGCGAGGTGTAGTTGCCGTAGACCTGCGGTCCGACCACGAAGGCGACGTCGGGGTCACGGAAGTAGCCCAGCATCCGCTCCAGGAAGCCGGGGAGCGGTACGTGGTCGGTGTCGACGGAGGCGTAGAAGTCGTAGGCGTCACCGTGCGCGGCGATCCAGGCGTTGTAGTTGCCGTGCTTGGTCCTCGCCCGGTGGGCGCCCTTCTCGCGGTTCCATTCGGGGACTCCGGCGCGGGTGAAGTGGCGCACGCCCAGTTCCGCGCAGAGGGCCCTGGCCCGTTCGTCGTCGCCCTCGTCCAGCAGCCACACGTCGAGGGGCCCGTCGTGCGTGACACGGACGGCGCCCTCGAGGGTGGCCCGGACCATGGCGAGGGGCTCCTTGCCGGGCACGTAGGTGGTGAGGAAGGCGACCCGGGTGCCGGCTTGCGGGACGACGGGGACCGGGTCGCGGGCGACCATCGTGGCGTGGGCGACGGAGACCACGTTGACCAGCATGAAGAGACAGATGAGGCCGATCGAGACGAGCATCACCGTGTCGAACGCGATGAGCCACCGCTCGCCGCCCTCGCGGGTGGTCCGGTGGGAGGGCCACACGAGGTAGAGGAGGAGGACCGCCGAGAGCAGCGGCGCGGCGTACATCAGCAGCACCGCGCGTATTCGGTGCCGCTCCCGGGACAGCAGGCTGCGGTACCGGACCGTGCGGGCGGTGCGGTCGGGCTCCGTCAGAGGACCGGCGAGACGGCTGTACGTGTCGTAGTCGTAGCCCTCCGGTCGCACCGTGCCTCCAGCTGTCGAGCGAGGTCGCCATACCCCCCACACAAGTGGAGAAGGCGCGAGGTGTCGACCGGAGGCGTCCGAGCGGGCGGTTTTGCCTGTGACGCGGTTTCAGAGCGGCGCGGCGGCCAAGTCCCCGCGGTGTCAGCGGGCGGTGCGGCGCAGCCGGTGGCGGACCGCGCGCTGGGCCACGGGCCCGAGCTCCTCCAGCGCGGTGACGAGCACGGACAGCTGCTCCAGGGCGTCGAACGCCCGCCCGGCGCCGTCCGGGTCGACGCCCTCGTACAGTTCCAGACCGACGAACGACGCCGCGACGGCGCGGGCGAGTCCCGCGGAGTCGGTGAACTCGGCGACGGGCGTCCCCGCCAGCACCCTGCTGAGGACGTGCTCGATCTCTTCCATCCACAGGTCGAGCCCGGCGGCGGTGGCGGCCGCCAGGCGCGGCTGGGTCTGGGCGCCGGCGAGCAGCTGCCCCAGTACGGCGACGGTGCCGGCCTCCCGCTCCTCCGCGTGCATCGCACGGCCGAAGGCGAGGAGTTCCGCGAGGCTGGTGATCTCCTTCAGCCGCTCCCGGTAGCGGGCGACACGCTGCTCGGTGCCGTGGCGGCAGGCCTCGGCGAGGAGTTCGTCGACGGAGCCGAAGTGGTAGAAGACCAGGGCCTGGTTGACCCCGGCGGCAGCGGCGACGGAGCGGGCGGACGTCTTCGCGATGCCCTGCTCGGTGAGCGTGCGCAGCGCCCCCTCCAGCAGCTTGACCTTGGTGTCCGCGCTCATACGCGTATCTCCTCCCGTACCGGGCGCAGCCCGGCGCGCACCCCGTGGGAGCGTACGTCGGTGTACTGGGCGGTGAAGGACCCCTCGTACCCGAAGAGCGGCCCGAAGCGCCGGTTGGTCACCTTCACCCGGATGCGGAAGCAGCCGGCGGTGTCGTCGTACGACTCGCGCACCTCGGCGTCGCCGCCGACGAGGTGGGGCACGCGGACGTCGAACGGGCCCTCGCGGAAACGGTGTTCCCCGGACCGGATGAGCAGCGAACCGTCGGACTCGGCGGTCAGGTGCAGATCGCTGGCGAGATGCTGGTGGGTGCCGAGGTAGTCCAGGACGCAGTTCCGCTCGGGGCTGTGGATCATCGTGGCGTCGAACCTGCGGGCCCCGCCGGGCAGCAGGAAGGTCCGTACGAAGGTGACGGTCTCCCGGCCGTACGAGTCCGTGTAGGGGACGTTCTCGATGGTGAAGGGGACGTGCCGGCCGGTGCGCGGGAGGAGGATGTTGCGCGTGCCGCCGAGGGCGAGGAACGGCTTGACGAAGGCACGCCCGTGCCAGATGCGGTCCATCACCCCGCGGCCGGTGCACGCCTCGCCGCTGTCGAGGCCGACCGAGAAGCGCCGTCGCAGCTGGGGATGGAGCCGGTCGAAGTCGTCGCCCATGGCCCGGCGGAAGATCGAGGTCATGCGTGCTCCAGTGTGGTGAGGAGTTCGGGTGCGGCGGTGCGCGCGGGTGGAGTGCGCAGACAGCGCCGGGCGGCGGGGGTCCGCGCGGAGGGCGGCGCGAGCAGTGCGACGGCGGCGAGCGCGACGGCGCCGAGCGGCAGGAGCAGTCCGCCGGCCCCGCTCGTGAGCGCGGCCGCGGCGGGCGGTGTGAGCAGGGACCAGGAGGTACCGCCGAGCGCCGTCCCCTCGGCGGAGGTGGCCGGGCAGACCGCCCAGAGACAGCCGAGCACCGCCGCGGCCACGGCGAGGCCCCGCACGGCCAGTTCCACGAGCGCGTGGGCCAGTGAGCGGGCCGGGCTGATGCCCCGTTCGCACCACAGGCGCAGCCGGTCGAAGGACCAGGCGGTCGCCCAGCCCATCAGGGGGCGGAACACGAACCGGTCGGCGACGGCGCCGAAGCGTCCCCAGCGGGGCCGGTAGTCGTACCCGGTCAGGAAGCGGACGCCGCCGTCCACCGGGATGTAGCGCCAGTACCCGCTGCCCTGGGCGAGCGGGGAGAGCGGGTGCGGGGAGGCGAACCGGAGGGCGGAGACCCGCTCACCGCCGGCCCGGTGGCGCTCCCCCGCGGAGACACCGGTGCCGGCGACGGTCAGGAAGGGCAGCACACGGGTTGCGTACCGGAACCGCTGGGGTTCGCCCGGCTCGCACGGCAGGTGGTCGATCTCGGTGAACCGGAGATCCCACCGCTGGTGCTGCGCCGGGTCCTGGGTCCGCTCCCAGAGCGTCTCCAGGTCCACCCGGACACGCGTCTCCACGTACAGCGACATGACGTACTCTCCCGGGTCAGCGCTTTTGAGCGACTGCTCAAGAGGAAAGGTAACAGCGATTTGAGCAGTCGCTCAACACGCGGGGAACGAAAAACCCCGGCCCACGTGGGACCGGGGTCAGGTGGCGGGACTTCAGGCGGACAGGTGCCGCTCCACGGTCTCGACCTTGGCGGTCAGACCGTCGGTGACACCGGGCCTGAGGTCCGCCTTGAGCACGAGCGACACACGCGGGGCACGCGCCTCGACGGCGGCGACGGCGCGCTTGACGACGTCCATGACCTCGTCCCACTCACCCTCGACCGAGGTGAACATCGCGTCCGTGCGGTTCGGCAGACCGGACTCCCGCACGACGCGGACGGCGTCGGCGACGTACTCGCCGACCTCCTCGCCCACACCGAGCGGCGTCACGGAGAAGGCGACGATCACGCGTTCACCTTGCCCTCGCGCCGGGCGCGGGAGGCGATGACGGCGTCGTCGGCGGCGCGCCTGAGCTTGCGGTCGGCGAAGAAGCCGCCGAAGGGCAGGACGGACAGCACGAAGTAGAGGGCGGCCGTCTTCAGCTCCCACTTGGTGCGGTTCCAGGCGTCCAGCCAGAACAGCACGTAGAGGATGAACAGCACACCGTGGACGGCGCCCATCACCGGGACCGCGTTGAACTCCGTCGTGCGCTTGAGCACCGAGCAGACGAGCAGCAGCAGGAAGGAGACGGCCTCCGGGGCGGAGACCAGTCGGAGGCGGTGGAGGGAGGAGGCGGTCTTGATGTCCACGAGGCAGCACCTTCGGCGTTGGGGATCGATCTTGTGAATCGACGCACAAGCGGTCCGGTCCATTCTGGCAGGCGGCTTTCCCCGCCTTTTGTCAGGGTCGGCATCCTCCTCGGGGTGGCTGTCGGCACCCGGGGCCACCGGATACCTTCTGCTGGTGGCAACGTTCCGACTCCAAGGCAGCAAAGTGCTCGCCGTCGACATGACCGGCGACGCCGTCAAAGCGAAGAACGGCTCGATGGTCGCGTACGACGGCCAGATGGCCTTCAAGAAGATGTCCGGCGGCGGTGAGGGCCTGCGCGGGATGGTGACCCGCCGCCTCACCGGTGAGCAGATGACCGTGATGGAGGTGAAGGGGCAGGGCACCTGCTTCTTCGCCGACCGGGCCTCCGAGATCAACCTGGTCTCCCTGCACGGCGACAAGCTGTACGTCGAGGCGAGCAATCTGCTCTGCGCGGACGGCTCCCTGCGCACCGGCACCAGCTTCACCGGCCTGCGCGGCGGGGCCACCGGCAACGGGCTGTTCACCACCACCGTCGAGGGCACCGGCCAGGCCGCGATCACCTCCGACGGCCCGGCCGTGGTGCTGCGGGTGACGCCGCAGTACCCGCTGTCGGTCGACCCCGGCGCGTACATCGCCCATCAGGGCAACCTCCAGCAGAGCTTCCAGTCCGGTGTGACGTTCCGCACGCTGCTCGGCGAGGGCGGCGGCGAGGCGTTCCAGATCCGCTTCGAGGGCGACGGGCTCGTGTACGTGCAGCCGAGCGAGCGCAACACGGTCGGAGGGGACGTCTGATGCCGTTCCGGGAGATCAATTCGAAGATGGTCGAGGCGTCGATCACGCCCGGCCAGAAGATGTTCAGCCAGCGCGGCGCGATGCTGGCCTACAAGGGCGACGTCACTTTCACGCCGAACATGGCCGGCGGCCAGGGCGGCGTGATGTCGATGATCGGCCGCCGCGTGGCGGGCGAGTCGACCCCCCTGATGACGGTCGAGGGCAACGGGACCGTGATGTTCGGGCACGGCGGCCATCACATCCAGGTCATCGCCCTCACCGGCGACACCCTGTACGTGGAGGCGGACCGGCTGCTCGCCTTCGACGGCACCCTCCAGCAGGGCACGATGTTCCTGGGTGCGCAGGGCGGGGTCATGGGCATGGTCCGCGGCCAGGTCACCGGCCAGGGCCTGTTCACCACCACGCTCAAGGGCCACGGCGCCGTCGCGGTGATGGCGCACGGCGGCGTGATAGAGCTGCCGATCACGCCGGGCCGCCCGGTCCACGTCGACCCCCAGGCCTACGTCGCGCACCACGGCGACGTGCGCAACAAGCTCTCCACCGCGCTCGGCTGGCGCGACATGGTGGGCCGCGGCTCGGGCGAGGCGTTCCAGCTGGAACTGAGCGGCAGTGGTGCGGTGTACGTCCAGGCGTCGGAGGAGAAGCTGTGAGCACGCCCGTCATGTGGGACCCGACCACGCTGCCGAGCGACGACAACGTCAACCCGTACACCTTCTGCGTGGAGCTCAAGGGCTCCCAGTGGTTCCTGCAGAAGGGCAAGATGATCGCCTATTACGGGCGGATCGACTTCAACGGCGTCGGCCACGGCCGCCTGGACCGGCTGGTCCGCACCAGCTTCCACTCCCCCCTGCACGCGGGCGACTGGGTGGTGGCGGAGGGCAGCGGCAAGATGCTGCTCGCGGACCGCGCCTTCGACGTGAACTCCTACGACCTGGACGACGGAAACCTGACCATCCGTGCCGGGAACCTGCTGGCCTACCAGCCGACGCTGGCCCTCAAGCAGTCGATCGTGCCGGGCTTCCTGACGCTGATCGGTACGGGCAAGTTCGTGGCCGCGTCGAACGGTCCGGTGGTCTTCATGGAGCCACCGATCCGCGTCGACCCGCAGGCCCTGGTGGGGTGGGCGGACTGCCCCTCGCCATGCCACCACTACGACCACGGCTACATGAGCGGGGTCATGGGCGGGCTGCGTCAGCTGACCGGGATCGGAGGCGCGTCGGGCGAGGAGCACCAGTTCGAGTTCGTGGGTGCGGGGACGGTGCTGCTGCAGTCGACCGAGACCCTGATGGCGGAGCAGGCGACGGGCGCCGTACCGCACGAGCCGGGAGTCCCCGGAGGGGGCGGCCTACTGTCCGGAGGGTCAGGATCCGGCCACGGTCAGCATGGTTCGACACCGCGCCTTCCCGGACAGCTGGGGGACCTCCAGCGTCGCTTCGGGCTGTGAGCGGTAGTCTGCGGAGTGTGACGCCCTCGAACGTCTGCACCCTTGCGGGCAGCTGAGGACGGGGGGCCGGAGTGCCCGGCGTCACAGACCTCATTTCGTCCAGAATTCAACTTCTTAGGTAGAATCCATATATGGAGACCGAGACGGCCACCCACTGGCTGACCGATGCCGAACAGTGCGCCTGGCGCACCTATCTGGACGTCAATCGGCTGCTGACGTACCAGCTGGAGAAGGACCTCCAGCCGTTCGGCCTGACCAACAACGACTACGAGATTCTGGTCAATCTCTCCGAGGCGCCCGACCACCGCCTGCGGATGAGCGATCTCGCCGCCGCCACCCTCCAGTCGAAGAGCCGGCTCTCCCATCAGATCACCCGCATGGAGAACGCAGGGCTGGTTCGCCGGGAGAACTGCGAGTCGGACCGGCGCGGCCTGTACGCCGTGCTCACCGAACACGGCATGGAAACCATGCAGAAGGTGGCTCCGCACCACGTCGAATCGGTGCGCAAGCACTTCATCGACCTGCTGTCCGCCGAGGCCCTCGGCGAGCTGCGCAGCTCCCTCAAACCGATCGCCGAACAGCTGCGGGGTCTGCGGGGAAAGCCCTGACTCCAGGGCTCATCCCGCCGCGTCGGGCAGGCGCAGCACGAACAGCGCGCCGCCCGACGGGGCGCTGCCGACGGTGAGGCTCCCGCCGTGACGGACCACCACATCACGGGCGATGGCCAGGCCGAGACCCGCGCCGCCCTCGTCCCGGCTGCGGGCGTCGTCGAGGCGTACGAACCGTTCGAAGACCCGCTCGCGCTCGGCCTCCGGCACGCCCGCGCCGTCGTCCTCGACGGTGACCAGGACGTGCCGGCGGTCGCCCCGCACGGTCACCGCCACCCGGTCGGCCGCGTGCCGCTGGGCGTTGTCGAGCAGATTGCCCAGCACCCGGGCCAGCTGCCCGCGTGACCCGTTCACTTCCGCGGGGCCTTCGGCGTCGACCCGGACCGGGACCCGGTCGCCGCTCCGCCGGCGGACCTCCTCGCGCACCAGCCCGGCCAGGTCGAAACGCGCCCGCCCGGCCGGCTCACCCGCGTCCAGCCGGGCCAGCAGCAGCAGGTCGGCCGCGAGCTGCTGCAGCCGTACGGTGTCGGCGACCGCCCCCGGGACGTCCAGCAGCTCCGGGTGCGCCGCCCCGACCTCCAGCTGGGTACGCAGGCTCGCGATCGGGCTGCGCAGTTCGTGCGACGCGTCCGCGACGAACCGCCGCTGCCGCTCCACGCTCGCCTCCAGCGCGGCCAGCGTCTCATTGGTCGTCCGCGCCAGCCGGGCCACCTCGTCGTGCGTCCCCGGCTCGGGCACCCGGCGCGAGAGGTCCTCGGACGCGGTGATCGCCGCCATCTCGCGGCGGATGTCCTCGACGGGTTTCAGCGCCCGCCGGGTGACCAGCCACGTCACACCGGCGACCACCGCCAGCAGCACCGGCAGCGCGGCGAGCATGGCTGCGCGCACCCCCGCGACGGTGGCCGCCTCGGTGGCCAGCGGGGCGCCGGCGTACACGGTCGCCTCACCCGCCGGACCGGAGGCCCGTACCGCCGCGAACCGGTACTCGGCGGTCTCGCCGCCGACCGTGACGTCCCCCGAGGAGTACGCGACGTCCTCGGAGACCTCGCCCCGCTCGCCGTCGCCGCCCTCGGACGGGACGGCCTTCGTACCCGGACTCCCCGTGCCCTCGATGGCCTCGATGTCCTCCCCGACGGCGACCACACGGCCCTCCTCGTCGACCACCTGCACCGGGTGCTCCTCGGTGTCGTCGGGCAGGTCGAGCTGGTCGAACGGGGTCCCGTCGGCGATCTGCGACGCCACCGACCGGGCCGAGACGTTGGCCTGCAGCCCCGCCTGGTCGACCAGGTTGCCGCGCAGCACGACCAGCAGCGCTCCCCCGGCGACGACCAGGGCCAGCGCCACCACGAGCACCGCGCCGAGCGCGGTGCGGGCGCGTACGGAACGCAGCGGGTGCCTCACCGCTCCTCCAGCCGGTATCCGGCGCCGCGCACGGTCCTGATGACCTCCGCGCCGAGCTTGCGCCGCAGCGCGCTCACGTAGACCTCGACGATGTTGGGATCGCCCTCGTAGGCGAAGTCCCAGACGTGCTCCAGAATCTCCCCCTTCGACACCACAGCGCCCGGCCGAACCGCGAGCTGCTCGAGCACGGCGAACTCCCGAGCGGTGAGCGCGATCTCCTCCCCGCCCAGGCGCACACGCCGGGCCGCGGTGTCCACCGAGAGCGCCCCGGCCCGCAGCACGGGCGACGGGCTGCCCCCGCGCCGGCGCAGCAGGGCCTTCACCCTGGCCACCAGGACCACGTACGAGAAGGGCTTGGTCAGATAGTCGTCGGCGCCCGTGTCGAGCCCCTCGGCCTCGTCGTACTCGCCGTCCTTCGCGGTGAGCATCAGGATCGGCACGTCGTGTCCGGCGGCCCGCAGCGCACCGCACACCCGGTAGCCGTTCATACCGGGCAGCATGATGTCGAGGATCACGAGGTCGTACGACCCCTCCCCGGCCCGGTGCAGGCCCTCGAGACCGTCGTGCACCACATCCACGGCGAACCCCTCGGCCCGCAGCCCGGCGGCGAGCGACAGGGCGAGCCGCTTCTCGTCCTCCACGATCAACAGGCGCATGCGCTCAGGGTCCCAAACGGAACCTGAAGAGACCTTCAGCCGCCTTCAGCCTGGCTTCAGCGAGCCGCGCGCAGAGTGATTCCCGTACCGAACAACCGACCCAACCCACGGGAGTCAGCTCATGAAGCGCAACCTGATCATCGCCACGGTCGCGGCGGCGGCCCTGGTCACCGGCGGTACGGCGGCGGCGTTCGCGACGACCTCGGCGGCGGAGACCCCGCAGAGGGCGCACGCCGCCGCGCCCACGGCGTCCGACGACCGGGACGACGACCGGGAGGACGACAAGAACGACGTCGTCGAGATCAAGGAGGCCCTCAAGGGCGTGAAGGTGACGGCCGACGAGGCGCTGAAGGCGGCCTCGGCCCACGGCACGGTGATCTCGCTGGACCTGGACGACGAGGACGGCAGGACCTGGGACGCCGAGGTACTCACGAAGGACGGCACGCTGCAGGACTGGGACGTCGACGCGGTGACGGGGAAGGTCACCCAGGACAACGAGGACGACTGACACTCGCGGCCGGCCGCCCCGCGCAGGGGTGGGGCCGTGCGGGGTCGTCCCGCAGGGGTGGGCGGCACTGCGTCGCGCCCTGCGAAGACGTCGGGCCGCCGGCCCGGTGGGGGCCCTCCGGGGGCGGGTCGAGTCAGGAGGGGCCGCACCCCCTCCCACCGGCGGAAGCGGGCCGGCCCGCACCCGGAAAACAGCGTCCGCACACCGCCGGGAACCGGCCCGCCCCCGGAAAAAATCACTCCGACGACCGGCGGACAGCGCGCCGGCGGCCGCCTCAGTTCCCCGTCAGACCCGCGACCAGCTCGTCCGACGCCGCGTACGGATCCAGCTCGCCGGCCACGATGCGCTCGGCGAGCGCGTCCAGCCGCCGGTCCCCGTGCAGGTCGCCGATCCGCTCGCGCAGAGCGGTGACCGCGATGGTCTCGACCTCATGGGCCGCGCGGGCCCTGCGCCGCTCGGCCAGCACCCCGCGCTCCTCCATCCAGGCCCGGTGCTTCTCCAGGGCCTCGACGACCTCGTCGACGCCCTCGCTCCGGGCCGCCACCGTCTTGACGATGGGCGGCCGCCAGTCGCCGGGCCCGCGGGACTCGCCGAGCCCCAGCATGTGGTTGAGCTCGCGGGCGGTGGCGTCGGCACCGTCCCGGTCGGCCTTGTTGACCACGTACACGTCGCCGATCTCCAGGATGCCCGCCTTCGCGGCCTGGATCCCGTCGCCCATGCCCGGTGCGAGCAGCACCACGGACGTGTCGGCCTGCGAGGCGATCTCGACCTCCGACTGGCCCACACCGACCGTCTCGACGAGCACCACGTCGCATCCGGCCGCGTCCAGCACCCGGATCGCCTGCGGTGCCGCCCAGGCGAGGCCGCCCAGGTGGCCGCGGGTGGCCATCGACCGGATGTAGACGCCGGGGTCCGATGCGTGCTCGGACATCCGGACCCGGTCGCCCAGCAGCGCCCCGCCGGAGAACGGCGAGGACGGGTCCACGGCGAGCACGCCGACCCGCTTGCCGGCCCTCCGGTACGCGGTGACCAGCGCCGACGTCGAGGTGGACTTCCCGACGCCGGGAGAGCCGGTGAGGCCCACGACGTAGGCCCCGCCGGCCAGCGGCGCGAGCGCCGCCATCACCTCACGGAGCTGCGGGGACGCCCCTTCCACGAGCGAGATCAGCCGGGCCACGGCCCGCGGCCTGCCCTCCCGTGCCTGGGCCACCAGTGCGGGAACGTCCACCATCGGTACAGAGCTCCTAACAGCCGGTTTACTTGCCGTTGCCCGGGACGCGCAGGACCAGCGCGTCGCCCTGGCCGCCGCCGCCGCACAGCGCGGCCGCACCGACGCCGCCGCCGCGCCGCTTGAGCTCCAGCGCGAGGTGGAGGACGAGACGGGCGCCGGACATGCCGATCGGGTGTCCGAGCGCGATCGCGCCACCGTTGACGTTCACCTTTTCAGGGGTTACCCCGAGGTCCTTCATTGACTGCACGGCCACGGCGGCGAAGGCCTCGTTGATCTCGATCAGGTCGAGGTCGGCGACCTCCAGCCCCTCCTTCTTCAGGGCGTGCAGGATCGCGTTGGACGGCTGCGACTGGAGCGAGTTGTCCGGTCCCGCGACGTTGCCGTGGGCGCCGATCTCCGCGATCCAGTCCAGACCGAGCTCCTCGGCCTTGGCCTTGCTCATCACGACCACGGCGGCCGCGCCGTCCGAGATCTGCGACGCGGAGCCGGCGGTGATGGTGCCGTCCTTGGCGAAGGCCGGGCGCAGCTTGCCGAGGGACTCGACCGTGGTGTCCGCGCGGATGCCCTCGTCCTTGGAGAAGACGACCGGCTCGCCCTTGCGCTGCGGGATCTCGACGGGCGTGATCTCGGCCTCGAAGATGCCGTTCTTCTGCGCAGCAGCCGCACGCTGGTGCGAGAGAGCGGCGACCTCGTCCTGCTCGGGGCGGGCGATGCCGAGGACGGTGTTGTGCTTCTCGGTGGACTCGCCCATGGCGACGCCCTCGAACGGGTCGGTGAGGCCGTCGTGCGCCATGGCGTCGAGCATCTCGACGGCGCCGTACTTGTAGCCGTCGCGGGACTTCGGCAGCAGGTGCGGAGCGTTCGTCATGGACTCCTGGCCGCCGGCGACGATCACGTCGAACTCGCCGGCGCGGATCAGCTGGTCCGCCAGGGCGATGGCGTCGAGGCCGGAGAGGCAGACCTTGTTGACGGTCAGCGCGGGCACGTTCATGGGGATGCCGGCCTTGACGGCGGCCTGGCGGGCGGGGATCTGCCCGGCGCCGGCCTGCAGCACCTGGCCCATGATCACGTACTGCACCTGGTCGCCGCCGATGCCGGCGCGGTCGAGCGCGGCCTTGATGGCGAAGCCACCCAGGTCGGCCCCCGAGAAGGACTTGAGCGAGCCGAGCAGTCGGCCCATGGGCGTGCGTGCGCCCGCGACGATCACTGAGGTGGTACCGGTCGTTCGAGACATGAGGCACGGCCCCTTGGATGAGGAGTGAACGAGGGTTTACCGCCAATGTACTGAGCGGTACTGGTTCAGGTCACCGGCCGACCGGTGTGATCGCGCGCACGTTGCGTAACCGCCTCCCGGAGCGCTGCACTGGAGCAATGCTGACGCGAATCGACCACATCGGGATCGCCTGTTTCGACCTCGACAAGACCGTCGACTTCTACCGTGCCACGTACGGGTTCGAGGTCTTCCACACCGAGGTCAACGAGGAGCAGGGCGTCCGGGAAGCCATGCTCAAGATCAATGAGACGTCCGACGGCGGCGCCTCCTACCTCCAGCTGCTGGAGCCCACCCGCGAGGACTCCGCCGTGGGGAAGTGGCTGGCCAAGAACGGCGAGGGGGTCCACCACATCGCCTTCGGGACGGCGGACGTCGACGGCGACGCCGACGCCATCCGGAACAAGGGCGTACGCGTCCTCTACGACGAGCCGCGGATCGGCTCGATGGGCTCCCGCATCACGTTCCTGCACCCCAAGGACTGCCATGGCGTCCTGACCGAACTCGTCACCTCGGCCGAGCCGTCCGCCGATGCGTCCTCGGCGGAGCACTGACCTCCCGATTCCCGGCCCGGTAGAGTGGGCGGCTCCGGGCCGGGGCCGGATCGGGACGGCGCCGCGGCGTCGTCGTCGGGGTCGTCGATCTGACACCATTCCCGGGGGGCCGTTCGCCGGCGAACGGTGCTCGTACAAGAGAGTTGCGACCAGGGGACGGATGGGACCGCGCAGTGCGGGGCTACGAACGCCAGGAGAGCCACCGGGCTGACGACCACCTTTCGCGGTTCGAAGCCGAGATGGACCGGCTGAAGACCGAGCGGGAGAAGGCCGTCCAGCACGCCGAGGACCTCGGTTACCAGGTCGAAGTCTTGCGCGCCAAGCTGCACGAAGCGCGCCGCACCATCGCGTCCCGGCCCGCCTACGACAGCGCCGACATCGGCTACCAGGCCGAGCAGCTGCTCCGTAACGCCCAGATCCAGGCCGACCAGTTGCGCTCCGACGCCGAGCGCGAGCTGCGCGAGGCCCGCAACCAGACCCAGCGGATCCTGCAGGAGCACGCCGAGCACCAGGCACGGCTTCAGGCCGAGTTGCACGCCGAGGCGGTGCAGCGCCGCCAGCGCCTCGACCAGGAGCTGGCCGAGCGCCGGCAGACCGTCGAGGCACACGTCAACGAGAACGTGGCCTGGGCGGAGCAGCTGCGCGCCCGCACCGAGGCACAGGCCCGCCGGCTGCTGGAGGAGTCCCGCGCCGAGGCCGAGCAGTCACTGGCGGCGGCCCGCGCGGAGGCCACCCGGCTCGCCGAGGAGGCCCGCCAGCGGCTGGGCTCGGAGGCCGAGGCGGCCCGCGCCGAGGCCGAGGCGATCCTGCTGCGCGCCCGCAAGGACGCCGAGCGGCTGCTGAACGCCGCGTCGACGCAGGCGCAGGAGGCCACCAGCCACGCCGAGCAGCTGCGCAGCGCCACCACCGCCGAGTCGGAGCAGGCGCGCCAGCAGGCGACCGAGCTGAGCCGGACGGCCGAGCAGCGGCTGACCGAGGCGGAGGACCGGCTTCGGGAGGCCCGCGCCGAGGCCGACAAGCTGGTCGCGGAGGCCCGGGACGCGGCGGCCAAGCGGCTGGCCAGCGCCGAGTCGGAGAACGAGCAGCGCAGCCGTACGGCGAAGTCGGAGATCGCCCGCCTGGTCGCCGAGGCCACCAAGGAGTCCGAGACCCTCAAGGCGGAGGCCGAGCAGGCGCTCGCCGATGCCCGCGCGACCGCGGACAAGCTGGTCGCCGAGGCCTCGGAGAAGGCCCGTACGGTGGCCGCCGAGGATTCGGCCGCGCAGCTCGCCAAGGCCGCCAGGACCGCCGAGGAGGTCCTGACCAAGGCGTCGGAGGACGCCCGGGAGACCACCCGCAAGGCGTCCGAGGAGGCTGAGCGGATCCGCCGTGAGGCGGAGGCGGAGGCCGACCGGCTGCGCGGCGAGGCCGCCGACACGGCCGAACAGCTGAAGGGCGCGGCGAAGGACGACACCAAGGAGTACCGCGCCAAGACGGTCGAGCTGCAGGAGGAGGCGCGCCGGCTGCGCGGCGAGGCCGAGCAGCTGCGGGCCGAGGCGATCGCCGAGGGCGAGCGGATCCGCGGTGAGGCCCGGCGCGAGGCCGTCCAGCAGATCGAGGAGGCGGCGAAGACCGCCGAGGAGCTGCTGACCAAGGCGAAGGCGGACGCCGACGAGCTGCGGGCGGGCGCGACCGCCGAGAGCGAGCGGGTCCGCACCGAGGCGATCGAGCGGGCGACGACCCTGCGCCGGCAGGCCGAGGAGACGCTGGAGCGCTCCCGAACCGAGGCCGACCGGCTGCGCACCGAGGCCGAGGAGCAGGCCGAGTCGGTGCGGGAGGCGGCCGAGCAGGCCGCTGCCGCGCTGCGCGAGGAGACCGAGCGGGGTGTCGCTGCCCGTCAGGCGGAGGCCGCCGAGGAGCTGTCCCGGCTGCACTCCGAGGCCGAGGCGCGGTTGAGGTCGGCCGAGCAGGCGCTGACCGACGCGCGCGCGGAGGGCGAGCGGATCCGGCGCGAGGCGGCCGAGGAGACCGAGCGGCTGCGCGGGGAGTCCGCCGAGCGGCTGCGGACGCTCCAGGCCCAGGCCGAGCAGGAGGCCGAGCGGCTGCGCACGGAAGCGGCGGCGGACGCGTCGACCATGCGCGCCGAGGCGGAGAACGCCGCGGTGCGGCTCCGTTCGGAGGCCGCCGCGGAGGCCGAGCGGCTCAAGAGCGAGGCGCAGGAGTCCGCCGACCGGATGCGTGCGGAGGCCCAGGCGGCCGCCGAGCGGGTGACCACCGAGGCCGCCGAGGAGCTGGCCGCCGCGCAGGAGGAGGCCAACCGGCGCCGCCGCGAGGCGGAGGAGACGCTGGGCGCCGCCCGCGCGGAGGCGGACCAGGAGCGCGAGCGGGCCCGCGAGCAGAGCGAGGAGCTGCTGGCATCGGCCCGCCGGCGCGTCGAGGACGCGCAGGCCGAGGCCCAGCGCCTGGTCGAGGAGGCCGACCGGCGCGCCACGGAGATGGTGACGTCCGCCGAGCAGACGGCCCAGCAGGTGCGGGACGCGGTCGCCGGGCTGCACGAGCAGGCCGAGGAAGAGATCACCGGGCTGCGGTCGGCCGCCGAGCACGCCGCGGAGCGGACGAAGACCGAGGCGCAGGACGAGGCGGACCGGGTCCGCGCCGACGCGTACGCGGAGCGGGAGCGTGCGGCGGAGGACGCCGGCCGGATCCGGGCGCGGGCCCAGGAGGAGTCCGAGGCGGCCAAGTCGCTGGCCGAGCGGACCATGGCCGATGCCCTGGCCGAGGCGGAGCGGCTGAAGTCGGACACCGCCGAGTACGCCCAGCGGGTGCGGACGGAGGCGTCGGACTCGCTCGCCTCCGCCGAGCAGGACGCGGCGCGCACCCGGGCGGACGCCCGGGACGACGCCAACCGGATCCGTTCCGAGGCGGCCGAGCAGGCCGACCGGCTGGTGGGCGAGGCGGCGAGCGAGGCCGAGCGGCTCGCGGCCGAGGCCGAGCAGGTGCTCGACGAGGCCCGGCAGGCGGCCGACAAGCGCCGCTCCGACGCCGCCGAGCAGGCCGACCGGCTGGTCGGCGAGGCGACGAGCGAGGCCGAGCGGATCACGGCCGAGGCGGCCGAGGTGCTCACCACCGCCGAGCGGGACGCGACGCGGCTCCGGGCCGAGGCCGAGCAGGTCAAGGAAGAGGGCGAGGCGCAGGCCGAGGCGCTGCGCGCGGCCGCCCGGGCCGACGGCGAGCAGGTGCTGGACGAGGCGCGGAAGGCGGCCGACAAGCGGCGGGCGGACGCGGCCGAGCAGGCCGACCAGCTCATCACCGAGGCGACGAGCGAGGCCGAGCGGCTGGTCGGTGAGGCCACCGGCGAGGCGGAGCGGCTGCGCGCGGAGGCCGCGGAGACGGTCGGTTCGGCGCAGCAGGCGGCGGAGCGCATCCGCGCGGAGGCCGAGCGCCACCGTGCGGAGACCGAGGCGGCCGCCGAGCGGATCCGCACCGAGGCGCGGGCCGAGGCGGACCGGGTGGTCGACGAGGCGCGCGAGGCCGCGGCCAAGCGGCGGACGGACGCCGCCGAGCAGGCCGACCAGCTCGTCGCGAAGGCGCAGGAAGAGGCCCTGCGGGCGACCGCGGAGGCCGAGTCGCAGGCCGACACGATGGTCGGCGCGGCCCGCAAGGAGGCCGAGCGGATCGTCGCCGAGGCGACCGTCGAGGGCAACACGCTGGTGGAGAAGGCCCGCACGGACGCGGACGAGCTGCTGGTCGGGGCCCGCAGCGACGCGACCGCCATAAGGGAGCGCATGGAGGAGCTGCGCCGCCGTACGGAGTCCGAGATCGAGGACCTGCACGAGCGGGCTCGCCGGGAGAGCGCCGAGCAGATGAAGTCCGCCGGCGAGCGCGTGGACAAGCTGGTGAGGGCGGCAACCGAACAGCGGGCGGAGGCCGAGGCGAAGGCCAAGGAGCTGCTGTCCGACGCGAACTCGGAGGCCGGGAAGGTCCGGATCGCGGCGGTGAAGAAGGCGGAGGCACTGCTCAAGGAGGCCGAGCAGAAGAAGGCGGAGCTCACCCGTGCGGCCGAGAAGGTGAAGGCGGAAGCCGAGCGCGAGGCCGAAAAGATGATCTCCGAGGGTAAGCGTGAGCTGGACGTGCTGGTACGCCGTCGGGAGGACATTCAGGCCGAGATCTCCCGTGTCCAGGACGTACTGGAGGCGTTGGAGTCTTTCGAGGCTCCATCGGGGGGTACCAAGGACGGCGGAGTCAAGGCGGGCGCGGCAGCGGGTAGTACCCGTTCGAGTGGCAAGTCAACCGACGGTTAAGCCACCCAAAAGGCTGGACATTCTCCAGATTGAACGGGCATCCGCTCGATGACACGCCGCTTCGGCCCCTAGGATTCCCTCTATCACCTCACCGGTCTCATTCGACAGGAACCCCATGAGCGACACTTCCTCCCCCTTCGGCTTCGAGCTCGTGCGGCGTGGTTACGACCGCGGTCAGGTGGACGACCGCATTACCAAGCTCGTCGCCGACCGTGACAGTGCTCTGGCCCGAATCACCTCTCTGGAAAAGCGCATCGAGGAGCTACACCTCGAAACGCAGAACGCCCAGGCCCAGGTCAGCGACGCGGAGCCGTCGTACGCCGGTCTCGGTGCCCGTGTCGAGAAGATCCTCCGTCTGGCCGAGGAGGAGGCGAAGGACCTGCGCGAGGAGGCCCGTCGCGCCGCCGAGCAGCACCGGGAGCTCGCCGAGTCGGCGGCCCAGCAGGTGCGCAACGACGCCGAGTCGTTCGCGGCGGAGCGCAAGGCGAAGGCCGAGGACGAGGGCGTTCGGATCGTCGAGAAGGCCCAGGGCGAGGCGAACTCGCTGCGCGCCGAGGCGCAGAAGGACGCGCAGTCCAAGCGCGAGGAGGCGGACGCCCTCTTCGAGGAGACCCGGGCGAAGGCCGCGCAGGCCGCCGCCGACTTCGAGACCAACCTCGCCAAGCGCCGTGAGCAGTCCGAGCGCGACCTGGCCTCCCGCCAGGCAAAGGCCGAAAAGCGCCTTGCGGAGATCGAGCACCGCGCGGAGCAGCTCCGCCTGGAGGCCGAGAAGCTCCGTACGGACGCGGAGCGCCGGGCCCGCCAGACGGTGGAGACCGCGCAGCGCCAGGCCGAGGACATCGTGGCCGACGCGAACGCCAAGGCGGACCGTATCCGCAGCGAATCGGAGCGCGAGCTGGCGGCGCTGACGAACCGTCGCGACTCCATCAACGCCCAGCTGACCAACGTCCGCGAGATGCTGGCCACGCTGACCGGCGCGGCGGTGGCCGCGGCCGGCTCCCCCGTGGACGACGAGCCGGTCTCCCGCGGCGTCCCGGCCCAGCAGTCCCGCTGACTCCGGCACGCATGCCGCCGATCGCGCCCCCGGGGCGTGGTCGGCGGCATGTGTGATTCCGGTGGCGGGGGAGTTTGCGCGCTCGTAGCGTGGACGGGTGATCGAGCTCGAGGGGCTTACGAAACGTTTCGGTGCCAAGACGGCGGTCGACCATCTCTCCTTCCAGGTCCGTCCCGGGGTCGTGACGGGCTTTCTCGGGCCCAACGGCGCGGGAAAGTCGACCACGATGCGCATGATGCTCGATCTGGACATTCCGACCAGCGGTACGGTCCGGATCGACGGCAAGCACTACCGGGATCTGCAGGAACCGCTGAAGTACATCGGTGCGCTGCTGGAGGCGAAGGCCATGCACGGCGGCCGCAGCGCGTACAACAATCTGCTCTGCCTGGCCCAGTCGAACCGTATTCCGGAGAAGCGCGTCGGCGAAGTTCTCGATCTTGTGGGCCTCTCGGCGGTGGCCAAGAAGAAGCCGAAAGGTTTCTCGATGGGTATGGGGCAGCGACTGGGAATCGCCTGCGCACTGCTGGGTGATCCGGAAATCCTGATGTTCGACGAACCCGTCAATGGTCTGGACCCCGAGGGAATTCACTGGATCCGCAATCTGATGAAGTCGCTCGCCGCCGAAGGGCGGACGATCTTCGTTTCCAGCCATCTCATGAGTGAAATGGCCCTGACGGCGGATCACCTGATCGTGATCGGCCAGGGCAGGCTCCTCGCCGACACCTCCATGGCGGACTTCATCCACCAGAACTCCCGGAGTTACGTCCGGCTGCGCTCGCCGCAGCAGGAGGAGCTGCGCGACCTGCTGCACCGCAGCGGCATGACCGCGGTCCGTGCGGCCGGCGGAGCACTGGAGATCGACGGCGCGACGACCGAGGAGGTCGGCGAGCTGGCCGGCCGGAACGGGATCGTGCTGCATGAGCTCAGTGCCCAGCGCGCCTCGCTGGAGGAGGCGTTCATGCAGATGACGGCGGCCGCGGTCGAGTACCACGCCCAATCCGCGAACGGCCCGCAGTGGGCACCGAAGGGGGTCTGAGCCATGGCGTCGGTACCCGCGGTCCTCCAGTCCGAGTGGACCAAGATCCGCACGGTCTCGTCGACGGTCTGGACGCTGACCAGCGCGCTGGTGGTCACCGTGGCGATGGGCGCCGCGCTGAGCGCGCTGCTGGAGGCGACCTTCGACGACCTCTCCCCCGCCGAGCAGGCCACCTTCGACCCGACCCTGGTGAGCTTCTCCGGCATGGTCCTCGGCCAGCTCGCGATGGTCGTCTTCGGTGTACTGGTGGTGGGTACGGAGTACAGCTCCGGCATGATCCGCACCTCGCTCGCCGCCGTGCCGCAACGCGCGACCTTCCTCTTCAGCAAGATCGCGGTGGCGGGGGTCCTGGCGCTGGCGGTGGGGCTGGCGACCAGCTTCCTCACGTTCTTCCTCGGCCAGGCGCTGCTCGGTGAGCACCGTACGGACCTCGGCGCCGACAACGTGCTGCGCGCGGTCGTCGGCGGCGGGATCTACATGGGGCTGATGGCGCTGTTCTCGATGGGTGTGGCGGCGATGCTGCGCTCCTCGATGCTGTCACTGGGCATTCTGGTCCCGTTCTTCTTCCTGATCTCGCAGATCCTGTCGAACGTGCCGAAGGCCCAGGAGGTCGCTCAGTACTTCCCGGACCAGGCCGGCGCGAGGATCATGCAGGTGGTGCCGGGGGCGCTGGACAGCGACGACGCGCCGTACGGCCCCTGGGGCGGGCTCGGGATCATGCTGCTGTGGGTGGCGGCCGCGCTGATCGGCGGCTACCTGGTGGTGAAGAAGCGGGACGCCTAGGGCGTCCCAGCCCCGGCCCCCGGCCCCCGGCCCCCCAGCCCCGGCCCCCGGCCCCCGGCCCCCGGCCCCCGGCCCCCGGATCATTTCGCACGTCTTCCGTGGAACCGTCAAGCCCTCGATATCCTCTTACCTCTTACGGGGGCTTGGTCCACAGCGCCACTGCCCCGACGACGATGTGACCTGTCGATGGGGCTGGAGAATGATCGAGGCAGTCGGCCTGACGAAGCGCTACGGCGCCAAGACGGCCGTGTACAACCTTTCCTTCCAGGTGCGGCCCGGCACCGTCACCGGCTTCCTGGGGCCGAACGGCTCCGGGAAGTCGACGACCATGCGCATGATCCTGGGCCTGGACCAGCCCACCTCGGGACATGTCACGATCGGCGGTCACCCGTTCCGGCAGCTGCCGAACGCGCCCCGGCAGGTCGGTGCGCTGCTCGACGCCAAGGCCGTACACGGTGGGCGCAGCGCGCGGAACCACCTGCTGTCGCTGGCCCAGCTCGCGGGCATCCCGGCCCGCCGGGTCGACGAGGTGCTCGGGGTCGTCGGTCTGCAGGACGTGGCGAAGAAGCGGTCCAAGGGCTTCTCGCTGGGTATGGGGCAGCGCCTCGGCATCGCGGCCGCGCTGCTCGGTGACCCCCAGGTGCTGCTCTTCGACGAGCCCGTCAACGGCCTGGACCCCGAGGGCATCCTCTGGGTGCGCAATCTGATGAAGTCGCTCGCCGCCGAGGGCCGGACCGTCTTCGTCTCCTCGCACCTGATGAGCGAGATGGCGCTGACCGCCGAGCACCTGATCGTGATCGGCCGCGGCCAGTTGCTCGCGGACATGAGCGTCAAGGACTTCATCTCGGCCAACTCCGCCGACTTCGCCCGGGTGCGTACCCCGCAGACCGAGCCGGCGCAGCGGGAGAAGCTGACGGCGGTGCTGACGGAGGCGGGCGGGCACGTCCTGTCCGAGCCCGACGGCGCGCTGCGGGTGACCGGTCTCGCGCTGCCGCGGATCAGCGACCTCGCGCACGGCGCCGACGTGCGGCTGTGGGAGCTGTCCCCGCACCAGGCCTCGCTGGAGGAGGCGTACATGCGGCTGACGCAGGGCGCCGTGGACTACCGCTCGACGGCGGACCAGAAGAACGGGCTCATGGAGCAGCAGCCGATGGGGTACGCCCCGCCGCAGCCCGTGATCCCCGACGTGCCGCAGCAGGGCTGGTACGCCCCGCCGCCGCCCGGACAGAACCCGTACACCGGCGGTCAGCAGGGCGTCGCGCCCGGCGCCCCGGCCCACGCGCCCGTGCCGCAGGACCACCGGGCCCCGGCCGGCCCGCCGGTGGCCGCCCCCGCGCCGGCCGCCCCCGCCGTGCCGCCGCCCGCGGCGCCCGCACCCGCGGCCGCCCCCGCCGACCTGACCAAGAGCGACACCGAGGACGTCCGATGACCACCCCGTACCAGCAGCAGCCGCCTGCGTACACGTACACCTCGCCGATCCCGGTCCGCCGCGCCCACCTCGGGGACGCGCTCGCCTCCGAGTGGACCAAGATCCGCTCCGTGCGCTCCACGATGTGGACGCTCGGCGTCATGATCGTGCTGATGGTCGGCATCGGTCTGCTCGCCGCCGTCGCGGTCTCGGCCTCCGGCACCGACCTCGGCGAGGAGTCGGTCCTGGTCCTCGGCTTCTACGGGGTGCTGCTCGGCTCGATCTGCGTGGTGACGCTCGGCGTGCTCACGATCGCGTCCGAGTACGGCACGGGCATGATCCGTACGACGCTGACCGCCTGCCCCAGCCGCAGCCGGGTGCTGACCGCCAAGGCGATCGTCTTCTTCCTGCTGTCGTTCACCGTCACGACGGTCACCGCCGCGCTGGTCGCCGGGTTCCAGAGCAGCATCGTGGACTCCGGGGCGGCGACCGGTGAGGAGTGGTTCCGCGCCACGGTCGGCGCCGGCCTGTTCACCGCGGTGCTCGGTCTGCTGTCGCTCGCCGTCGGCGCGCTGATCCGGCACTCCGCCGGTGCCATCACCGTGATGATCGGCGTGATGCTCCTGCCGCTGGTGGCGGCCATGTTCATGTTCTCCGAGTCGCTGAAGGACGTGCAGCAGGCGCTGTTCGAGTACTCGATCCCGAGCCTCCTCATCGCCTTCTACAGCGACACGGGGCTGAGCGAGTCGGGCCCGCACGGCTGGACGCCGCTGTGGATCCTGGCGGGCGTCACGGCGGTCGCGCTCGCCGGCGCGTACGTCAGCGTGGAGAAGCGCGACGTCTGATCAGTATCGGGGCGCGTTGCGGGACCGCTGCACCTTGGAGGTGCGGCGGTCCTTCGCGTTCCAGCACGCCTTGTGCCAGTGGCGGCGGTCGTCCACTCCGCCGTACTCCGGCCACGCCACCACATGGGCCACGCCCGACGGGATCTCCTGGTCGCACCCGGGGCAGCGGTAGCGCTTGCCGGCGGCGCTTGCGCCCGCGACGTGGCGCACGGACCACTCCTCGCCCTGCCAGGTCTCGGTGCGCTGGAATCCGCCGTACCGGTCCCCCGGTTCTCCGGCGCTCTCGTTCGGCTTCCCACCGCCATGGGGGCGGTTGCGGCGCGGGGACACGGAACACCTCACTCGAGCGGACGCCAACAGTTGTGGACCAGCCTACGGGCCCGGGAGTTGGGTACTCGCACCCGACGGCCCCGGAGTGAGCGCTCCATCGGGCCCAGTTACCGGAAAATCGCAACAACTTCACGGACGGCCGTGCCTTTGGCACGTGTCAGACGTTGTTGCCAGTGAGGGGAGCCGCGTCGGCCGGTCAAGGAGGCATAAGGCGATGCGTGTGGGAACTTTTGTACTGGCGGCCCAATTTCCCGGCCAGGGCCAGGGGGAGGCGCTGCACCGCGCGGTGCGGTCCACCGAGGTGGCCGAGGAGTCCGGGCTGGACGCGGTCTGGCTGGCCGAGCATCACTTCGTGCCGTACGGCGTGTGCCCCTCGGCCGTGACGCTGGCCGCGCTGCTGCTCGGCCGGACACGCCGGATCCGGGTGGGCACCGCGGTCAGCGTGCTGCCGACCGTGCACCCCGTGGCGCTGGCGGAGCAGGCGGCATTGCTGCACCTCACGTCGGGTGGCCGGTTCACCCTCGGCGTGGGCCGGGGCGGCCCGTGGGTCGACCTGGAGGTGTTCGGGACCGGCCTGGAGGCGTACGAGAAGGGGTTCCCCGAGTCGCTGGAGCTGCTGCTGCGCTGGCTGCGCGAGCCCCGCGTGGGCAGTGACGGCGAGCGCTACCGGTTCCGTGAGGTCCCGGTCGTGCCGCGGCCGGACGAGCTCATCGACGGCGACCCGATGCCGGAGACGATCCTCGCGTGCACCTCTCCGGGAAGTGTGAAGCTGGCGGCCTCGCATGCGCTGCCGATGCTGCTGGGGATGCACTGCGGCGACGAGGAGAAGGCCGACATGGTCGCACTGTGGCGCGCGGAGGCGCGTGCCGCGGGCCATGCGCCGGAAGTGATCGCGCGCGCGGCGGCGGGTCATGTGTCGGCGGGGGTGGCACAGATCGCCGACCGCCGGGCGGACGCGGCGGAGACGCTGATCAAAGCGATGCCGGGCTGGTTGAAACAGGGGCTGGACGCCCATGTGACGGTGGACGGCCGGCATCGGGCGATGCGTGACGCCGTGGCGTACACCGAGCTGCTGTGCCGGCTGCACCCGGTGGGCACGCCCCGGGTGGCCGCGGACCGGCTGGCGGCGACCTCCGAGCGGACCGGGATCACGCGTTTCGCGCTGCTCGTCGAGGGCTCGGGCGACATCGTGGCCACGGAGGAGAACGTCAGGAGGCTGGGGTCGGAGGTGCTGCCCATGCTTGTGTGATCCACGGAGTCGGCGGCCTTCACAGGTTGCTGCCGCCCTGCATCTCTTGCATCTCCCGCGATGCGGAGCGGCAGCACGAGGCTTCAGCAGTCACGCAGTTCCGGCGACTGGTTCAGCAGCTGGGCCCGTACGGAAGTGAAGCGGGCGAGCCGCTCGTCGACCGAGGAGTCCAGGGGGAACACCGCGACGCGGTGGCAGTTCTGGAACGCCAGACGGACGCCGAAGTGGCGCTGGAGCGCCCCCCGGATCGCGTCACTCGCGAGCGCACGCAGCAGCTGACCGCGTGCCTGCTCGTCCGGCGGCGGCGTCTGGTTGTCGGCGAACGCACCGCCGTCCACCTTCAGCTGAGCCACCAGAGAACTGATCATCTCCCATGCGTAGGGCAGGGAGGTCCGGACGCAGTCGACGAAGTCGGCTTCGTCGACCTCGCCTCGCTCGGCCTGTTCCAACAGCGCCGGTGAGACGTCGAGCGACATGGGTTCTCCTCTCGCGACCCCAGCAGGCGGGGTCTTACGGGCAGGGAAGAGGGACGCGCCCGTACGCAACGCAGAGTGCACGGGCGACAACCTCCCGCTTCCACGTTAGGCGTGCTGTCCGGACCGCACCAGGAGATTGGGGCACAACCGGCCACGTACGTACGGGGGTTTAGGGCCGAATCGCGCGGTAGAGCATGTGTCTTGTAGCGTTGCCGACCATGCGTCTCGTCATCGCCCGCTGCTCCGTGGACTACGCGGGCCGGCTCACCGCCCACCTGCCCTCCGCCCCCCGTCTGATCCTGGTCAAGGCAGACGGCAGCGTCTCCATTCACGCCGACGACCGGGCGTACAAACCGCTCAACTGGATGTCGCCTCCGTGCACGATCAAGGAAGGTGCCGACGGGGCGGCCAGTGTCTGGACCGTCGTGAACAAAGCGGGCGAGAAATTGATCATCACGATGGAGGAAATCCTCCACGACTCCTCGCACGAGCTCGGGGTGGACCCGGGTCTCATCAAGGACGGCGTGGAAGCACACCTCCAGGAGCTCCTCGCCGACCGAATCGAGACATTGGGCGACGGATACACCCTGATCCGGCGTGAGTACCCCACCGCCATCGGACCCGTCGACATCCTGTGCCGGGACTCCGACGGCGCGACCGTGGCCGTGGAGATCAAGCGACGCGGCGAGATCGACGGTGTGGAGCAGCTCACCCGCTATCTGGAGCTGCTGAACCGCGATCCGCACCTGGCCCCGGTCAAGGGCGTGTTCGCCGCGCAGGAGATCAAGCCGCAGGCGCGGGTGCTGGCGACGGACCGCGGCATCGACTGCGTGGTCCTCGACTACGACGCGCTGCGCGGCATCGAGGACGACAAGCTCCGGCTGTTCTGACCTTCACACCTATGGGTACGGCCCCTGGCGCGACATCACGCCAGGGGCCGTACTCCGTCATGGCACCGTTCAGGCCGCCACGGTGGACGACGTACTGCCCGCGTCGGACGGCTCGACGGAGACGGGAGCGCTGCCCGACGCCGAGGTGCTGCCGGACGGCGCGGGGCCGCTCGCGGAGGTGGAGCCGCTCGGCGACGAGGACGGGCTCGGCGAGGTGGGCGGGGTGGACGGCGGCGTCGTGGGAGGCGTCGACGGCGGCGTGGAGGGCGGAGTGGACGGCGGCGTCGAGGGTGGTGTGGACGGCGGCTTGGTGGGCGGGGTGGCCGATCCGCCCGTACCGCCACCGGACGTGGGCGGATTGCCGCCCGTGGACGGGGTGCGGCCCGGAGTCGGCGCGGCGTCGGTCGCCGCACCGCTGGTACCGGGCCGGGGCTCGCCGGACGGGCCGGGCGTGCCGGGATCGCCCGACTCGTCCCCCGTGCCGCCGGGGCGCTGGGTGGAGTCCTGTGCGGGCTCGTCCGCGTCGAGGCCGCCGTTGCCGTCGTCCTCGTTCGCGGACTGGTCGGAGGTGACACGACCGGAGCCGCCGTTGCCTTCGTCGCCGCCCGAGGTGGCGCCGAGGGTGACGACGGTGCCCAGGACGGCGGCGAGCAGTGCGCCGGCGCCGGCGGCGACGAGATTGCGCCGGGCTCCGTTCAGGATGGTTCGCCGCGCGGTCCACTTGCCCGTTCCGCCGGCGGGCGGGTCCTGGCGGGTGATGAGGGTCGCGGAGTCGCCGGACGGACCGGGCAGCGACAGGCCCGCGGGGACGCCGCCGGGAGGTGACGCCGACTCCTCGTACCGGGCCGCCGGAACCTCCTCGCCGGCCGCGGTACGGCCGCCGAGCAGCGGTCCGCGTTCGCGGTCGGCGACGAGCGCGAGCGCCCTGCGCCCGGCGACGGTGCCGCGCTTGTCGGCCAGCGCCCCGCGCAGGGCGATCGACGCCTCCAGCTCGGCACGGGCCCGCTCCAGGTTTCCGGCGCACAGGGCGAGGACGCCCAACTCGTGGTGGAAGTAGGCCTCTTCGGCCACCTCGCCGGCGATCCTGGCGGCCTCCTGGCCGGTACGCAGGGCGCGTTCCCAGGCGCCCCAGTGCAGGGCGGCGGCGAAGGCGGGCGCCGCGCTCCGGGCGAGGAGGACGGCGGCGCTGGCGTGCCCGGATTCTCCCCCGGGCACCAGCGCGGTCATGGCGGCGAGCACGGCGTCGGCCTCGGCGGCCGCCCGCTCGGGGGTGACCGAGGGGTGGCCGGCCCACCAGGTGTAGTGCTGGGCGACGGTGTGGGCGCGGGCGACGTCGCCCTCGCCGTACCCCTTCGCCGTGAGCTGGGCCAGGACTCCGGTGGCCAGCCGGAAGCGGGTGCCGACGGGGGTGAGCAGGCCGCACGAGACGAGTTCGCCGAGGGAGGCGTCGGCGTGGGTGTCGCCGACGAGGGCGGGGAGGTGGGCCTGGTGGGGCACCTCCCCGCCCAGCGCGACGGCGAAGCGGAGCGTCTCGCGGGCGGACTCGGAGAGCCGGGAGGCGAGGAGCGCTGCGGGCGCGGCTCCCTCGCCGAGGGTGGGCAGCGGAACGTCCCGGCCGTCGGCGAAAACGTTGTCCGCGTCGTCGTCCGGATCCGCGTCCGCGTCGGCGCCGCCGGATCCCGCGCGCAGTTCGTCGCGCTGCCGCAGCAGGGCGCCGGCCTGGACGAAACGCAGCGGCAGGCCTTCGGACTCGAACCAGAGGTCTCCCGCCCAGTTCGCCTCGTCGTCGGTGAGCGGCCGGTCGACGACGCGCTCCAGCAGTTCGAGGGCGGATCCGCGGCCGAGGCCGGCGAGAAAGACCTCTTCCACGTGGGAGTGGGCGGAGGGGGCGGGGACGTCGAGTGTGGCGGCGAGCAGGAAGGCGCACTCGGGGGTGGCGTCGAGGAGCTCGTCCAGCGCCGTGCCGCCGAACTCCAGGTCGTCCAGGACGACGACGGCGCCGATGTCGTGCACGGCGGCCAGCAGTCCGGCGCGGTCGGGGCGGTGGAGCGGTGCCTTGTTGACCGTGGCGAAGAGTTCGTGGAGCAGCTCGGCGGGTGTGCGGTGGTGGCCGGAGAGCCGGACCACTCCGTCGGGCGCGAGTTCGGCGCAGTCGGCCGCGACGGCGTCGAGGAGGGCGGTTCGGCCGGAACCGGAGGGTCCGGTGAGGCGTACGGAGCGGCCGCGCTCCAGGAGCCGTACGAGCCGCTCACGCTCCTCCTGGCGCTCCAGCAGGGGCGTGGGCGCGGCGGCGGGGCCGGGCGGTATGGGCGGGCCTGCCGCGCGGGTCAGTTCGGCCCGCTCGTCGGCGGTGTGGCGAACCGGCTCCTCGGGCCGGTGGCCGGGCGGGCAGGGTTCGATCTCGCTGCCGTCGACCGGATTGACGGTGAGGAGGAAGTCGCCCGAGACGAGCTGGGTGGTGCGTGCGGGTGTTGGCACGGCGGCACCCGGCGCGAAGGCGGGCGACTGGTCGTCCCGCGGGCCGCGCGGGCGGGTCGTGTTCTCGGTGCTCGCGTCGTCGTCGTGGCCGTACTCTTCCGGTCCCCGGTTCATCGGGTCCATGGTCAAAGCCCCCCAAAAGCGCTCGTGCGGAAGCCCCTCCCGGCCGATCTGCACGCCCGCTGTCGCTTCTGGTCCGGTGCCCGCCGTGTGGGTCCGTCAATCGGCAGGCGACCGAACCCTAGACCTTCGGACAGTATCCAGGAACAGTCGGGGTGCCGCCCCGCCCAAGACGTCACAGCTTCGTGAGGATTGTGCCGCTGGGGCGATTGGTCCGGCCCGTACGTGACGCGGAGGATCAGACGCGGGGCAACGTTTCGGCGGCGATGCCGCCCTCGATGGCGAGGATGCGGTGGAGCCGGGTGGCCACCAGCAGGCGCTGCATCTGGGGCGGGACGCCCCGCAGCACCAGCCGGCGGCCACACCGGCCCGCTCGCCGGTGAGCGCCCATGATGACGCCGAGTCCGGTGGCGTCCCAGGAGTCCAGGCCGGTCAGGTCGAGCACAAGGTCGCCGGCTCCGTCGTCGACCGCCGAGTGCAGGACCGTACGGGCGTCCGCCGCGCTGCGGACGTCGAGGCGGCCCCCGACGACCAGCTCGGCGTGGTCGCCCCTGATGTGCATATGCGCTCCCCGAGAGTGCTTTGTTCGTCACGTCTTTCTATGCAACAACTGACTGCCTTACCGGCAGGCCAGTTGCGCTTTGTAAGCGAACCGATACCGAATTCACCCTGTGGGGTGATGGCGGAGGGGTCGATACGGCCCAGCGGATGCCGTCGGACGGTTCAGTGCTTGTAGAAGCCCTGCCCGCTCTTGCGGCCGATGTCACCCGCGTCCACCATCCGGCGCATCAGCTCCGGCGGTGCGAACTTCTCGTCCTGCGACTCGGTGTAGATGTTGCTGGTGGCGTGGAGCAGGATGTCGACGCCGGTGAGGTCGGCGGTGGCGAGCGGACCCATGGCGTGGCCGAAGCCGAGCTTGCAGGCGATGTCGATGTCCTCGGCGGAGGCGACGCCCGATTCGTACAGCTTCGCGGCCTCGACGACCAGGGCGGAGATGAGGCGCGTGGTGACGAAGCCGGCGACGTCGCGGTTGACGACGATGCAGGTCTTGCCGACGGACTCGGCGAACTCACGGGCGGTCGCGAGCGTTTCGTCGCTGGTCTTGTAGCCGCGGACGAGTTCGCACAGCTGCATCATCGGGACCGGCGAGAAGAAGTGCGTGCCGACGACGCGCTCCGGACGCTCCGTCACGGCCGCGATCTTGGTGATCGGGATGGCGGAGGTGTTGGAGGCGAGGACCGCGTCCTCGCGTACGAGCTTGTCGAGCGTGCGGAAGATCTCGTGCTTGACCTCGAGCTTCTCGAAGACCGCCTCGACGACGATGTCGGCGTCGGCGACCGCGTCCAGCTCGGTGGTCGTGGTGATGCGGCTCAACGCGGCCTCGGCGTCGGCGGCTTCCAGCTTGCCCTTGGCGACGAACTTGTCGTACGACGCCTTGATGCCGTCCGTGCCGCGGGTCAGTGCCGCGTCGGTCACGTCACGCAGCACGACCTCCCAGCCCGCCTGGGCCGAGACCTGCGCGATTCCGGACCCCATGAGTCCGGCACCGATGACGGCGAGCTTCCTGGCCACGATCTACCCCTTAACACCCGTTTACATTTCGGCTCTTCGCGGAGGTTAGCGTCCACCGGGGCCGGTGTGTCGGCGAAGAGATGCGCGTCACGTCTCAGATGACGGACATCACACTGATACGTGGCGTCATGTGAGCCGTACCGCGTACGTGAGCACCTTCCGGCCGAGGAGCTCCTCCATGTCGTCGAGCAGACCGAGGGCCTCGCGGGCGACCTCGCCGATGTCCCGGCCCTTGATCATCTCCTCGCCGATCCAGCCCATGAGGGTGCTGTGGATCCAGGAGAGCTGACCGGCGACGAGCGCCGGCATCGTGTCGCCCCCGGCGGCCCCGGTCTCCTGGGCGAGGGTGGCGGTGAGGTCGTTCAGCGCCTCCTGCTGGATGGCCCAGAGGCGGGAGCGCAGCGCCTGGGCGCCGACGATGACCCGCATGAAGTCGGCCCAGCCGGCGAAGAGGCCGACGGCGGGCGACTGGCTCACGACGGCGGCGCGCAGTTCGCGCAGCACGGCGTCGGCGGCGGACTCCCCCGCGCGGCGCCCGCGGACGAAACGGGAGAGCCGGTCGACGACGTCCTCACCGCGGTCGAGGAAGAGGTCCTCCTTGGCGGGGAAGTAGTTGTAGACCGTGTTGACGGAGACGTCGGCGGCCCCGGCGATCTCGGCGATCGTCACCGCGTCGAAGCCGCGCTCCAGGAACAGCCCCGTGGCCACGTCCGAGATGTGCTGCCGCGTCTGCCGCTTCTTGCGCTCTCTGAGTCCTTCGGTCGCCATGCCACCCATCCTAGCTTTCTTGGCCCCTCTTAAAACTTGGTGTCGTTGCAAAATTTAAGCGACTCTGTTTTTCTGGGGGTATGGCAATCATCAGCACAGCCGGACTGGCACACACCTTCCGCACCCGCGGTGGGACGGTCGAGGCCGTCCGCGGCATCGACCTCACCGTCCGGGCCGGCGAGATCCTCGGCTTCCTCGGCCCCAACGGCGCCGGCAAGACCACCACCCTGCGGATGCTGACGACGTTGCTCCCGCCGACCGGGGGCGCCGCCACGGTCGCGGGCCACGACCTGGTCCGCGACCCCGCCGGCGTACGCGGGAAGATCGGTTACGTCGCCCAGTCGGGCGGTGTCGACCTGAGCGTCTCGGTGCGCGAGGAACTGGTCACCCAGGGGCGGCTCTACCGCCTGCCCAAGCCCGAGGCGGCCGCCCGCGCCGAAGAACTGGCGCGCGATCTGGACCTCACCGGACTGCTCGACCGCCCGTGCGCGGCCCTGTCCGGCGGGCAGCGGCGGCGGCTGGACATCGCGATGGGCCTGACGCACCGTCCCGAGGTGCTCTTCCTCGACGAGCCGACGACCGGTCTCGACCCGGGCAGCCGCGCCGATCTGTGGGAGCTGGTGCGACGGCTGCGCGACGAGCACGGCACGACGGTCTTCCTGACCACCCACTACCTCGACGAGGCCGACGCACTCTCCGACCGGCTCGTCGTCGTCGACAAGGGGGAGGTCGTCGCCGAGGGCACACCGGCCGCGCTCAAGGAGCGGTACGCCGGCTCGGCCGAGGCGTCCCTCCAGGACACCTTCCTCGCCATCACCGGGCGCGGCCCCGCCCCCGCCGACCCCACCCCCGTCGCCGTCTGACCCGTCACCGTCCGGCACTCGTCACCGTGAGGGCCCCCAGCAGCCCGGGCCCACTCATTGCGGACACCGATCCCGAACCGGTCCTCGTCCCCGTCCAGGAGTTCTCCGTGCTCGTCCACGACACCGCGCTGATCTTCGGCCGCTACGCCCGACAGACCCTGCGCTCCCGCTTCCAGATGCTCTTCGGCGTCCTGATGCCGCTGCTGTACCTGCTCTTCTTCGGACCCCTGCTCACCGATCTTCCGCTCGGCTCCACGGGGGACTCGTGGCAGGTCCTCGTCCCCGGCCTGCTGCTCCAGCTGGGGCTGTTCGGCGCCTCGTTCGCCGGCTTCGCGATCATCATCGAGAAGCAGATGGGGGTCGTCGAACGGATGCGGGTCACTCCCGTGAGCCGGCTCGCCCTCCTGCTGGGACGGGTTCTGCGCGATGCCGCACTCTTCGTCTTCCAGGCGGTGCTGCTGGTCCTGGTCGCGCTGGCGATGGGGCTGCGGGCGCCGCTCGGCGGCATCCTGATCGGTTTCGCTTTCGTGGCCGTCCTGACGGTCATCCTCGCCTCGCTGAGCTACGCGCTGGCGCTGAAGGTCTCCAAGGCGCACGAGTTCGGGCCCGTCGTCAACGCGGTCGCGATGCCCTCGATGCTGCTGTCCGGGCTCATGCTGCCGATGGCGCTCGCTCCGGCCTGGCTGGACGTGCTCTCGCACGTCATGCCGTTCCGCTATCTGGTGGACGCGGTGAGGGCCGGATACACGGGCGACTACGCGAGCACGGCGATGCTGTACGGCGTGCTGGTGGCCGCCGGACTGACGGGCCTCTCCGTGACGGTGGGCACACGGGTCTTCCGGCGCGCCTGACGCTCACTAGGCTGGCCGTATGGTCAATCTGACGCGTATCTACACCCGCACCGGCGACAAGGGCACCACGGCGCTCGGCGACATGAGCCGCACCGCAAAGACGGATCTGCGCATCGCGGCGTACGCCGACGCCAACGAGGCCAACGCTGTCATCGGCACGGCGATCGCGCTGGGCGCGCTCGACGCCGAGGTCGTCAAGGTCCTCGTCCGCGTCCAGAACGACCTGTTCGACGTGGGCGCGGACCTGTCGACGCCGGTGGTGCCGGACCCGGAGTACCCGCCGCTGCGGGTGGAGCAGTCGTACATCGACAAACTGGAGGCCGACTGCGACCGCTTCCTGGAGGACCTGGAGAAGCTGCGCTCCTTCATCCTCCCGGGCGGCACGCCCGGCGCGGCGCTGCTGCACCAGGCGTGCACGGTCGTGCGGCGTGCGGAGCGCTCGACCTGGGCGGCGCTGGAGGTGCACGGCGAGACGATGAACGTCCTGACGGCGACCTACCTCAACCGCCTATCGGACCTGCTCTTCATCCTGGCGCGAACCGCGAACAAGGAGGTCGGGGACGTGCTGTGGGTCCCGGGCGGAGAACGCTGAGGTTCCCGTCGACGCCTCCCCCGGCTTCTGGTCCGACGCCTTCGGCTCCTGGTCCGGCGCGTCCTTCGGCTCCTGGTCCGGCGCCTCCACGGACTTCTGCTCCGGCTCCTGCTCCGGCTCCTTCCGCGGCCAGACCAGGTAGCTGAGCGCGAACAGCCCGTGGAAGCCGGCCGCCCGCCAGGCGGCACCCATCCAGTTCTGCAGGGACCCGGTCCGGTCCGGGTCACCGACGTACACCATCGCGAGCCAGAGCAGCAGCGTGGCGACCGCCGCCCCGAGGACGGTGCCCAGCCAGACCCGGCCCTCGTGCCGGGCCCGGGCCATGCCGTAGCGCGGCGGCGGTACCGGGGGCGGGGCACCGCCCAGCCGGTGGGCGGCATGGCCGTCGAGCCACTTCACGGTGCGGTGGCCGTGGCCGACCGTGTATCCGATGTACAGCGCCGCCAGCCCGTGCTTGATGCTCGGCTCGGCGCCGTTCTTCAGGTCGATCGCGGTGACGGCCAGCAGGACGATCTCCAACAGGGGCTCGCACAGCAGCAACGCGGCACCCGTCCGGGGCATCTTCAGCAGATAGCGGGCGATCAGTCCGGCTGCCAGCAGCACCCAGAAGCCGACCTCGCAGATCACGATCATCGCGACGATCACGGCGGCTCTCCTTTCGGTATACGACCAGCCTCCCGGCCGGAGCAGACCGTTCCGTCGTCGCCTGAGACGAATTGCCACTGCATCCTTCGATGTAGTCGGCGCTCCGCCCGCGCGTGGACGACCGCCCGGTGATCAGCGTGTTGGATGGACCCGTGAGACTCCCCCGCACACACCGTGACGATGTGCTGATCGCCGCCGCAGGACTGGCCTGCGGTCTGCTGCTGTGGTCGTTCGGGCTCTACTCACGGGGCGCCACGGATTCCGTCGCCCTGCGCGGCGACCCCACGGTCCTGGTTCCGCTCCTCGTCGTGACCGCGCTGGCGCTGGTGCGCCGGACCATGCCGCGCACGGCACTGATCGTGGGAACGGTCGCGGTCGTCGCCGACCAGTTCACCCGGGGCAACATCATGACGGTCGTGATGTTCGCGGACATCGTGTACGCGGCCGTGGTGTACGGCCCGCCCTCCGCGGCCCGCCGGATTCCGGTCTCGACCGGACTGATCACCATCGCGGTGACGCTCGGCTTCCTCGCCTGGTTCCGGCAGCCCGAGGCGCTGCTCATCGGGGTGGTCACCGCCCTGATCTCGTTCTTCCCGGCGATCACCGGAGCCGTCGTGCGCAACCACCGCCAGGCCGCGGACATGGCCCGGCTGCGGGCCGAGCAGACGACGCTCCTGGCCGAGATGGACCGGACGCAGGCGGTCACCGCCGAGCGTGCCCGGATGGCCCGCGAGCTGCACGACATGGTGGCCAACCACCTCTCCGCGATCGCCATCCACTCCACGGCCGCGCTCTCCCTCGACGACCCGAAGACCTCCCGCGAGGCACTGGGCGTCATCCGGGAGAACAGCGTCGAGGGGCTGGCCGAGATGCGCCGGCTGATCGGGCTGCTCCGCGACAGCAGCGGCCACGACGAGCCGGCCGCCGCACCGACCCTGGCGGGCCTGGGCGCCCTGGTGCGGCAGGCGGCGACGAACGGCACGGCGAGCGGCCTGACGTTCAGGCTCGACGATGCGCGCGAGCCGGGCGCCGTCCTGCCCGCTCCGGTGGAGCTGGCGGCGTACCGCATCGTCCAGGAGTCGCTGACGAACACCCTCAAGCACGCCGACGCGGGCGACGTCACCGTCCGGCTGGCCCACACCGACCACGCGGTGACGGTGGAGGTGTCGAGCCCCTTCGGGAACCGGCCGGGGCCGCGCGCGCCCGGGTCGGGGGCCGGCCTGGTGGGGATGCGGGAGCGGATCGCGCTGCTGGGTGGCCGGTTCGAGGCGGGCCCCGCCGAGGGGCCGCCGGGCGGACCGGAGAAGATCTGGCGGGTACGGGCGGAGCTGCCCGTGGCGGAGGACGACAAGGAGCCCGAGGCATGACACAGGGGACGGGGCGCGTACGGGTGCTGGTCGCCGAGGACCAGGGCGCGGTGCGCGCCGGACTGGTGCTGATCCTGCGCAGCGCCCCGGACATCGAGGTCGTCGGGGAGGCCGGGGACGGCGAGGAGGCGGTGCGCCTCGCCCGGGAGCTGCGGCCGGACCTGGTCCTGATGGACATTCAGATGCCGAAGCTGGACGGCGTGTCGGCGACCCGCGAGGTGGTCGGCGAGGGCATCGCCGATGTCCTCGTGCTGACGACGTTCGACCTGGACGAGTACGTCTTCGGGGCGCTGCGCGCGGGCGCGTCCGGGTTCCTGCTGAAGAACACGGACGCCAAGGACCTGATCGAGGCGGTGCGGACCGTGGCCCGCGGCGAGGGGCTGATCGCCCCGGCGGTGACGCGGCGGCTGATCGCCGAGTTCGCCGCGCCGCAGCCGGTCCGGGCGGCGAACACGCCCGATCCTTCGGTGCTCGACGTACTGACGAAGCGTGAGCGGGAAGTGCTGTCGTGCCTGGGCGAAGGGCTGTCGAACGCGGAGATCGCGGTGCGCCTGCGGATGGCGGAGGCGACCGTGAAGACCCATGTGAGCCGGCTGCTGGGAAAGCTGGAGCTGCGCAGCAGGGTGCAAGCCGCGGTACTGGCCCAGGAGTTGGGGGTCTGATGCGGCGAGGAGGGCACTGACTCCGCGAAGACGGCCCGCTATGGTCTGGACCTATTGACGATTGGTCCAGACCTTCCTACGCTCACGGCGCGCGCACTGTTCACGGATCACCCCTTCTTGTCCGTCCGCAACACGAGGAGCACCGTTGAGCACCCAAGCACTCCCGCGCCGAACGAGACTCAGATCCAGAGCCACCGCGGGGCTCACCGCCCTGCTGCTGCCGCTGGCCGCCATGGTCGGCCTCGCCTCCCCCGCCCAGGCCGCCACCTCGGCGACCGCCACGTACACCAAGGTCTCCGACTGGGGATCCGGCTTCGAGGGCAAGTGGACGGTGAAGAACACCGGCACCACCACCCTCTCCTCCTGGACCGTCGAGTGGGACTTCCCCGCCGGCACCTCCGTCACCTCCGCCTGGGACGCCACCGTCACCAGCAGCGGCACCCACTGGACCGCCAAGAACGTCGGCTGGAACGGCACGCTCGCCCCCGGAGCCTCCGTGTCCTTCGGGTTCAACGGCGCCGGCACCGGCTCACCGTCCGGCTGCAAGCTCAACGGCGGCTCGTGCGACGGCGGCAGCGTCCCCGGCGACACCCCGCCCACGGCGCCCGGCACCCCCACCGCGTCCGACATCACCGACACCTCGGTGAGGCTGGCCTGGACCGCCGCCACCGACGACAAGGGCGTCAAGAACTACGACGTCCTGCGGGACGGCGCCAGGGTCGCCACGGTCACCGGCACGGCCTACTCCGACACCGGGCTGACCGCCGGCACGGACTACTCGTACACGATCCAGGCCCGTGACACCGCCGATCAGACCGGCCCGGTCAGTGGCGCCCGCGCCGTGCGCACCACCGGCGGCGGCACCGACCCGGGCCCCGGCCCCGGCTCCAAGGTGAAGCTCGGCTACTTCACCAACTGGGGCGTCTACGGCCGCAACTACCATGTCAAGAACCTGGTGACGTCCGGCTCCGCGGCCAAGATCACGCACATCAACTACGCCTTCGGCAACGTCCAGGGCGGCAAGTGCACCATCGGTGACGCCTACGCCGACTACGACAAGGCCTACACCGCCGACCAGTCCGTCGACGGCAAGGCCGACACCTGGGACCAGCCGCTGCGCGGCAACTTCAACCAGCTGCGCAAGCTGAAGGCCCGGTACCCGCACATCAAGGTGCTGTGGTCGTTCGGCGGCTGGACCTGGTCCGGCGGCTTCGGACAGGCCGCGGCGAACCCGGCCGCCTTCGCCCAGTCCTGCTACGACCTGGTCGAGGACCCGCGCTGGGCCGATGTCTTCGACGGCATCGACCTGGACTGGGAGTACCCCAACGCCTGCGGCCTGAGCTGCGACACCAGCGGTCCCGCCGCCTTCCGCACCATGATGCAGGCCATGCGCGCCAAGTTCGGGGCCACCAACCTGGTCACCGCCGCCGTCACGGCGGACGCCTCGTCCGGCGGCAAGATCGACGCGGCGGACTACGGCGGCGCGGCCCAGTACCTCGACTGGTACAACGTGATGACGTACGACTTCTTCGGCGCCTGGGCGGCGAAGGGCCCGACGGCCCCGCACTCCCCGCTGACCTCGTACCCGGGCATCCCGCAGGCCGGCTTCAACTCGGCCGAGGCGATCGCCAAGTTCAAGGCCAAGGGCGTGCCGTCCGCCAAGCTGCTCCTCGGCATCGGGTTCTACGGCCGCGGCTGGACCGGTGTCACCCAGAAGGAGCCCGGCGGCACCGCGACCGGCCCGGCGGCCGGCACCTACGAGCAGGGCATCGAGGACTACAAGGTCCTCAGGAACACCTGCCCGGCCAACGGCACGATCGCCGGTACGGCCTACGCCCACTGCGGCACCAACTGGTGGAGCTACGACACCCCCGCGACCGTGACGTCCAAGATGGGCTGGGCCAACAGCCAGGGCCTGGGCGGAGCGTTCTTCTGGGAGTTCAGCGGCGACACCGCGAACGGTGAACTGGTGAGCGCGGTCAACGCGGGGCTGGGCTAGGACGTGTTTCGAAAGTCCCGTCCGGCCGGGAACGCCCGGCACGACGGCGGGGACGGCGCGGCACGCCGCCCCCGTCGTACGCCCGGGGGAACGCGTCCGCCGGTGCGTTCCCCACGGGCGCCGCGCCCATGAGAACGGCCCGGTCGGTGCACCGCACCCTCCGGGCCGTACGCGCTCCCGCGCCGGTCAGACGACGTCGCCCCTCCCCCGGCTCGTCCCGGGGACCCGCCGGCGACGGGCAGGAAGCTCACGCGACATTGACCCGCTGACCCGGAGGCGCCGCCTCCAACCAGGCGAGGAAGCCGGTGAGCGCGTCCTCGCTCATCGCCAGCTCAAGCCGGGTGCCGTGATGCAGGCAGCCGAGGATCACGGAGTCGGAGAGCAGCGCCAGCTCCTCCTCACCCTCCGGCATCCGGCGCGCCAGCACCTCGATGCCCGAGCGCTCCAGGATGCGGCGCGGACGGGGCGCGTACGAGAAGACCCGGAACCAGGCGACGCGGTCGCCGCTGTAGCGGGCGACGCCGTACACCCATCCCTTGCCCGAGAGGTCACCCTCCTCGGGGACGTTCCACCGCAGGCTGCAGTCGAAAGTGCCGCCCGACCGCTGGATCAGCCGCCGGCGCAGACCGAAGACGAAGAGCCCGATCACTACCAGTGCGACGACCAGGGCGCTCACAAGCAGAGCGAGGAACATCTCCACCGACCTCCTCGCATCGTCCCGTAACCGAATACAACCTGCACCTGCATCGCCTCAGCCGCGGCACGGTCCGGAGGGTTCCGGGCCGGCCGCGGCTGAGGGCACAACTGTCGGAGCGGAGCGCTAGCGCACCGCTACCGCACGCAGCCGGACGTCGGCGCGCCGCTCGGCGGCGGCGTCCGACTCGGCCTTCGCGCGCTCCAGCGCACGCTCGGCGCGCTGGGCGTCGATCTCGTCCGCCAGCTCGGCGATCTCCGCCAGCAGCGACAGCTTGTTGTCCGCGAACGAGATGAAACCGCCGTGCACGGCGGCGACGACGGTCCCGCCCTCACTCGTACGGATGGTCACCGGGCCCGACTCCAGCACACCGAGCAGCGGCTGGTGACCGGGCATGACGCCGATGTCGCCGGACGTGGTCCGCGCGATGACCAGGGTGGCCTCGCCGGACCAGACACTCCGGTCCGCGGCGACCAGCTCGACGTGCAGCTCAGCAGCCAAGGGTGGCTCCTCGGGTCACCACCCGGCGGTCGTGCCGGGTGTTGGGTCAATTCTAAGGGGCGTGAAGAGGGGGGCGGGACGGACCCGCCCCCCTCAGGAGCACTGGGCTCAGGAGACGCCGAGCTCCTTGGCGTTGGCCTTCAGGTCCTCGAGGCCACCGCACATGAAGAACGCCTGCTCCGGGAAGTGGTCGAACTCACCGTCGCAGATCGCGTTGAACGCGGCGATCGACTCGTCGAGCGGAACGTCCGAACCGTCCACGCCGGTGAACTGCTTCGCCGCGTGGGTGTTCTGGGACAGGAAGCGCTCGACACGGCGGGCGCGGTGGACAACGAGCTTGTCCTCCTCGCTCAGCTCGTCGATACCGAGGATCGCGATGATGTCCTGGAGGTCCTTGTACTTCTGCAGGATTCCCTTGACGCGCGTGGCGGCGTCGTAGTGCTCCTGCGCGATGTAGCGCGGGTCCAGGATGCGGGACGTGGAGTCCAGCGGGTCCACGGCCGGGTAGATGCCCTTCTCCGAGATCGGACGGGAGAGAACCGTCGTCGCGTCGAGGTGGGCGAAGGTGGTGGCCGGGGCCGGGTCGGTCAGGTCGTCCGCGGGGACGTAGATCGCCTGCATCGAGGTGATCGAGTGACCACGCGTCGAGGTGATGCGCTCCTGCAGGATGCCCATCTCGTCGGCGAGGTTCGGCTGGTAACCCACCGCGGAGGGCATACGGCCCAGCAGGGTGGACACCTCGGAACCGGCCTGGGTGAAGCGGAAGATGTTGTCGATGAAGAACAGCACGTCCTGCTTCTGCACATCGCGGAAGTACTCCGCCATGGTCAGACCGGCCAGGGCGACGCGCAGACGGGTGCCCGGGGGCTCGTCCATCTGGCCGAAGACCAGCGCGGTCTTGTCCAGAACGCCGGACTCCTCCATCTCGACGATGAGGTCGTTGCCCTCACGGGTACGCTCACCGACGCCGGCGAAGACGGAAACACCCTCGTGCAGCTTCGCCACACGCATGATCATTTCCTGGATCAGAACGGTCTTGCCGACACCGGCACCACCGAACAGACCGATCTTTCCACCCTTGACGTACGGGGTGAGAAGGTCGACGACCTTCAGGCCGGTCTCGAACATCTCGGTCTTCGACTCGAGCTGGTCGAACGCCGGGGCCTTGCGGTGGATGGACCAGCGCTCGCTGACCTCGGACTCCGCCTCGGGCTCGTTCAGGATCTGACCCAGCGTGTTGAACACGCGACCCTTGGTGACGTCGCCGACCGGCACCGTGATGCCGTCGCCGGTGTCCACCACGGGGGCCTGGCGGACCAGACCGTCGGTGGGCTGCATGGAGATGGTGCGGACGAGGCCGTCACCGAGGTGCTGGGCGACCTCGAGGGTCAGCGTCTTGGTGGCGCCGTCCTCGGCCGGGTCGGCAACCTCGACGTGCAGCGCGTTGTAGATCTCCGGCATCGCGTCGACGGGGAACTCCACGTCGACGACCGGGCCGATGACCCGGGCGACGCGGCCCGTGGCGGCGGCCGTCTCAACAGTGGTCGTCATTACTTGTCACTCCCCGCGGTCGCGTCGGCCAGGGCGCTCGCGCCACCGACGATCTCGCTGATTTCCTGGGTGATTTCGGCCTGGCGGGCCGCGTTGGCAAGTCGGGAGAGCGTATTGATCAGCTCACCCGCGTTGTCGGTCGCCGACTTCATCGCGCGGCGCGTCGCGGCGTGCTTGGAGGCAGCCGACTGGAGCAGCGCGTTGTAGATCCGGCTCTCGACGTAGCGCGGCAGCAGGGCGTCGAGGACGTCCTCCGCCGACGGCTCGAAGTCGTACAGCGGACGCAGCTCGTCCGAGCCGCCCGCCTCCTTCGCCACCTCGTCGAGGCTGAGGGGCAGCAGCCGGGCCTCGACCGCCGTCTGCGTCATCATCGAGACGAACTCGGTGTAAACGATGTGGAGCTCGTCCACGCCGCCGTCCGCCGTGTCCCGCTCGATCGCCTCGATCAGCGGAGCCGCGATCTGCTTGGCGTCCGCGTACGTGGGCTGGTCCGTGAAGCCGGTCCACGTGTCGGTCAGCTTGCGCTCGCGGAAGTTGTAGTGCGCGATGCCACGGCGGCCGACGACGTACACGTCGACCTCGCGGCCCTCGCCCTCCAGCTTCGCCGTCAGCTGCTCCGCCGCCTTGATGGCGTTGGAGTTGAAGGCGCCGGCCAGACCGCGGTCGCTCGTGAGGAGCAGCACCGCGGCACGGGCCGGGTTCTCCGCCTCGGTGGTCAGCGGGTGCTTGTCATTGGCACCCGAGGCCACCGCGGTGACCGCGCGCGTGAGCTCGGTCGCGTACGGAGTCGACGCCTGCACCTTGCGCTGCGCCTTGACGACACGCGAGGCGGCGATCATCTCCATCGCCTTGGTGATCTTCTTCGTCGCGGTGACGGATTTGATGCGACGCTTGTAGACCCGGAGCTGCGCTCCCATGAGTCAGGTCCCTTCCGTCGTCACTTCGAGACGTTGACGGCGGCAGGGGCTTCCTCGCCGAGCAGCTTGCCGTCAGAGGTCTCGAACTGCTTCTTGAACTCAGCGATGGCGTCACCGACGGACTGCAGCGTGTCGTCCGACATCTTGCCGCCCTCACGGATGGAGCTCATGAGACCCGCGTGGTTCTGGCGCAGGTACGCCAGCATCTCGGCCTCGAAGCGGCGGATGTCGTTCACCGGAACGTCGTCCATCTTGCCGGTGGTGCCGGCCCAGATGGAGACGACCTGGTTCTCCGTGGCCATCGGCTGGTACTGAGCCTGCTTGAGCAGCTCGACCATGCGCTGACCGCGCTCCAGCTGCGCCTTCGACGCGGCGTCCAGGTCGGAACCGAAGGCGGCGAACGCCTCCAGCTCACGGAACTGGGCCAGGTCCACGCGGAGACGGCCGGAGATCTGCTTCATGGCCTTGTGCTGGGCCGAGCCACCGACGCGGGAGACCGAGATACCGACGTTCAGGGCCGGACGCTGACCGGCGTTGAACAGGTCGGACTCCAGGAAGCACTGGCCGTCGGTGATGGAGATGACGTTGGTCGGGATGAACGCCGACACGTCGTTGGCCTTGGTCTCGACGATCGGAAGACCGGTCATCGAACCGGCACCCAGCTCGTCGGAGAGCTTGGCGCAGCGCTCCAGAAGGCGGGAGTGCAGGTAGAAGACGTCACCCGGGTAGGCCTCACGGCCCGGCGGGCGGCGCAGCAGCAGGGACACGGCGCGGTAGGCGTCGGCCTGCTTCGACAGGTCGTCGAAGACGATCAGGACGTGCTTGCCCTGGTACATCCAGTGCTGGCCGATGGCGGAACCCGTGTAGGGCGCCAGGTACTTGAAGCCGGCCGGGTCGGACGCCGGGGCGGCGACGATCGTCGTGTACTCGAGCGCGCCGGCCTCCTCCAGGGCGCCGCGCACGGACGCGATGGTGGAGCCCTTCTGGCCGATCGCGACGTAGATGCAGCGCACCTGCTTGCTCGGGTCGCCGGAACGCCAGTTGTCACGCTGGTTGATGATCGTGTCGACGGCCAGCGCGGTCTTGCCGGTCTGACGGTCGCCGATGATCAGCTGACGCTGGCCGCGGCCAACCGGCGTCATGGCGTCGACGGCCTTGTAGCCGGTCTCCATGGGCTCGTGGACCGACTTACGGGCCATCACGCCGGGGGCCTGCAGTTCGAGGGCACGACGGCCCTCCGTCGCGATCTCGCCGAGACCGTCGATCGGGTTACCGAGCGGGTCGACGACGCGACCCAGGTATCCCTCACCGACACCGACGGAGAGGACCTCGCCAGTGCGCTGCACCGACTGCCCCTCCTCGATACCGCTGAACTCGCCGAGGACGATCGCACCGATCTCGCGCTCCTCGAGGTTGAGGGCGAGACCGAGGGTGCCGTCCTCGAACTTCAGCAGCTCGTTCGCCATGGCCGAGGGAAGACCCTCGACCTTGGCCACGCCGTCGCCGGCCAGGCTGACCGTTCCGACCTCCTCGCGCGAGGCCGCGTCCGGCTGGTACGACTGGACGAAGTTCTCCAGCGCGTCCCGGATCTCCTCCGGCCGGATCGTGAGCTCCGCCATCTGGGTTCCCTGCTCTCCTTGTTGGGCCCGAAGTTTCTTTGGGGGTCTGGGGGCGACCCCCAGGAATCTTCTGCAAGTTCTGCACGGCCCAACCGGGCCGCTGGTGATGCTTGTTGTGTCGGTCGGCGGACGTCGGTGACGTCAGCCGGCCAGCCGCCGAGCCGCCTCTTCGAGACGGTCCGCGATGGTCCCGTTGATGACCTCGTCGCCGACCTGCACCGAGATCCCGCCGAGGACCGAGGGGTCCACGTCCAGGTTCAGGTGCATCTGGCGGCCGTACAGCTTGGCCAGTACGGCGCCGAGGCGCTGCTTCTGCTGGTCGGTCAGCGGCACCGCCGAGGTGACGACCGCGACCATCCGGTCCCGGCGCGCCGCGGCGAGCTTGGACAGGGACTCGAGTCCCGCTTCCAGGCTACGTCCCCGGGGCTGGGTCACAAGACGGACCACGAGTCGCTCGGTGACCGGGTTGGCCTTGCCGCCGAGCAGGCTGCCCAGCAGCTCGCCCTTGGCGGTGGCCGTGGCGGCCTTGGACGTCAGCGCGGACCGCAGCTCGGTGCTGGACGCGATGATCCGGCCGAACCGGAACAGCTCGTCCTCGACGTCGTCCAGCGCACCGGCCCGCTGCGCCGCGGTGAGGTCGGCGGTGTCCGCCAGCTCCTCGGCCGCGTCGACCAGGTCGCGCGACCGCGACCAGCGGGAGCGGACCATGCCGGAGACCAGGTCGACGGTCTCGCCGCCCACCTGACCGCTCAGCAGTCGCGCGGCCAGCTCGGCCTTGGCCTCACCGGCCTGCGCCGGGTCGGTCAGGACCCGACGCAGCGACACCTCGCGGTCGAGCAGCGCGGTGACGGCGGCCAGCTCACCCGCGAGCTTCGCCGCGTCGACCGACGTGTTGTCGGTCAGCGCGTCGAGACGCTCACGTGCGGCGGCCAGTGCCTCGCGGCTCGCTCCGTTCATCGGGCGGCCTCGGCCTTCTCCTCGAGCTCGTCGAGGAAACGGTCGATGGTGCGGCTCTGGCGGGCGACGTCCTCCAGGGACTCGCCGACCAGCTTGCCGGCCAGGTCGGTGGCGAGCTTGCCCACGTCCTGACGCAGCACGGTCGCGGCGGCCTTGCGGTCGGCCTCGATCTGGGCGTGGCCGGCCGCGATGATCTCCTCGCGCTGGCGCTGGCCTTCCGCCTTCATCTCCTGGATGATCGCGGTGCCCTGCTCCGTCGCCTCCTGGCGGAGACGCGCGGCCTCGTGGCGGGCCTCGGCGAGCTGAGCCTTGTACTGCTCCAGCACACTCTGGGCCTCGATCTGCATGGCCTCGGCGTTCTCAATGCCGCCCTCGATCTTCTTGGCGCGCTCTTCCAGAACCTTGTTGATGTTCGGGAGGAGCTTCTTGGCGAGGAAGCCGAAGACGATGACGAAGGCGATGAGGCCGATGACGAGCTCGTCGAGATGCGGGATGAGAGGAGGCTGGGGCTCCTCCGCTGCCGCAAGGAACAGAGCGTTCACATCAGTGCCTTCCGTGAAAGGGGGTTGGGCTGTCTAACCGGACTCAGTCAGTCGGGTAGACGAAGCCCATGACGATGCCGATGAGGGCGAGCGCCTCACAGAAGGCGAAACCCATGATCTGGTTGGTACGGATCAGGCCGGCAGCCTCGGGCTGGCGGGCGAGGGCCTGGGTGCCGTTACCGAAGATGATGCCGACGCCGACGCCGGGGCCGATGGCGGCGAGGCCGTAACCGATGGCGGCGACGTTTCCGGTGACAGCGGCGAGGTTGTCGAGAGCGGACATGCCGGTTCTTCCTTCTCTTTCAAGGACCGGTGGGGGTTGGCCACCGGACGTCTGTTGGTTAGGGGTGGGCTGGTGCCTGGGCCGATCAGTGGTGCTCGGCGAGCGCGCCCTGCACGTAGTTGCAGGCCAGGAGGACGAAGACGTACGCCTGGACGGCCTGGATGAAGAGCTCGAACGCGGTCATCACGACGACCATCACGAACGACGTGGCGGCGTAGGCGATGCCGATGCCGTTCAGGAGGTACCAGCTCGCGAGCGAGAACATCACGATCAGCAGGTGACCGGCGAACATGTTCGCGAAGAGACGGACCGCGTGGGTGAAGGGCCGGATGATCAGGTTCGAGATGAACTCGAGGAAGACGATCAGCGGCAGGATCGGGCCGAGCGACTTGTCGTAGCCGGTGATGTTCTTCCAGCCGCCGACGAAACCGTGCTTACGGAAGGTGAGGCTGACCCACAACACGTAGACGATGAGCGCGAGACCGGCCGGGAAGGCGATCAGCGAGGTCACGGGGAACTGGGCGAGCGGAATGATCGACCAGAGGTTCATGACCCAGACGAAGAAGAACAGCGACACCATGAAGGGGACGTACTTCTCGCCGTCCTTCTTGCCGATGATCTCGTAGACGATGCCGCGGCGCACGAAGTCGTACCCGGCCTCGCCGACCATCTGGAGCTTGCCCGGCACCAGCTTCGGCTTCGCGAAGGCGGCCCAGAAGAACCCGACGATCAGGATCGAGCCCAGCAGAGCCAGCAGCATCGGCTTGGTCAGCTCGAAGCCGCCGATGGTGGTGATGGGCTCGTACATGAACGTGTGGAGGCCCGGCGCCGGGAAGCCGCATCCCTCGATGAAGATGTGACAGCTCGGATCGAAGGCAAGCGTCTGGTCAGCACTCACCGCGGGCTCCTTCAGCGTGGCGCATAGGTACGGCAACCTCGTTGTGTCGGCGCGGCACGCAGCCGCGGTTCGGCACTGGACTGGTCTTACGGATAAGGGGGCGGCGGTTCGGCGTCGAGCCTCGCGCTGGGACAGGCGTCAGCTCGGATGCCCGCGCCCGCAGTGCCGCAGTTGGCACCGGACGATAGCAGTTAAGCGAACGGCCATTTATCCCGGCCCTACCCCTCACTGCGAGGACCCCGTCTTTTCGGGCTTGTCACCCTTGTCGGACGCGGGATCCACATAGAGGATCTTGGCCTTCATATAGGCGCGCGCCTGCGCCGCGACCCAGATGATGGTCGTCGCGAGCAGGGTGAAGGCGAACGCCTTGAAGTCGAACAGCGTGGTGCCCTTGAGCAAGGCCAGGAAAATGAACAGAACCAGCAGCTGCGTCGTATAGAGAAGCAGGCCCATGGCCTGGAACAGCTGCGGAAGTTTCTTCGCCGTCCGCTGGAGCACCACCAGCCCGATCCCCATGAAGAGGACCACGACCAGCGTGCCCACGACGGCACCGAGAGCTCCCTTGCCACCGGCGACCACACCACTGACGACGGTCGCGACGGCGCCGGCGACGAGGGTGGGTACGGCGGTGTTCAGGAGGGTGCGGACGTCGTTGGACGGCATGGCGGCATCTCCGCTTGCTGGTGGGGGCAGTGGTGTCGTCATGGACGAGCGTAAGCCCGGTCCGAGGCGCATCTCGGGGCCGATGAACCGTCGCACTACGGTTCTTCGGCGCTGTCGCCGGGTCTCGTGAACCGTATCACAAACTATTTGAATAGGTCTTTACCCTGGGGTGTGCTGACTCTCACACATGAGAGTGACACTGCGCGTGTGTGCAAGACAGCGGGGACCTTTGTCTGCTATTGACCCCCGCTGGGGTTTTCGTCAACCGCGCGTTCCGGCCTTCCGCCGGTCGGGGAAGCGGGTACGGGCACCGATAGCGGTAGCCCCGTTGACCCCGGCCGGGACCGGTACGCGCTCCTCCTCCGCCGTCGTCCCCGCCCCGGCCGCCTCTGTGTCGTCGTGCGCGGCGAGCGGCGCGACCGGCTGCGGCCGCACCTTCCGGCGGCGGTAGCGCGGCGGGACGAACGACTCCGCCCAGCGCGGGGCGCGCGGTGTGAACCGCGGCAGCAGCAGGAGCACCAGACCGATCGCGCTCAGCGCCACGATCACCAGCACGATCCACATCGACGCCGAGTGCACGGAGTAGGCCAGCGTCCCGAAGGCGATCAGCGCCGACCAGAAGTACATGATCAGCACGGCCCGGCTGTGCGAGTGCCCGATCTCCAGAAGCCGGTGGTGCAGATGGCCGCGGTCGGCCGCGAACGGCGACTGGCCGTTCCAGGTGCGGCGCACGATGGCGAGGATCAGGTCGGCCATCGGGATCGCGATGATCGTCAGCGGCAGCAGCAGCGGGATGAAGACGGGCAGCGCGGCGTGGGTGGCCTGACGGGTCGAGCCCTCGAAGATCTTCAACGCGTCCGGGTCCACCTGGCCGGTGATCGAGATCGCTGAGGCGGCCAGCACCAGGCCGATCAGCATCGAGCCGGAGTCGCCCATGAAGATCCGCGCGGGGTGCATGTTGTGCGGCAGGAAGCCCAGGCACATGCCCATCAGGATCACGGCGAAGAGGGTGGCGGGGGCGGCGGCCTCGATCGTGTAGCCGTACCAGATCCGGTAGGCGTACAGGAAGAACGCGGCGGCGGCGATGCAGACCATGCCGGCGGCGAGGCCGTCGAGGCCGTCGACGAAGTTCACGGCGTTGATCGTGATGACCACCAGCGCGACCGTCAGGAGGGTGCCCTGCCACTGGGTCAGCGCGACGGTGCCGACACCCGGGATGGGCAGCCACAGGATGGTCAGACCCTGCATCACCATCACACCGGCGGCGATCATCTGTCCGCCGAGCTTGATCAGGGCGTCGATCTCGAACTTGTCGTCGAGGACACCGATCAGCCAGATCAGGGCGGCGCCGGAGAGCAGCGCGCGCGGCTCGTTCGACAGCGCGAAGACGCTGTTGAGGTTCTGCAGGTGGTCCGCGACCAGCAGCCCCGCGCACAGTCCGAAGAACATGGCGATGCCGCCGAGCCGCGGCGTCGGTTCTCGGTGCACGTCGCGGGCGCGGATCTCCGGCATCGCTCCGGCCGCGATGGCGAACTTCCGCACCGGACCGGTCAGCAGATAGGTCACCGCGGCCGTGACACAGAGCGTCAGCAGGTAATCACGCACGGGCTGCCCCACAGGAATCGCTGGCCATCTCAGCCCCACACCCTAGCTCCGCCGTCCACATGGTTGAGGACATCCGGATGCCGCCGGCGGTTGCGAGGCCGTTCTTCTACCCCCTATACGGTGGAAATCGCTCGGCCAGTTCACGCACCCGCGGCCGGACCTTTCCAGCCGCGTCGGGGTCGTCCGACAGCGCCTCGCGGAAGAGCCCGGCGATCTTCTCCATCTCCGGGCGGCCCATTCCCTGCGTCGTCACCGCAGCCGTGCCGAACCGGATGCCGCGCGCGTCCCCGTACGGCAGGGCGCACGTGTCCAGCACCAGCCCGGCGGACGCGAGGCGGGCGCGGGCGGTACGGCCGTCGACGCCCAGGGGGCCGGGATCGGCGGTGATCAGATGGGTGTCGGTGCCGCCGGTGGTGAGGGCGAAGCCATGGCCGGCGAGTGCCTCGGCCAGCGCCGTCGCGTTCGCCACCACCTGATGGGCGTACGCCGAGAACGCCGGCGTTGCCGCCTCCCCGAAGGCGACCGCCTTGGCGGCGATCGTGTGCATCTGGGCGCCGCCCTGGGTGAACGGGGACACCGCGCGGTCGATGCGCTCGGCGAGCTCGGCACCGCACAGAATGAGCCCGCCCCGCGGGCCGCGCAGCACCTTGTGGGTCGTGGCGCAGACGACGTCCGCGTACGGCACGGGGTTGGGCGCGGCTCCGCCGGCGACCAGCCCGATCGGATGGGCCGCGTCCGCGATGAGGCAGGCACCGACCTCGTCGGCGATCTCCCGGAACTCCGCGTAGTCGATGTGGCGGGGGTACGAGATCGACCCGCAGACGATCGCTTTCGGCCGATGTTCGTGCGCGAGGTCGCGCACCTGGTCGTAGTCGATGAGGCCGGACTCCTCATCGACGCCGTAGGGCACGAAGTCGAACCAGCGGCCGGAGAAATTGGCCGGGGAGCCGTGGGTGAGGTGCCCGCCGTGGGCCAGTCCCATGGCGAGGACCGTGTCCCCCGGCCGCAGCAGCGCCGCGTACGCCGCGAGCACCGCGGACGAGCCGGAGTGCGACTGGACGTTGGCGTGCTCGGCGCCGAAGAGGGCGGTGGCCCGCCGGACGGCGATCCGCTCGGCGACGTCCACGAATTCGCACCCGCCGTGGTGCCGGGCGCCGGGATACCCCTCGGCGTACTTGTTGGCGAGCGGCGATCCGAGGGCGGCGAGCACGGCGGGCGAGGTGAAGTTCTCGGCGGCGATCAGCTGCAGGCTGTCGGCCTGCCGGCGCGACTCCCCCTCGAGCACGTCGGCGATCTCGGGGTCCTGCCGTCGCAGGGCCTCGGCATCCGCGTACGCGGAGACACGCGCGTCGGCGGCAGCAGCGGTGACCGGCATCTGTGGCTCCATGCGTGGGCGGGCCCCGTCAGCTCCAATGTAGGCCCGCACCCGTCCGTACGCCCGTCAGTCGCCCCGGAATCCCTCCGGTGCCCCCGCACCTACCGCCGTGCGGGAACGGCCGTCAGCGCCGTCACCAGGGGATCCAGCGCCTGGTCGCGCCCCTTCCCGACGCGCCCCCGCACTGCTCGGCCCCTGGGGGCCTCCCAGGCGTCGGGCCGCTGCGCCGGACTCGTCCGGCGAAGCCGGTCACCCACGGGCGGGCACCCCGCCCGGTCAGCGCCGTGCGGAGACGCCCGTCAGCGCCGTCACCACGGGATCCAGCGCCTGGTTGATCTCGTCGCCGATCGAACGGAAGAAGGTGATCGGCGCGCCGTACGGGTCGTTCACCTCGTCGGCCTCCGCCGACGGAGCCAGCAGCCAGCCCCGCAGCGCGGCCGCCGCGCGCACCAGCGCACGCGCGCGCTCCACCATGCCGTCACTCAGGGGGTCCGGCAGCGTGGCCGGGTCTATGGCCCGGACGAGGCGGGTGAACTCCTTCAGGGTGAACGTCCGCAGGCCCGCGGAGTGGCCCATCGAGATGACCTGGGCCCGGTGGTCGCGGGTCGCGGTGAGGACCAGGTCCGCGCGGATCACGTGCTCGTCGAGGAGTTCACGGCCCACGAAGCCGGAGGCGTCCGCGCCGAAGTCGGCGAGGACCGTTTCGGCGTTGGCCTCCATCGGGGCGCCCTCGTGGCCCCAGGTGCCGGCGCTCTCCACGATCAGGCCGCCGCCGAGCCGGTCGCCGAGGCGGTCGCTCAGGGCATGGCGGGTCAGCCGCTCGGTGATCGGCGAGCGGCAGACGTTGCCGGTGCTGACGTGGAGGATGCGGAACACGTTCTCCGTGCCTATGCCACGCCCCTCAGGGGCGGTCAATTCGCCACCTCGAGGTCGGGTACCACCTTGCGCAGCTCGTCCGCGTCCAGGGCGCCCGCACGCAGCAGGACCGGCACCTTGCCGGTGACGTCGACGATCGACGAGGGGACGATGCCCGGGGTCGGGCCGCCGTCCAGGTAGACGGAGACGGAGTCGCCGAGCATGCCCTGCGCGGCGTCGCAGTCCTCGGGCGCCGGGTGACCGGTCAGGTTGGCCGACGAGACGGCCATCGGACCGACCTCGGTCAGCAGCTCGATGGCGACCGGGTGCAGCGGCATGCGGATCGCGACGGTGCCACGGGTGTCCCCGAGGTCCCACTGGAGCGACGGCTGGTGCTTGGCCACGAGCGTCAGCGCACCGGGCCAGAAGGCGTCGACGAGCTCCCACGCCTGCTCGGAGAAGTCGGTGACCAGGCCGTGCAGGGTGTTCGGGGAGCCGATCAGGACCGGGGTGGGCATGTTCCGGCCGCGCCCCTTGGCCTGCAGCAGGTCGGCGACGGCCTCCGCGCTGAAGGCGTCCGCACCGATCCCGTACACGGTGTCGGTGGGCAGCACGACGAGCTCGCCGCGGCGGACGGCGGACGCGGCTTCACGCAGGCCGGTCGTGCGGTCGGTCGCGTCGTTGCAGTCGTATCGCCGAGCCATTTAGCGGGCCTCCTCGTACACGTACACAGTCTGGGAACTCACGGCATCGCCTTGCGGGCCGTGGCGAAGCGCGGGCGGTTGTTCAGGTCGGGGTGGTCGGCGGCGTCCGCCCAGCCGGCCTCCTCGTTGAAGATCCACGGCACCTGGCCGCCCTGGGTGTCGGCGTGCTCGACGACGACGAGGCCGCCGGGGCGCAGCAGGCGGTGCGCGGTGCGTTCGATCCCGCGGATGGTGTCGAGGCCGTCCTCGCCGGAGAAGAGGGCCATCTCCGGGTCGTGGTCGCGGGCCTCGGGCGCGACGTACTCCCATTCGGTGAGCGGGATGTACGGGGGGTTGGAGATGACCAGGTCGACCTGGCCGTCGAGCTCCGGCAGCGCCGTCAGGGCGTCGCCCTGGTGGACGGTGACCCTGGATCCCTCGGCGTTCTTCCGGGTCCATACCAGGGCGTCCTCGGACAGCTCCACGGCGTGCACGCGGGAGCGCGGCACCTCCTGGGCCATGGCCAGCGCGATGGCGCCGGAGCCGGAGCACAGGTCGACGATGAGCGGCTCGACGACGTCCATCGCGCGGACGGCGTCTATGGCCCACCCGACGACCGACTCGGTCTCCGGGCGCGGCACGAAGACACCGGGGCCGACCTGGAGTTCCAGGTAGCGGAAGAAGGCCCGCCCGGTGATGTGCTGCAGCGGCTCGCGCGCCTCGCGGCGGGCGACGGCCTCCCAGTAACGGGCGTCGAAATCGGCGTCCTTGACGTTGTGCAGCTCTCCCCGCTTGACGCCGTGCACGAACGCGGCGAGCTCCTCCGCGTCGAAGCGCGGTGAGGGCACGCCGGCGTCGGCCAGCCGCTGGGTGGCCTGGGCCACCTCGGCAAGCAGCAGGTTCACCTTGGTCCTCCGAGAGCTGCAGGGGTCTTACGGGACGTGTGTGCCGGCCGGCCGGGCCGTGGTCACTGCGCGGCGGCCAGTTTGGCGGCGGAGTCGGCGTCGACGCACGCCTGGATGACGGCGTCGAGTTCCCCGTCGAGCACCTGGTCCAAGTTGTACGCCTTGAAGCCCACCCGGTGGTCCGAGATCCGGTTTTCCGGGAAGTTGTACGTACGGATCTTCTCGGACCGGTCGACCGTTCGGACCTGGCTGCGGCGCGCGTCCGCGGCCTCCTTCTCGGCCTCCTCCTGGGCCGCGGCGAGCAGCCTGGAGCGCAGGATACGCATGGCCTGCTCCTTGTTCTGGAGCTGGCTCTTCTCGTTCTGGCAGGAGGCGACGATGCCGGTCGGCAGGTGGGTGATCCGGACCGCGGAGTCGGTGGTGTTGACGGACTGGCCACCGGGTCCGGAGGACCGGTAGACGTCCACGCGCAGGTCGTTGGCGTGGATCTCGACGTCGATCTCCTCGGCCTCGGGCGTCACCAGGACACCGGCGGCGGAGGTGTGGATGCGGCCCTGCGACTCGGTGGCGGGCACGCGCTGCACGCGGTGCACCCCGCCCTCGTACTTCAGCCGGGCCCAGACGCCCTGGCCGGGCTCGGTGGCACCGTTGCCGCCCTTGGTCTTCACGGCGACCTGGACGTCCTTGTAGCCGCCGAGCTCGGACTCCGTGGAGTCGATGATCTCGGTCTTCCAGCCGACGCGCTCGGCGTACCGCAGGTACATGCGCAGCAGGTCGCCGGCGAACAGGGCCGACTCGTCGCCGCCCGCACCCGCCTTGATCTCCAGGATCACGTCCTTGTCGTCGCTGGGGTCGCGGGGGACGAGCAGCAGGCGCAGCTTGTCGGTGAGCTCCTCCCGCTGCTTCTCCAGCTCCTTGACCTCGGCGGCGAAGTCGGGGTCGGCGGCGGCGAACTCGCGGGCGGTCTCGATGTCGTCGCCGGTCTGCTTCCAGGAGCGGTACGTGGCGACGATCGGGGTCAGCTCGGCGTAGCGCTTGTTGAGCTTGCGGGCGTTGGCCTGGTCGGCGTGGACCGAAGGGTCGGCAAGCTTCTTCTCGAGATCGGCGTGCTCGCCGATCAGTTCCTCGACCGCCTCGAACATCGGGGGCTCCTGGTTTTCGCGAAAGGGCTGCTGTGGAAGACGGCAAAGCGCCGGTCCCGGCCACCCCGACGCGCGGGGCGGCCGGAGACCGGCGCAGTGGCTCGCTACTTGGCGGAGCCGGCAGCCTTCTTGCCGAAGCGGGCCTCGAAGCGGGCCACACGGCCACCGGTGTCGAGGATCTTCTGCTTGCCCGTGTAGAACGGGTGGCACTCGGAGCAGACCTCGGCACGGATGTTGCCGCCCTGGATCGTGCTACGGGTGGTGAACGACGCGCCACAGGTGCAGCTGACCTGCGTCTCGACGTACTCGGGGTGGATGTCGCGCTTCAAGGTGTCTCCTAGTTTCGGGAGGGCACCGGGTCGCACGGGCGGGATGCGCGTGCGTGAACCGGGGCCGACGTACCAGTCTGCCAGGACCGGCCGTATCTCCCAAAACCGGGGTCGGCCGGGATGTATTCCGGGCCGGCCGAGCGACTACTTCACGACCCCGTCGGCCTGCCCCTTCGCGGTGTCCGCGGTGGCGGACGCGGGGATCGGACGGTCGGCCCGGAGGGCGGCCCAGACCTGCTGGGACTGGTTCTTCAGCGGGACGACGCGGTTGAGGTCGGCGGGGTCGTACCGCACCGGCAGCGTGATCATGTGGACGTCGTCGGCGCCGAGCTGCTTCAGTCCGCCGGCGAAGTCGGCGAGCTCCTTGACGCTGTCGAGCTCCGAGTCCGGCTTGATGGCCCTGGTGGCGGTGTCGGCGAGGTCCCACAGCTTCTTCGGGCTGGTGAAGACGCCGACGCTCTTCGCCTGCTCGATGAAGGCCTTCATGAAGGCCTGCTGGAGCTGTATTCGGCCGAGGTCGCTGCCGTCGCCGACGCCCTTGCGGGTGCGGACGAGGCCGAGGGCCTGCTCGCCGGTGAGGGTGTGGGGCCCGGCGGCCAGGTCGAGGTGGCTGCTCTTGTCCTTGATCGGCTTGGTGGTGGTGATCTCCACCCCGCCGAGTTCGTCGATGAGCTTCTTGAAGCCGCTGAAGTCGACCTCGATGTAGTGGTCCATGCGGATGCCGGACATCTTCTCGACGGTCTTGACGGCGCAGGCGGGGCCGCCGACCTCGTACGCCGTGTTGAACATCGCCTTGCGCCGGCCCGGGACGGCCGCGCCGGACCTGTCGGTGCAGTCGGGGCGCTCGATGATCGTGTCGCGCGGCACGGAGACGACACTGGCCTTCTTGTGGCCCTCGTAGACGTGCAGGATCATCGCCGTGTCGGAGCGGGCGGCGCCCTCGTCCCGGCCGTACGCGCCGTTGGCGCCGGAGCGGGAGTCGGAGCCCAGGACGAGGATGTCCATGGAACCGTTGTCGAGGTTCTGCGGGCGGTCGTCGCCCAACTGCGCGTTGATGTCGACGCTCTGGATGTTGCCGTTGAGCTTGAAGTAGACATAACCGAGTCCGGATCCGCCGACCAGCACCAGCCCTGCCGCGGTCCAGGCGGCGACGGTGAGGGGCGTGCGCTTCCCGGGGGCCTTGCGGCGGCGTCCGGTGGCGCGTATTCGGCTGGTCCTGGTGCCCTGCTCGGCCATGGTCTCCTCAGTCCTCGCGGTTCTCCGTTACCCCCAGCCGTGGTGATCAGGCACGGTTTGTCGAGGTTGTCCGAACACCTGGTCAGACGGCGGAGCGACCGAAAGGGTTGCACAGGGTTCTAAGAACTCCTTGAGAGAACGCACTGTGCCCACCGTGCGGTGCACGATGGGCACAGAAGGGGTCTCACCTGTGTTTTCGCCGTACGGCGCGGGGCACGGTCCGGACGGCGGGATCCTCACCGGTTGTGGTGAAGATCCCACCGCGCACCGCCCTTCCGGGGCGGAACGGGAGCCGGGCGCGTCCCGCCGGGGGCGTCAGCCGAACAGGTTGTAGGCCTGCCAGCCGGTGCCGAAGTCCTTGCGGGTCAGGAACCCGCCCCGGCCGTTGCCCGGGTACAGCCACATCTTGCCGGCCGTGTCGCGGGCGAGGAGGTCGGCGACGCCGTCGCTGTTGACGTCGCCGGTGGTGACGAGCGCGTTCATGGAGCCGAAGGCGCCGACCAGGACGGGCGCGGCGAACGGCTTGGTGGCGACGCCGGTGCCCTTGTAGAGGTAGGTCCTGCCGTCGGAGTAGCGGGCGAAGATGTCGGCCTTGCCGTCGTTGGTGAAGTCACCGTGGCCGCGCATCATCGTGAACGTGCCGTAGCCGGTGCCGACCGTGACGGGGGCCAGGAAGGCGCCGTTGCCGCGGCCGGGGTAGATCCGCATGGTGCCGACCGAGTCGACGGCGATGATGTCGGCCAGCTCGTCGCCGGTGACGTCGCCGGGAGTCAGGATCTGCTTGTGCTTGCCCCAGCCCCTTGCGACGAGCTTGCTCTCGCCCTGACCGGTCGCGCGGTTGTAGTGGTCCCAGTAGATGTCCCCGTTGTAGCGGGTCAGGACGTCCTGGATGCCGTCACGGTCGAGGTCGGTCTGCAGGGCCAGCGTGACGCCGCCGAAGTAGCCGAGGTTCTGGGTGCGGGCGAGCGAGGTGACCTTGGAGGTCCAGCCGAAGAGGGTGGAGTCCGAGGTGCGGCGGGCCAGCAGGTCGGCGGTGTGGTCGCCGTTCCAATTGGTGTCGTCGACGCGCGACTGGACGGGCGCCGAGTACGTGGAGACCTTGGCGTAGACGCCGTACTTGCCGACCGCGGAGCAGTCCTCGTCGCCCCACGAGACGACGCCGACGAGCTTGCCGCCGACGACCAGCGGGCCGCCGGAGTCACCGTTGCAGGTGGTCTCGGTGGTGGCGTCGCTGCCGGTGGGCGGGTCGCCCGCGCAGAGCATGTGGCCCTTGACGAAGCCGCTCTGGTAGGCGGCCGCGCAGCTGGTGTCGGAGACGATGTCGGCGTCGGCGACCTTCAGCGTCGGCGAGGCGCTGTCGGGGTTGGTGGAGCTGGTGCGGCCCCAGCCGTAGACCTTGCCGTCGAGGCCCGCCTGGTACAGCGAACCGTCGGTGGGCTGGGCGAGCGGCAGCGGCCGGACCGTGGTGGGCTCGGCGAGCGTCAGCACGGCCACGTCGTTGTCGAGCGTGTACGGGTTGTACTGCGGGTGGTGCCACTGCCGGACGACCTCGTACGGCGTGCCGCCGTGCAGGTCCTCGCCGGTGGGCAGCTTGTCGGTGCCCGTGATGACGACACCGTTCGGGTTCCACTGGATGCCCTGGACGCAGTGCGCCGCGGTGAGGATCTTGGTGGGGGCGATCACGGTGCCGCCGCAGAAGTAGCCGGCGCCGGTGCTGTCCCAGAAGTGCAGCTGCGCCATCCACGGCGCGGCCGAGATGGTGGTGGTCGAGCCGCCGATGATGCGGGCGCTGGGCGCCGTGCTCTCGCTGCTCTCGCTGCTCTCCGCCTCGGGCTTCTTGCCGAGCGTCCGCTGGCTCTTGGCGTCGGCCTTCATCGCGCGGGCCGCGCGCTGGGCGAGCTCCTGGTCGGACGGGGACTTCTCGCCCTGCGCCGCGACGCTGCTGACGCTCGGGATCTCGTCCGCCTGCGCGGAGTCCGAGCCGGTGAAGGCGATGCCCGCGCCCGCCAGCGCGACGACCGCGGCCACGGCCGGCAGCGCCAGTGTCATACGGCGCCGGTGCCGGCCGCCGCGAGTGCGTATCTGCACTGAGTTAACCCCTTGGGTCGACCCGGCAGAGCGCGACCGCCCCACCGGAGAATCCATGACGGGTGGCGGGGCATCACTGAGCATCGGGCAGCGCGCCGGAAACCCCCCTGGCCTCGGCCGGCACTGCGCGGCGGAACCCCCCACCTGAACGCGCTGATGTTACGCCTGTCAATTACCCATTGACCAGCGGCAGGTGGGGAATGTGTGAAAAAACCGGGAAGCCCCGCCACAGCAGTGACGGGGCTTCCGCGGTGTGATCTGAGGCGACGTCAGTCGTTGCCGTTGCCGGACGACGGGGTCGTCTTCTGGATCTGCAGCAGGAACTCGGCGTTCGACTTCGTCTGCTTCATCTTGTCGAGCAGCAGCTCGATCGCCTGCTGCTGGTCGAGCGCGTGCAGCACCCGGCGCAGCTTCCAGACGATGCCCAGCTCCTCGCTGCCGAGCAGGATCTCCTCCTTGCGCGTACCGGACGCGTCGACGTCGACGGCCGGGAAGATGCGCTTGTCGGCGAGCTTCCGGTCGAGCTTGAGCTCCATGTTGCCGGTGCCCTTGAACTCCTCGAAGATCACCTCGTCCATGCGCGAGCCGGTGTCGACCAGCGCGGTGGCCAGGATGGTCAGCGAGCCGCCGTCCTCGATGTTGCGCGCGGCACCGAAGAAGCGCTTCGGCGGGTAGAGCGCGGTCGAGTCGACACCACCGGACAGGATGCGGCCGGAGGCGGGCGCCGCGAGGTTGTACGCGCGGCCCAGACGGGTGATCGAGTCCAGCAGGACGACCACGTCGTGACCCAGCTCGACGAGACGCTTGGCGCGCTCGATGGCCAGCTCGGCGACGGTGGTGTGGTCCTCGGCCGGGCGGTCGAAGGTCGAGGAGATGACCTCGCCCTTGACCGACCGCTGCATGTCGGTGACCTCTTCCGGACGCTCGTCGACCAGGACGACCATCAGGTGGCACTCGGGGTTGTTGTGGGTGATCGCGTTGGCGATCGCCTGCATGATCATGGTCTTGCCGGTCTTCGGCGGGGCCACGATCAGGCCTCGCTGGCCCTTGCCGATCGGCGACACGAGGTCGATGATCCGCGTGGTCAGCACACCCGGGTCGGTCTCCAGACGGAGCCGGTCCTGCGGGTAGAGCGGGGTCAGCTTGTTGAACTCCGGGCGGCCGCGGCCGGATTCGGCGGCCATGCCGTTCGCGGAGTCCAGGCGGACCAGCGCGTTGAACTTCTCGCGGCGCTCGCCCTCCTTCGGCTGGCGCACGGCGCCGGTGACGTGGTCACCCTTGCGCAGGCCGTTCTTGCGGACCTGGGCGAGCGAGACGTACACGTCGTTCGGGCCGGGCAGGTAGCCGGAGGTCCGGATGAACGCGTAGTTGTCGAGGATGTCCAGGATGCCCGCGACAGGGATCAGGACGTCGTCCTCGGAGACCTGCGGCTCGCCGGCGAAGTCCTCGCGGCCACGACGGCCCCGGCGGTCGCGGTACCGGCCGCGGCGGCCCCGGCGGCCCCCCGCCTCGTCGTCGAAGTCGTCCTGCGGCCCGCTCTGGCCCTGCTGGCCGCCCTGGCGCTGCTGGCGCTGGCCGCCTCCGCCCTGCTGGTCGTCGCCCTTGCCGCGGTCACGGCGGTCGCGCTGGCGGTCACGGCGGTCGCCGCGCTCGCCCCGCTCCCCGCGCTCGCCACGGTCCCGGCGGCCCTGACGGCCGCCCTCGGCGGTCTCGACGGCGGCCTCGGGCTGCGCCTCGGTCCGGACCTCGGTGCGGACGTCCGTCTGGACGTCGCCGCGGGCCTCGGTGCGGGTGTCGCCCTCGGGGCTGCCGGCGGGCGCGGTGGCACGCCGGCGGCGGCGCTCGCCCGCGGGCTGGTCGTCTCCCCCGCGCTCGGCTTCGCTCCCGCGGGCGGTGCCCCCAGCAGGCTGACCGGGGATCTCGATCTGCTGCTGCGCGACGGGCTGCCCGGCCTTGACGGTCTTGGGGGCCTTGTCCGCGGTGTCGGCCTTGGCGGCGGCCTTCTCGGCCTTCTCGGCGGTGTCCTCACCCGTACGGGCCTTGGACGTGGCACGCCGCTTCGGCTTGGTCTCGGCCGCATCGGCGCTCTTGGGGGCGGAGGCTCCGCCTCCGGCGGCCTGCGCCTCCTTGATGACCTCGATCAGCTGGCTCTTGCGCATCCGCGCGGTGCCCCTGATGCCGAGGCCGGACGCGACCTGCTGCAGCTCGGCCAGGACCATGCCCTCGAGGCCGGTGCCGGAGCGGCGGCGCCGTGAGGTGGTGCCAGTGGCAGCACCTGCGGCGGGCGCGGCGGTGTCGACACTGTTGTCGGCAGTCACGCCCATCAGATCGGTGGTGTCGCTCACGAAGGGTCCTTCCCTGGAGCGGACGTCGGCCATCTGGCTCGGCGACCGGTTGTGCTGTCCGACAGCGGTCCTTGCTTGTCGGACCGAGTCGGGGCGGTGGTCCCGCCGGGTACGGCGGAGAAGAAAAACGTGCGTGGGTCCGGCCCGAGGCCCCCTGCTCGGCCCGCTCCTGGGAAGAGCGAGGGGTGTCGCGCGCCGGTTCCGGAGCGTGCTCGAAACTGCTCAGGCAGGCTGCTCAGGCAGTTGGGGAGGCTCCCGGAAGAATGGTGGTCCCGGATGGGGACACTCAGCACCGCGCCACAAAGACGTCGGGTGCAGACTTGAGGTTAACACTACCGGCTCCAACAAACATTCCCCCTCTCCAACACCGGCAATCCGTGTCCTACGGAGCAAGTGGCAGAACACTCGCTCCGGAGACGTCGAGAGCGAGCCGGTTGGCAGCCCAGCCCTCGCCCGCCAGTCGCGCGACCTTCTCCGCCGCGCCGTCCTCGGCCAGCGCGAGCACCGTGGGGCCCGCGCCGGAGATGACTGCAGGTACGCCGTCGGCGCGCAGTCTGTTCACAAGCGCGATGCTCTCCGGCATCGCGGGGGCCCGGTACTCCTGGTGGAGCCGGTCCTCGGTGGCGGCGAGCAGCAGCTCGGGACGCCTGGTCAGGGCTTCGACGAGCAGGGCCGCACGGCCGGCGTTGACGGCGGCGTCCACGTGGGGGACGGTGCGCGGGAGCAGCCCGCGGGCCGTCTCGGTGAGCACGGGCTTCCCGGGCACGAAAACCACCGGAACGATGGAATCCGAAGGATCCATCCTGATCGCCCGGGCAGCGCCGCCCTCCGTCCAGGCCAGGGTGAAGCCGCCGAGCAGGCAGGCGGCGACATTGTCGGGGTGGCCCTCGATCTCGGTGGCGAGCTCCAGCAGGGCGGCGTCGTCGAGGCGGGTGTCACCGCCTATGGTCACCGCGCGGGCGGCGACGATCCCGGCGCAGATGGCGGCCGAGGAGGACCCCAGGCCCCGCCCGTGCGGGATGCGGTTGGCACACACGACCTCCAGGCCGCGCGGCTGCCCGCCGAGCAGGTCGAAGGCCGTGCGCAGGGAGCGTACGAGCAGGTGGCTCTCGTCGCGCGGGAGCGTGTCGGCGCCCTCGCCGGCGATGTCGATGTGCAGCCCGGAGTCGGCGACCCGGACGACGACGTCGTCGTACAGCCCCAGCGACAGGCCGAGGGCGTCGAAGCCCGGGCCGAGATTGGCGCTGGTGGCGGGAACGCGCACCCGGACGGCGGCGGCGCGGAACGCTGGACCGGCCATCGCTCGATGACTCTCCTTGGTTCTGACTACGGGGTTTGCTGAGAAGTACGAAGACCCGTGGGCCGCAGCGGCATCAACGGCAACAGCACCGCGGCATATGCGGCGGGGCGGGTTTCGGTACAGCCTATCGAAGGAAGGTTCTGCCGCGACATAGGGCGCACAGGAGGCGCACGATGCGTGTCGCGAGCCTTCCTGTGCTCCTCTGTCCGTTGATGTGCGGGTCCACGGCTTTCGGGTGTGCGGGCGGACGAGCCCTTGCGCCTGTTTCGCGCCAGGCCGCGCCCGCGGGGACCCGCCGCGGGCCACGGATGGCCGGACACGGGGTCCGGCCGGCCGCGGCCCGCCGTCCGGCGTTACGCCAGACCGAGCCGCTCGGCGGCCGTGGCCGCGTCGACGGGCACGGTGACCGGCTGGGGTGCGCCGGCGACCGCCCAGTCGGGGTCCTTCAGGCCGTTGCCGGTGACCGTGCAGACGATCTTCTGCCCGGGGTCGACCTTGCCCTGCTCGGCGGCCTTCAGCAGGCCGGCCACGGACGCGGCGGAGGCGGGCTCGACGAACACGCCCTCCTGGGAGGCCAACAGACGGTACGCGCGCAGGATCTCACGGTCCGTCACCTCGTCGATGAAGCCGCCCGACTCGTCGCGCGCGGCGAGCGCGAAGTCCCAGGAGGCCGGGTTGCCGATCCGGATCGCGGTGGCGATGGTCGACGGGTCCTTGACGACCTCACCGCGCACGAGGGGCGCGGAGCCGGAGGCCTGGAAGCCCCACATACGCGGCGTGCGGGTGGCCAGCCCGTCCGCCGCGTACTCCTTGTAGCCCTTCCAGTACGCGGTGATGTTGCCGGCGTTGCCGACGGGCAGGACGTGGATGTCGGGGGCGTCGCCCAGCATGTCCACGATCTCGAAGGCGGCGGTCTTCTGGCCCTCGATACGGACCGGGTTGACCGAATTGACCAGCGCCACCGGGTAGTTGTCGGACAGCGCGCGGGCCAGGGTGAGGCAGTCGTCGAAATTGCCGTCGACCTGGAGGATCTTCGCGCCGTGCACCAGGGCCTGGCCCATCTTGCCGAGCGCGATCTTGCCCTGGGGGACGAGGACGGCGGAGACCATGCCCGCGCGGACCGCGTAGGCGGCCGCCGAGGCGGAGGTGTTGCCGGTGGAGGCGCAGATGACGGCCTGCGCGCCCTCCTCCTTGGCCCGGGTGATGGCCATGGTCATACCCCGGTCCTTGAAGGACCCGGTGGGGTTCGCGCCCTCGACCTTGAGGTGTACCTCACAGCCGGTGCGCTCCGAGAGGACCTGGGCCGGGACGAGCGGCGTGCCGCCCTCACGGAGCGTGACGACGGGCGTCGTGTCCGTGACCGGAAGACGGTCCCGGTACTCCTCGATGATGCCGCGCCACTGGTGGGTCCTGGTCATGGGTCCTTACTCCCCTTCAACACGCATGATGCTGGCGACACCGCGCACGGTGTCGAGCTTGCGCAGCGCCTCGACGGTCCCGGAGAGGGCGGCGTCGGGCGCGCGGTGGGTGACGACGACGAGGTCGGCCTCGCCGTCCTTGCCCTGCTGGCGCACCGTGTCGATCGATACGCCGTGCTCGGCGAAGACCGTCGCGACCTGGGCGAGGACGCCCGGCTTGTCGGCCACGTCGAGACTGATGTGGTACCGCGTCACCACGTCGCCCATGGGGCTCACGGGCAGCTGGGTGTACGCGGACTCGCCGGGACCCGTCGCGTCGTTGAGGCGGTTGCGGCAGACGGCGACGAGGTCGCCGAGGACGGCGGACGCGGTCGGCGAACCGCCGGCGCCCGGGCCGTAGAACATCAGCTGCCCGGCCGCCTCGGCCTCCACGAACACGGCGTTGTAGGCGCCGCGCACCGAGGCCAGGGGGTGGCTGAGCGGGATCATCGCGGGGTGCACGCGCGCGGTGACGGACTCGCCGTCGGCGGCCCGCTCGCAGATGGCGAGCAGCTTGATGGTGCAGCCCATGCGCTTGGCGGAGGCGAAGTCGGCGGCGGTGACCTCGGTCATGCCCTCGCGGTACACGTCGTCGAGGCGCACGCGCGTGTGGAAGCCGATACCGGCCAGGATGGCGGCCTTGGCGGCGGCGTCGAAGCCCTCGACGTCGGCGGTCGGGTCGGCCTCGGCGTACCCGAGGGCGGTGGCCTCGTCGAGGGCCTCCGAGTAGCCGGCGCCGGACGTGTCCATCTTGTCGAGGATGAAGTTGGTCGTGCCGTTGACGATGCCCAGGATCCGGTTCACCTTGTCGCCGGCGAGGGACTCGCGCAGCGGCCGGATCAGCGGGATGGCGCCGGCGACGGCCGCCTCGTAGTACAGGTCCTTGCCGTGCTGCTCGGCCGCGGCGTAGAGCGACGCGCCGTCCTGGGCGAGCAGCGCCTTGTTGGCGGAGACCACGGACGCGCCGTGCTCGAACGCGGTGGTGATCAGCGTACGAGCGGGCTCGACGCCGCCGATGACCTCGACGACCACGTCGATGTCACCCCGTTTGACCAGGGCCGTGGCGTCGGTGGTGATGAGCTCGGGCGCGATGCCCTCGCGCACCTTGGAGGGCCGGCGGACGGCGACACCGGCGAGCTCGACCGGGGCGCCGATGCGCGCGGCGAGGTCGTCGGCGTGCGTCGTCATGATGCGCGCCACCTCTGAGCCGACCACTCCACAGCCCAGCAGCGCCACCTTCAGCGGACGCGTACGCATCATCCGACCTCGTTTCCTTCTACAGCTTGAGTGCGAACCAGTCTCACTCACCGGACGGGAGTTTCTATCCCCCGTCCGGATCCTGAGATATCTATTTCATCAGCCGACATCGAGACGCAGGAGATCTTCCTCCGTCTCACGCCGGACGATCACGCGCGCCTCACCGTCGCGGACAGCGACGACGGGCGGGCGAAGTGCGTGGTTGTAGTTGCTGGCCATGGAGCGGCAGTACGCCCCGGTGGCCGGTACGGCGATCAGATCGCCCGGCGCCAGGTCGGACGGCAGGAACGCGTCCTTGACCACGATGTCGCCACTCTCACAGTGCTTGCCGACGACCCGGGTGAGCATCGGCTCGGCGTCGGAGGTGCGCGACACGAGCGAGACGGAGTACTCCGCGTCGTACAGAGCGGTACGGATGTTGTCCGACATGCCGCCGTCGACGCTCACGTACGTCCGCAGCCCTTCGAGCGGCTTCACGGTCCCCACCTCGTAGAGCGTGAAGGCGGTGGGGCCCACGATGGCGCGCCCGGGCTCGACCGAGATCCGCGGGGTGGCGAGCCCGGCGGCCTCGCACTCCCTGGTCACGATGTCATTGAGGGCCTTGGCGATCTCGTGCGGCTCCCGGGGGTCGTCGTCCGGGGTGTAGGCGATGCCGAGTCCGCCGCCGAGGTCGATCTCCGGCAGCTCGACGCCGTGCTCGTCGCGGATCTGCTTCAGCAGCCCCACCACCCGGTGCGCCGCCACCTCGAAGCCGGAGGTGTCGAAGATCTGCGAGCCGATGTGCGAGTGGATGCCGACGAGCTCCAGGCCGTCGAGCTTCAGCGCGCGCCGGACGGCCTCGGCGGCCTGTCCCCCGGCGAGCGCGATGCCGAACTTCTGGTCCTCGTGCGCGGTGGCGATGAACTCGTGCGTGTGGGCCTCCACGCCGACCGTCACCCGGATCTGCACCCGCTGGCGGGTGCCGAGCGACTGGGCGACGTGGGCGACGCGCACGATCTCCTGGAAGGAGTCGAGGACGATCCGCCCCACGCCGGCCTCCACCGCGCGCCGGATCTCCGCCTCGGACTTGTTGTTGCCGTGGAACGCGATGCGGTCGGCCGGCATCCCGGCGTCGAGGGCGGTGGCCAGCTCGCCGCCGGAGCAGACGTCGAGGTTGAGCCCCTCCTCGTGGAGCCACCGCACGACGGCCCGGGACAGGAACGCCTTGCCCGCGTAGAACACGTCGGCGTCCTTGCCGAAGGCCTCGGCCCAGGCGCGGCAGCGGGCACGGAAGTCGGCCTCGTCGAGGAAGTACGCCGGGGTGCCGAACTCCTCGGCGAGGTCCGTGACGGTGAGCCCGCCGACGGTCACCCGGCCCTCCTCGTCACGGCCGACGGTCCGGGCCCAGACCTTCTCGTCGAGCCGGTTGAGGTCGGCGGGCGGGGCGCTGTAGTGACCCTCGGGCAGGACATCGGCGTGACGGGGCCCGGCGGGATGTGCGGAACGGCTCATGTCGGCTCTTTCAGATCTGTTCGGGTGCGCTGATGCCGAGCAGGGAGAGGCCACCGGCGAGCACCGTCCCGGCGGCTTCGGCGAGCGCGAGCCGGGAACGGTGGGCGGCCGAGGGTTTCTCGTCCCCGAGGGGCAGCACGGTGTGCTGGAACCCGAGGAGCGCGTCGGCGATGGCCTCCAGGTGCCGGGCGACCCGATCGGGGGCGCGATGGCGTGCGGCGGCTTCGAGAACGGCGGGGTGGTCGCCGAGGGCGGTGAGGAGGACGGGGGCGTGGACGTCCTCCTCGTACGCGCTGCTGAAGTGGAGCTGCGCGGCGTTGCGGACGAGGGCGCGGGCTCGTGCGTGCGCGTACCGCACGGTGAAGAGGGGGTTGCCCTCTCGCTGCACGAGAAGCCCGTCGTGCTTGGGGTGATCGTGGGCGGCGGCCCGCAGGAGGGCCCACCGGCCGGCGTCGTGCCCGGTGCGCGCGGGGTCGTACGACGCGGGCAGCGGCCGCAGGCGCTCCGCCCCGCCGGCCCCGACGGTGGCGTCCGCGCCCTGGCTGCGCAGCAGCCGCACCACGGTCTCGGTGAGGAGCCGGGCGCGGGGCTCGTGGGCGGGCGCGAAGGTGACGACACGGCCGCGGAGGGCGTCCCCGTGCCCGTACCGCGCCCCCTCGGCGAGAATGCGCCGCACCAGCTCGGTGTCGCCGCCGCCGAGGGTGAAGTTCAGGAACCCGGGCCCGGTGATGTCGATGCGCTCGATGCTCTCGGCGCCGGGTGCGGTCTCGAGCCGCGCGCGCAGGATCTCGGCGACCCGCCGGGGCGGCAGCCCGGCGGCGCCCGCGAGCTGGAGCGCGGCGCTGGTGGCCCAGTCCCCGCGCCCACCGGGCCGCGGCCGCTCGACCTTGACCCGCTCGGGCACCCGCGTCCCCGCCCCCAGCGCACCCTCACCGACCGCACGGCGCACGGCGTGCAGCACGGTCAGGGAAAGGTCCGCGGGGGTCACGGGACAAGCGTATGGGAGGAGGGGGCGGTGGGTGGAACCGGTTTCGCGATGCGGGCAGGCGGGGTGGGGGGCGTTCCGGGGGGTGGGCCGCTCGGGGGGCGGCCGGGAAGTGCTGGGGCGGGGCGCTCGGGGGTGCGGGGCGCCGGGGGCGCCGGATGGAGGGCCCGGGTGGAGCGCTGCCGGGTCGCTCATGCTGTCGGCTCGCGCGGCGGGGATGCGACGAGGGCGCCAGTAGGTCTGTCGGGCGGGACCGAACACACGGGGGGAGACCGATGAGGCCGGCGGGGCTCAGTCGGGTCCAGGGGCCTTTGGCCGGCCGGACCCTGCGCAGCCGGGCCTCTCCTCTTGCGGGGTGGCTTGGCCCCGCCGGGCGGATGCCCTGTGCCGAGGCGCCCAGGTCGAGCCGCGCCGCAGGCGAGTCATGGCAGCGCGCGAGCGTCTGAAGCGCAGCCTGTCCCACCGCGTAGTCCCGCGACCTCGTCGGGCAATCGTCCCGGACCCGGGCGCTCTGCTCAGCCGCGCGTGCTCTCCGCCCGCCCGGCACCGCGCCGCCCGTCCACCGGAGGCGGGGGCGGCTCCGGGTGCATCGGCGAGTCCCGGCGCATCAGTTGCCGCACCAGCCGCACCAGTTCGGCGGGCTCGAAGGGCTTCGCGAGGAAGGCGTCGACCCCGGCGGCGAGCCCGGTATCCACCTCGTACTGCGTGCACGCACTGATGATCGCGACGGGCAGGTCCCTGGTCCGCGGATCCTCCCGCAGCCGCTCGGCGGTCCTCAGCCCGTCGAGCCGCGGCATGACGACATCGAGGGTGACCACATCGGGGCAGACGCGATGCACGACATCCAGACATTCGGCACCGTCGGCCGCGGTCACCACCTCAAAGCCCTCCAGCTCGAGGTTGACCCTGATCAGCTGCCGAATGACCCTGTTGTCGTCCACCACAAGGACCCGGCCGGACACGCCTGACACAACTCGAGAGTAGGTCGCGATCCGGCCCTGCGTCCGGGTTTTCCCCACTTCCGCCCCGCACGGGCGACGCGGCACGGCCGACGACTGCCGCCCGTAAATACCTGTTCACAGGCACCCTCCGGGAGCTGGTAGGGTTCTACCCGTCGCCGCAGGAACGCGGCGGACGCCCCCGTAGCTCAGGGGATAGAGCAACGGCCTCCGGAGCCGTGTGCGCAGGTTCGAATCCTGCCGGGGGCACTTCCGGAAAGAGGGTCTGACCAGCGGAAACGCTGGTCAGACCCTCTTTGCATGGGGCTGAAACAGCAACGGCCTACCTTGCCGCTCCTGCTCCCAGCGACGTCGCCCTGACCTGGACCTTTACCGCGCCGGACGCACAGTGTCCCGTATGTTCGATCCCGCGAAATCGACGTCGTGGGACATGTGCGGGACGAAAAGCCTCGGAGAGAGCGGAGAACCCCATCCCCCCACACCGTGACCTGCGCCTTTCCCGCCAGCGCGGGTCAACCACATACGGAGCGCGGGGCCGTTGCACTTCGCATCTCACCTCTCCGGCCGGGTTGTTTACAGATACGGCGCGGGCTCCCTCTGACATCGGCGCACCCGAGGGACGCGCGGGGCATGAGATCCCCGTGGGCAACTGGGTTGACCGCGAGGAGGTTGGCGGCCTCTCATCCGTATTCGCCCAGAAGCGCGTCGATGCGCCTGTTGGCGAGGGCCTGACGGCCGTAGAGGCATTTCGCGTACCGGCTCATGAGGACCTCGACGCTATTGCCCGCCCGTTCGGCGACCTCGGTGGGGTCGACGCCGGCGTTCAGCCAGGTGGACAGGGCCGAGTGTCGCAGGTCGTAAGAGCGGGCGGCGAGGGGAGACACCACCAGGTCCGGCGGGGGGCGAGTTCGCGGGCCCCGTGCCAGGCGCGATCGTACGTGCGGGAGCCCACGATGCCGCCCTTCTCATGGAATTACCGCACCGAGTTCACGAGCGTCGTGCGCTTGCGTCGCTGTGTTTCCGCAGCCGCGACCGTACCGTCCTGCTTCAGCCGGAGAGCCTGCAGCACGCCGCGCATCACGACCGGGTCCAGAAGGCCGTCCAGGGGGCGTGAAGCCCGGGCGACCCAGTCCAGAGCGAGCCGCACCTCTGTGGGCGCGGTGCGCGTATCGGGCCGGGGGATCACGAACGCCCAGTTCCGCAGCGCCCGCCGCAGCAGCTCGTCACCCGGCCGCCCTCGTGTCCTTCCGAGCATCGCCATGGTGATGGAGCAGAGCGCGTCGTTGGTCTCGTTCCGGGTCTTCGCCGAAACCTGAATGCCGCCTGCGGTTCCAGTGTCAGCCAAGAAAGCCGCCAGGAGGATGAAGGGTAGGATAAGTGGCATGAGCGAGCCCACCGGAAAGTACTCGATCACCATGCCGCGCGACATCGCCGAAGCCGCCAAGGCCCGCAGCGGCCCCTCCGGCCTTTCCGCCTACGTGGCCGCCGCCGTCGCCCGCCAGATCGAACGCGACAACCTCAACGAACTCATCGCCGTCGCCGAGGCCGAGCACGGTCCCGTCACTGACGACGAGATCCAGTCCCTGCGCGACCAGCTCGCCCAGGCCCGTCGCGAGCAGAACCAGCATGGGGCGAGCGCAGCGTGACCCGCTCCCCCGCGATCCCCGGCGGAACCCTCGTCCTCGACAGCGAAGGCCTGGCCAAGGCCGTCCTGCGCGACCGCGCGGTCACCGCCTGGCTCGCCCTGGCCCGCGCCGACGACCTGCGTGTGATCACCTCGGCGGCCACCCTCGTCGAAGTGGTCCACCCCCGCATCAACCGCCCGGCCCTGGAGTGGACGCTCTCCCGTCTCGCCGTGGAGCCGATCACCGAACCGATCGCCCGCCACGCCGCCGCCCTCCTCGCCGACGCCGGCCTGCACGGTCACAAGTACGCCATCGACGCCATGCTCGCCGCCACCGCGCTCGCCTCACCGGGGCCTGTCACGATCCTCACCTCCGACCAGGAGGACCTCATCACCCTGTGCGGTGGACGCGTCACAGTGATCAAGGTCTGACAGCGACTGACCGTACGAAACGCGATCGCGAATTCCGGGCAGCCGCGTCAGCGCCTGCCTTCTGTCCCCAGCCATGACTCGAAGGCCATCAACTGTTCGCCCACGGCCCCCAGCGAGTACGGCGAGGATTCGTACTGCACCGACAGATTGACCTCGTAAAGCTTGTACACCGCCGGAGCCGTCTTTCCCGCCACGGACGCCTCCTTCAAGGCCCGGGCCACTTTTTCGAGGTCTGCTCGACGAAGGGCACACGTGACCTCCGGCCACACCGTCTCCGCAAGGTGATCACAGAGCTCCATCAGAAAGCGGCCCGCCCGTGCCGCACGCTCGGAGGTCGCCTCTTGCCTCGCCTCGTGCATATGGTCCGCGAGATGATCGTTGCGCTCGTCCTCGCTGTCCCATGAACCGTCGTCGTAAATCTCTTTCCAGGTGCCCTCGGCCCGATCCATCGCCGCCTCTCGTAGGCGTGGTTGCCGGTCTGGCGGGTGAGTGGGGCGGCCAGGCGGCGGTAGACGGCGAGTGCATCGGCGGGGCGGGTGGGACGTGACTGGTCGGCGAGGGTGAGCCACTGGCCGTCGTGAGCGCCGTGTGTCGCGGCGGCCTGCCAGGCCGCGTCGGTGTCCTTGTCGTCGAGGAGGGCGTCGACGAGGACGCGGCCGCCGTGACCGTCTTTCCGTTTCGCGTCGGCGCGCAGGAGCTCCAGGGCCCTCTCGCGCTCGTGCGACCAGCATGCGGCGGTTCTGGCAGCGGCACGTAGCTGCTGGTAGGTCAGTAGAGTGCGGCGGGCCGTGAAGTGGTCGCGGCGCAGGGTGACGGCGTCTGCGAGTCGGCCCGTCCCGGTGTAGCGGTCGGCGAGGTGGTCGACAAGGGCGGTGTCGGCCGTGGCGAGGTCCTCGGTCTCGCGGATGCCGCGCTCGGCCCATTCCAGGGCTTCGGCGGGGCGGTCGGCAGTGCCCAGTTCGCGGGCGATGAGCAGGTGAGTGTGGCCATCGGGTGCCAGGTCGGCGGCGTGTATGGCGATCACCGTGTCGATGTCCCGCACCGACTTCGCGAGGTGCTGGATCAGGTGCTTCTCGGCCCAGCCGGTGCGGTTCGCCTTCCAAGCCTCCGTCGCGTACCGGCGCAGGGCGGCCAGGCCCGGCTCGCCAAGCAGGTCCTCGTAGTCCAGCGGGTCGATGTCCGTCAGGTCGGCCGCATCGTCGAGGACGTGGTTCACCAGCCAGTGCGCGAGTTCTTCAGGGTCTGGGCTGGCTTCGCGGCAGGCGTCGAGGTGGGCGCCGGCGAGGTCGGCACCGATCTGGCCGAGCCGGCCGTCGGAGTCGTCGACGCTCTCGACGACCCCGGCCAGCAGCCCGATCGCCTCCCGCGCCAGCTCCATCGCGTCAACCGCCCGGCCCGAGGCCGTCAGCGACCGGATCGCGGACACCGATTGCCCCGCCTGGTCGGCGTAGGCACGGGCGTCGGCATACTCGACGTAGCCGTACTGGGCGAACGGGCCGATGTCGAGCAGCTCACGGATGCGGGACCGGATCCCGGCCAGGTCTCCGCGAGCGCTCGCTGCCCGCAGTTCCAGGCGGCGCCGCAGCTGCCTGTCCTCGGCGATCTCCTCCCGTACGAGAGCGAGCAGGTCCTCACGCGACAGGCCGGACAGCCAGGCGTCGAGGCCGCGCGCCCGGTCCCGGGCCGACTCCCGTTGACGGGGGAGGTCTGCCTCCTGCGCCATCACCTTCAGGCCGAGAGCGACCAGGTGCTTGCAGAAGTTGCCTTCCCGACCGTACGGGCAGTCGCACGTGCCGGCCGGCCCCTTGCGTCCGCCCAGGACCAGCTCCGCCTCGTACCGCTCCGTGCCGCGCACCGACGCCCTGATCCAGCCGTCACCGAACTCCACACCAGACACCGCGTCGACGTAACCGAGCCCACGCTCGAACGAACGCTCCCCGGCCAGCGCCCTCAGCTTTGCTTCCGTAAGACCGCTCACAATTCCCCGCGCTTCGATCCAGGCTCGGGCTCCGCCCAACGGCCCTCACCCTAACGGCCGCCAGGTCGAACGACTCCGGCGATCAGAACACTGCCACCCTCGCGAGGCAATGCCTCATCTGAGGCCAACCGCTGCGGCCGGACTCGTAGCCACGTGGGGCCGACAGACAGGGAAGGCGGCCAGCCATTCGGCCGCGGCTGCGGTGCATGGAGCTCATGTACGAGACGGCCGTGAGGAAGGGGCTCTCCCGCCCGGCGTGCGGACGCTGGGGTCCCACACGTCGGACACCGCATGGCGGTGAACATGAACCCCTCCCGGCCCTTTCGCCGGCGTCGACCGGTGGGATTGGGGTCTCTGAGCGCCCGGCAGGAGCTCGACGAGGTCCAGCGTCGGGAGGAGCACCCGGGCCGGCGTATGGCGGGGATCTGGAGCGCGGTGATCGCAGCACGGGCGTCCGCACAGGACGGGGACGATGCCCGGCGGCGGTTCACGCTCTCGCTGCCGACCGGACGATGCCCGGGCAGCGGCTCACGCCCTCCAGCCGCCGCCCGGATCGCCGGGCCGGCGGCAAGCCGGTGGTGCAGATGGACGGGGCGGGGCGGCGGGCGACAGGCGAGACGCATTTGGTGTACTCAGCCGTCGTGCGCTTGAGTGTCCACGTCAAATCGACAATGAACACGAGGGGTTGACCTTGAGTAAGGCAGCACGGGGGATCGCGGCCGGAGTGGTGCTGATGGCCGTACTGACGGGGTGTGGTGGTTCGGACGACGGTCTGGATGCCTTCCGCGGGGACGGTGACAAGCCGCCGGTCACGTTCACGCCGGACATGGTCCGCACGGCCCTCCCCAGCAAGGCGAGCGCCCCCAAGGGCTTCGAGGGCGACGACGTCGAGGTCGAGGCCGGCGAGAAGGCCGTCGAGGCGTGCACCGAATCGACCGAGTCCAACTGCGGCGGGCTGCTCAGCATGGGCGGTACCGACTTCGACGCGGACGCCGGCAGCCGGGGCGACAGCTCCGACTACGACGGTGAGGTCGTCTTCGGCATCCTGGCCTTCCAGAGCCCGGACGACGCCAGGGCCACGTACAAGGCCCTGGTGACCGAGGAGCGCGGCAAGGCCGAGAAGGACGGAAAGAAGCCGAAGCTGGTGGAGATCAGCGCGGGTGCCGAGGAGACCGAGGCCTTCGAGGACGCCGAAGGCGAGACCACGGTCATGATGCGGATCGGCAGTGTCGTCGCCGTGGTGAACGGCGAAGGCACCTTCGTCGAGAAGCCGAACTACAACGACCTCGCGAAGCTCCAGATCGACCGGCTGAAGAAGACCGCCCAGGGCATGAACCCCGACGCGTGATCCGCCGGGCCTCCGCGGCCCGGCCCCGGCCGGGCCGCGGGCGGGCCGCCCGCCGAGGGCGACCACGCGCTGCTTGTGTACGACGCGGGGCCACTACCGAATCCCGTGTGTGACGGCGGCCGGGTCATGGGCCGGCCGTCGTCACGTCACCCGTCGAGACGCTCGCGGAACCGGTGGCCTTCGGCGAGCACCGGTTCGCCTCCGGGCGTGCCCTGCGTGTCGAGGGGCCGGCGCCGGTGTGAGGGTGTGGTGCTCGCCGACATGGTCGCGCGGTTGGAGCTTCACAGCGCCGCGACGAGGCGCACGGGCTTCCCGTCGAGCCCGACCTGTTGGGTGCACCACTCCGCGGTCGCCCGGTGGAGGTAAGTGGCGGAACCGGGTTGCGCGTTTCTGTAGAAACGTCAATCAATCGTGAAGCCCCAGAAGACGCCGACTTCCGTGGCCGAGAAAGCGATTACACCGCAGTCCATTACGTGCCCGGTGAAGCCCTCGTAGGCACCCTCGCGACCATACATGTCGGCATGGGGATTCACTCGCGCCGTCGCCGCATCGGTGAAGAACAGCGCATCTCCTCCGACCTTGCGAGGACCACTCTCGCGTGACCGGTCAATTCGGCCTCACGCGCGGCGAAGTCAGGGATTTCGTCCACTTGGAACCACTCGCCCTGAAGAGTGACCCATACTTGCTCGGCCCCCCGCTTGGACAAGGGGAAGGCCGACTTGAAGTCACCCGGCGTGACAGCACTGAACGGGTTTCCCAGGCCAGCGCCGTAATCGCCCCCTCCTGGTGCCGCGACAAACCCCGACCAGCCACGAGGATCGCGGTCTGCAGACGCATGACGTCGAGAGCGTCCAGACGCCAGTCATCGTGCCGTCGCGCGCCCACAGCCGCGAACATGCCCTGCCCGAACAGCGCCCGCAAGGAACAGCTCCACGACGCCTCTTCCAGATGGGTCACGGGTCATCCTCCCAGTTCTTCGAAGGGGCGCACACGGGTGCCGGGGCTTGAGAGGTCCGTTACGGACCCGTAGTTCGGTGGCGTGTCGATCACGACCGGCCGTGGCTGAGTCGGGCCGGAGCGCCCGAGGGGTCCGTGGCGGCGTCGGCGGTAGCGTAGTGGTTCGCGGTCACCGTGAAGCCGACCGCGGCGCCGCCGACATTCGCCACTTGGCCCACACCTCGATGAAGCGGTTGCCGACTTTCTTTTTAGCGGCGGCGAACTCCCATGCGGCGGTTCCGTAGCCCCCGCAATCCGGATACCGGCCAAGCTCACCGAGGAGTTGGTTGGCCCCCTTGTTTCAGTCCTGGAGATGCGCGACGTAGCCCGAGAGGGCGTACAGCGAACTGGGGGTAACGTCGATGTCTGCGTTCTTTGTGGGAGGCGCCGGAAGGGGCGTGCTCATCAGCCCGCCCCCCATCCACGCAGCACTGCGGCATGTTGGGCTTTCAGCCGGCAGGAGAGGAGCCGAAGGGCGGCGGAATCAGCCGCTGTATTGTCGTCGCTGTCACTCATGCTTCCCCCACGTCAGAGTTCATGGATGCGGCTCGTGCGCAGCTCGGTGGGGACCTGGTCCGGATCCACATCGTCATGGATGTGCCTGCAGGCCGCCTTTGCGTCGAGTTCCTGCTCAGTGCACCCGTCCCGGCGTCTACGAACAGCCGCGTCGATCAGGTTCACGACCTCACGGGGGTCCCCCTTCGCAGCATGACGCGGCTGCCGTCGGGCTGGTCAGTTTCGCGCTGATCGCTCGATGTTCCACCGGCTCCGTGTCGGCCTGCGGGGCCATGTCCGGTTCCGGAAGCACCCAGTTCTGTTCCGGTGTCGCCAACCGGCCCCGCGGCAGCCCGCGGTACGGGCAGCGGGACTGCCCGCCGTGCAGCGCGCGCGGCTCCCTTGTCCAAGGCCCCCACACCATGAGGGTCGCCGGCCCGCCGACCGGTGCGGAGAGGGTGGGTGGGAGGGAACGCGGGGTGCATCGGTTCGTCGGGGCAACGCGGTACGACGCGGGAGATGCGCCCGGCAACCGGCGGCCGACAGCGCGCGGCCGAGGGGTGGCGGGGTGTGGGCGCGGGCCGCGTGGAGAAATCGGAGGCCGTCGTGGCGACTGTCGTCGGGCATCCGGCAGGACCGCGCCGCAGCGGTCACATGCGGTCACTGACGATCAGAGTGGTGCATCCATTGGCCAGACTGGGAAGCGATCAGCCCAAACAGCCTCGGAGTAGGCACCGTTGGGTCACACTGCTCCCGCGCGATCAGAGGCGGGCCGTCCGATCGGGACGGCCCCACCTCCGCCGAGGTGCGGATGTGGGGGGTGGGGGCGGGGCAGTACCGCCTCCCGGGTGACCGGTCAGGCGTGGTCCGGGTGGAGGAGGTCCGACTGGGCCAGCAGATACGCGAGGTGGGCGCGGCTGCGGCCGCCGAGGAGGTCGGAGGCCTTCTTGATGTGGGTGGAGACCGTCCGGGCGCTGATGCCCAGCCGGGAAGCGATCGCCGCGTCGGTGTGCCCCTCGACCATCAGGCGCAGGACGGCTCGACGGGTCTCGTCGGTCATCAGCGGAGGACGGATGTATTCCTGGGTGATGCTGACCGCTTCGCCTCTGGACCACGCGTGTTCGAAGACGGTGGCCAGGTAGTGGACGATCGCCGGGTGTTCTATGGCGAGCGCCGCGGTTTTGCGCTCGTGGCGCGGGTCGGGGATGAAGGCCGTGGTTCGGTCGTAGATGATCAGCCGGTCGAAGACCTCGTTGAGCGTGCGGAACTGTGCGCCCGAGGCGGTGGCCTGCTCGATGTAGGCGAGCGTGGGGCCGTGGGTGCGCACCGTGTGCTGGTAGAGGGTGCGCTGTTTGACGCCGCGTCGGTGCATCGCGAGGACGCGGGAGAGGGATCTGGCGAGGTTCTCGGGGTCCCTGCTGCCGCCCGGCTGGCACGTCAGCAATTCCTCGCGACAGGCGTCGGCCGCCTGTTCGAGCGCGGCGTGGATCACTTCCTCTCCCTGGAGCAGTCGTACGGGTGCGGACGCCCCTTGACGGGCGGCGCGGTAGACGGTGTCCGCCGCTGTGATTGAGTCACGGATGGCGGCCACCGTGTGCTGGTGCGCGAGCACCTCGCGTTCGATGGGGCGGGTGAGTTCACGGCCCGCGATGTCCGGAGGGACGGCTGCCAGGAGTGCCGGGCTTTCAGCCAACGGCCGCAACAGGCCGAGCCGGAGAAGACACTCGGGCACATCCCCCGATATCGGACCGTGCGTCAGCGCACGTCGGTACACCTCAAGGCCACGCTCGCAGAGCCGCACAACGTTTGAATGAGGCGCTAAGTCCGATTTTCTGCACATTTGCGTCTCCTTCTGGTTCTTGCATTGCGTGATCATGATGCTACTCAACGGCCGTTTTGGGTGTGGGCATAAGGCATTCTTTCCACAGCGAGAGGCCGAGGGGCCTTTCAGCCAGGGGAGGGAAAATGCACCACTCACGAAAGGTCATACGAGTGCTCTTTGCGGCGCTGACTTTGGCCCTTGCGGTCGGGTTCTCCGAGCTGGTCACGGACAGTCGCGCCGGAGGAATGAATTCCGTCAACTCGGTCGCCGCCGGCCCGATCTTCGGGACCACCGACGGGGATGACGGCTGGGGCTGATCGGCGCTCGCCGACCGAGCGAACGATCCGGGGGCGCACAGGCCCCGACAGACCGTCAGATTTCCGCGATGTGAATTCGGGCGTCACAGTTCGGCCCGAATCGATGGGGGCGCTGGATGAGTACGGAGAAGAACCGCGAAACAGTCGGGATACTCCTGGCGGGTGGCAGGGGGGAGCGGGCCAAGCCCATCACCCTGAAGTCCTCGGACCACATCCGCAGCAAGGCGCTGATCCCGTTCGCCGGCCGCCGTCTCGTCGAGTGGGTCGTCGATGCCTGCCGTGAGCAGGGCATCCGCCGCTTCTACGTGGTGACGCACGGCCTCGAGAACCGTACGCAGATCAAGCTGCTGCTCGGCCACGGCGAACGTCACGGTGTGGAGGTCACGTACTCCCGCTCGCGGTTCGACCGCTACAACGTCGGCTCGGCCGGCGCCACCCTGCACAATCTCGAACAGTGGGACCTGCAGGGCCGCGCCCTCGTACTGCCGGTGGACTCGCTCTTCGACTTCGATCTGAAGGCGATGGAGGAGACGCACGCCGACCGCGGCGCCCTGGTGACCGTGGCCGCGGTGCGGCGCACCGCCGACGAGATCGCCGGCAAGTACGGGGTCATGCGTACCGACGAGGACGGCCTGGTCCAGGGGTTCGTCGAGAAGCCGGACCGTGATCGCATCGGGGAGCTCTTCCCGCGCACGGCCGAGGACCCCGGGGCCACCCTGCCGACCAACGCGGGCATGTATCTGGTGGACTGTGCCCGGCTGCGGCTGCTCGCCCGTGAGCCGGAACTGTTCCGGCAGAGCTACCAGCGCCTGGACTGGGGCGGCGACCTGCTGCCCTGGCTGGCCGCCCGCGGGCTGCCGGTGGCGACGCACGCCATCGGCCGGCTCGGCGACCTGGGCAATGTGCCCGACTACCTGCACACCTTGCGGCTCGTGCTCAACGGTGCGTACGAGCAGATGAACCGGCTCATGGATCTTCCCGACTTCGACTCGCCGCGGGCCTGGATCCATGAGAGCAGCCTGCGGACGAAGGACGACGTCACCGGCACCACCCTGGCCCAGAAGATCGAGGAGGGCTCGGTGGTGATCGGTCCGGGTGTCCGGATCGGCCGGGAAGTGGAGATCGGGCCCGGGGTGCGGCTCGAGCACTCGGACATCGGCGACGGGGCCGAGGTCCGGGAGGGCGGCACCCTGGTCCGGTCCGCGGTCGGGGAGTCCGCGGTCGTCGGCGCCTACGCCGAGATCGAGGACTCGTACATAGGGCCCATGGCGGAGGTCTGCTCGGAGCGGACCCGCCCTTCGAAGCTCGAACGATTCTCGGCCATCGGCGACGGAGCGATGCTCTGGCCGGGGTCACGGTTCTGCGGGGTCACCATCTACCCGCGGCTCAGGGTGCCCGCGATGACCGGGGTGCCCGCGGAAACGGAACTCAAGAGCGCCGACGACATCCTCAACTGGGTGTAGCGGCGGCACACTCCTTGGAGGGGACCGCCATGCGGAGTCCCATTGCGGTAATAGGAGGGGCGGGCCGGCTGGGGAGCCTGGTGACCCGGCGGCTGCTCCAAGAAGGTACCCGGGTACGGGTGGTGAGCCGGCATCCGGAGCGCGGCCGGCTCCCGCTCGGAGTGGAGGAACACCGCGCCGACGTGCGGTACGCGGCCTCGCTCTCCCTCGCTCTGCGCGGCTGCGCGGGCGTGGTCTTCACGGTGGAGCCGGGCACGGCCGACAGTGGTCCGGACAGTCCCGAGACGACGATGTACGACGGTGTCCGCAATGTGCTGGCCGCCGTCACCGAGCAGGGTGAACGCCCGCACTTCGTGCTGGTGAGCCAGATCTTCGTGACCCGTCGCGAGCACCCGATGAACGCGTACGGGCGGCTGCTCGACTGGCGGCTGCGCGGTGAGGACGCCGTGCGCGAGTCGGGTCTGCCGTACACCGTCGTCCGGCCGAGCTGGCTGACCGACGAGGGCTTCGCCGGCAACCGGGTGCGCCTGGAGCAGGGCGACCGCGGCGACGGCTGGGTGTCCAGGTCGGCGGTGGCGGAGGCGTGCGTTCAGGCCCTGAGCAGTCCGTCGGCGGTCGGCCGCACCTTCGAGATGTACAACGAGCTGGGCGAGACGCCGACCGAATGGGCGCCGCTGTTCGCCAGGCTCAGCCCCGACCGCGTGCTGGAGCACCTGAGCGGCCGCTAGCGGACCCGCCCCAGGACGGGGTGCCGGGAGTCGTGGAGACCGACGAGGCGGCTGACCCACCACCGCCCCGTCCCCCCGCCCGTCGTCCACCGTCCCCCGTGACGACGGGCCGTGGAAACCGGGACCGGTGCGCGCGAAGGTACCGCTGGGCCTGCGCACCGGCCCGGTTCTCCGATCCGAACTTTCAGGCCGAGGCCGAATACCGAATCTTTTTGAAGGGTGTTCGGCTGCCGAGCCTGCCATTCTGTGGGAGAGAGCTGGGTAATGGTCGTGGAACAAGACCTGAATATGCCCGACGATATTTCGACCGCGACAGTCTCCGAGTTTCTTGCCCGGACACTCGCGTCCATTCCGCGCAGCGATCAACGACGCTGGGGCGAGCTGTATGTGCGCGGTCTCCTGTCGGTCGTCGGCAAGAAGACGATGCGGGCGCTCGCGAACAACGCGGGCGGCGGCGTGGAGCAAAGTCTCTATCAATTCATCACCAAATCGCCGTGGGACAGTGTTCCCGTACGGCAGGAGTTGGCCCGCTTCCTCCAGCAGGAGGCCCAGCCGCGCGCCTGGGTGGTGCAGCCGCTGGTGATCACCAAGGTCGGCCAGCACTCCGTCGGCGTCGAGCGGCAGTTCGTGGCCAAGCTCGGACGGGTCGTCAACTGCCAGCAGGGCATGGGCCTGTGGCTGGCGTCCGACCAGCTGAGCGCGCCCGTGGACTGGTGGCTCGCGCTGCCCGAGTGCTGGACGGACCGGCCGGAGATGCGCAAGCGGGCGTCGATCCCGGATCATGTGGGGTCCTGTCCGCCCGAGCAGTGCGCGATCGGCTCGGTCGGCCGGATGAGTGACGAGTGGAGCATGCCGGCCCGGCCGGTGGTGATGGATCTGCGCGACGCGGGTCCCGCCGCGGTCTGCGCCGAACTGGTCGAGCGCCAGATCCCGTTCGTCGTACGGATCGATCCCGGGATGTCGCACACGGACGTCGAGCTGCGCCGGGCCGGTGACATCCGTTCGCCGGAGACGGCGCACGACCTGCCCGCGGCGCTGAGCCGTAACCGGATGCCGGTCGAGTGGCTGGACCACCGCACCGGCATGGTGCGGGCCACGTCCGTGGGATCGACCCGGGTGCGGCTGCGCGCACCGGGCGGCGGCCGGCTGGATCGGCAGGACCTGGTGCTCCTCGGGGCCTGGGGCAAGCCGGGCGGGCGCGGCCCGAGCGAGTACTGGCTGTCCAACCTGTCGCAGCCGAGGCTCGGCACGGTCTACCGCACGGCCATGCTCAGCCGGCGGGTCGAGCGCGATCTGACGGAGGTGGGCTACCGGCTGGGTGTGCGTGACTTCGAGGGGCGTTCGTTCCGCGGCTGGCACCACCACATGACGATGGTCTCCCTGGCGCACGCGATCACCGTGCTGTCCCGCTCGCGGGCGGCCGAGGCGGCCCTGTCCGATTCCCGTAGCGCGAAGGTGTCCGCGGCATGACCGTCACCCCGGAACTGCCGGAAGCCCTCGACACCGGGCGGATAGCCGCCGATCTGCACCGGCTCCTGCCGGCGTGGCTCGGTGAGCAGCGCTGGTTCGGCGGCAAGGACTGGTCGGCGCCCGACGTGGAGCCGGTGCTGGTCGAGGCCGTGTGCACGGACGGCCCGCCGCTGCTGCTGGTGGTCGTGCGCACGGAACACGACGAGTGGTACCAGCTGCTCGTCGGGGTGCGCGACATGGTGCCGACCGCGCTCGGGCCCGCGATCATCGGGCACAGCGGCGGTTCGGTGCTCTACGAGGCGACCGCCGACCCGGAGCTGATGGGCCGGCTGCTGGCGCGGATCGCGGCGGGCGGCACGTCGGGGCACGCCGAGTTCCACCGCTCCCCCGGCGCGGACATCCCCGCCGGGCTGCCCGCCGTGGTGGTCACCGCGGAGCAGTCCAACACCTCGATAGCGTTCGGTGACCGCATGATGCTCAAGGTGCTGCGGCACCTCGTGCCCGGGCCCAATCCGGAGCTCGAGATGCTCGCCGCGCTGCAGCGGGCCGGGGACGTGCCGAGCGCGGCGCCGCTGGGCTGGTTCGAGACGTCCGCGTCGGCGCCGGGCGGCACCCTCACACTCGGCATCCTGCAGCAGTTCGTCCCCAACCGGGGCGACGGCTGGGAGATCGCCGTGGAGGAGGCGCGTGCCTGCATCGTCGGCGAGTGCGAGAGTGTCGCGCCGCTGGGCGGGTTCGCGGAGGAGGCCCACGGGCTGGGGATGGCCACGGCACGGGTGCATGCCGCGCTCGCCGCGCAGCTGGAGACCCGGGAGCTGAGCGCGTCGCAGGTCGACGAGCTCGTCGCGGTGCTGACGGGCCGGCTGGACCACGCGCTGGACCAGGTGCCGTCGCTGCTGCCGTTCGCCCGGCAGCTGCGCTCGGTGCACCAGGACCTCGCCGAGGTGGCGAAGCGGGGCAACACCCCGCTGCGCATCCAGCGGATCCACGGCGATCTGCACCTCGGGCAGACCCTGCGCGCCGAGGACGGCTGGGTGGTGATCGACTTCGAGGGCGAGCCGGGGCAGCCGCGGGAGGAGCGGCGGCGGCTGCAGCCCGCGCTGCGTGACATCGCCTCGATGCTGCGGTCCTTCGACTACGCGGCGCACCACGCGCTGGCGGAGGTGCTCGGCGTGCCGCCGGGCGAGCAGTCGCCGCAGAACGTGCAGGGCACCCGGCTGGCCCGGCGTGCCTCGGCGTGGGCGGTGCACGGCAGGCGGGCGTTCTGCGCGGGGTACACGGAGGCGGGCGGCACCGATCCGCGCAACCAGCCGGTGCTGCTGCGTGCGTTCGAGGCGGACAAGGCCGTGTACGAGGCGGTGTACGAGGCCCACAACCGGCCCGAGTGGCTCTCCATCCCGATGGCGGCGGTTCGCCGTCTCGCCAAGTAGGCCGATCACGAGGGCAGGTTGATGATGTCCCACGCACCCGACCGGCGCCACACACTCGACCGACACCGCGTACCGGACCGGCGCCACGCGGCCGTACCGGCGTACGAGTTCCGGGGCGCGGCCGCGGGGGCCGGGGCCTCGGTGTCGCCCTTCACGGTCCTCGCGTCCTCGGCCCGGTTCGCGTCCTTCGCGCCGAGGGCCTCGCTGGCGTCGTTCGCGCGTCTGGTGTCCCTGACCCGGACGGTCCTCCCGGCGTTGCCTGCCTTCCCGGCGTTGCCGGCCTCCTCGGCTCTGCCGACCCCCTCGGTTCCGCGGGCCTCCGCGGCCCCGCCGAACGCCTCGCCCCGCGGCGGGCGGCGCGGCCGGGTCGGGGAGGTGGCGGCATGAGCGCCGTGGGGACGGCGGACGCGGCGGTCGTGGGCGGCGGGCCCGCCGGGCTGTCCGCCGCGATCTACCTGGCCCGCTACAACCGTGACGTCCTGGTCTTCGACACGGGTCACGGCCGCTCCACGCACCACCAGGTCAATCACAACTACCTGGGCTTCCCCGACGGGATCGCCACGGTGGACCTGCGGAAGCTCGCGGTGGAGCAGCTCGCCCGCTACGACAACGCGCGGATCGTGCACCACCTGGTCAACTCCGTGGAGGGTGACGCCGAGAGCGGCTTCGTCCTGCGCTCCCAGGGGCACTCCTGGCGGGCGCGCACGGTGCTGCTGGCGACCGGGGTGCTGGACCACTTCCCGCACTTCCCCGGCTGGGAGTCGTACGTGGGCCGGTCGATGTTCTGGTGCATCACCTGCGACGGATACGAGAACCGGGGCCGCGACATCCTGGTCGTCGGCCACACCGACGCGACCGCCGGTGAGGCGATGCAGCTCCACGCCCTCACCGACCGGGTGCGGCTGCTCACCAACAGCCGAGGCGACGAGATCAGCGAAACGTTCCGCCGCCGGCTGGAGCGGGCCGGTGTCGAGGTGATCCACGACCGGATCAAGGAGGCGGAGGGCGAGGACGGCCGGCTGCGCGCGCTCGTCACCCGCACCGGCCGCCGGCTGGAGCTGGAGGCGCTGTTCTCCATCCAGGGCGCGACGCCGGAGACCTCGCTCGCCCGCCGGCTCGGTGTCGCCCTCACGCCCGCCGGATACATCGCGGTGGACTCCGAGCAGAAGACGTCGGTGCCGGGCGTGTACGCGGCCGGGGACGTGACCGCCCTGCATTCCCATCAAGTGGCCGCCGCCGTCCACGAAGGCGCCCAGGCGGCGTCCGCCGCCAACTACTTCCTCTATCCGCCCGAACTGAAGGCCGAGTAGGTCAGGAAGTCCGCGATTGTTCTTTGCCCGGCTCGTATTGCGCTGAGCATGATGGTGGAGCACATCCCGGAATTGTGTCTCTTTGCTGTGCCGGAAGCCACCCGCCCGAAATTGTTCGGGGTCTGATTCCCGCAGAGAGCGGCCGGACCGGTGCGAGCCTTCTCATGTCCCGGGGGAAAAGGAGAATTCCCATGATTCACCAGTTCATTCTGGCGGCGCCCAAGCCGGGCATGACCGCCCAGGAGTTCCAGGACTACTGGGTCGACGTCCACGCGGTGAACTACGCGGCGAAGATCCCGCAGATCCGCAAGTACATGGTCGACACCCGGGTCGAGACCGGCGCCGACCTCGGCACGCCGGCGCTCCCGCACCAGGGCATCGCCGAGATCTGGCTGGCGAACGGCGAGGAGCAGCTGGCCTCGCTGCAGACCGAGGAGTTCCTCCAGGGCGCCCGGCTCGACGAGCCCAAGTGGGCCGCCTTCTGGCAGACCATCGTCGTCGACACCACGGCCTACGAGATCGTCCCCGGTCCGGCGCTCGCCAAGGGCCAGGACTGGGTCAAGCTCACCGTGCTGCTCAAGCGGCGGCCGGGCCTCGCCCTGGAGGACTACCGCAAGCAGACGCTCGGCTCGTACGCCTCGGTGGTCAGCGCCACGCCCGGGCTGCGCCGCTATCTGCACGCGCACACCGTGGACGGCGCCTACGTCTTCGGCGAGGCCGGCTTCGACAGCGTCGAGCAGCTCTGGTTCGACGACGTCGCCGCCCTTCAGGAGGCGCTGCGTTCGCCGTACTTCACCGGTCAGGTCGCGGCCGCCCGCGAGGAGGTCGCCGACCCGAAGTACGTGTTCTCCCTCGCCGTGAAGGAGAACTGGATCATCGGTCCCGAGGCCCGCTGATCCGCCCACCGATTACCGAAGGAGCAGGCGTGGCCAGAAGGAACGCCAAGAAGATCCTCGTGATTCTGTCGGAGTACGGCTACTGGGGCGAGGAGCTCGTCGGGCCGCTGCACCACTTCGACCAGCGCGGATACGAGGTCGTGTTCGCGACCCCCACCGGCAAGCAGCCGCACGCGCTCCCGCCGAGCATGGACCCGACGTACATCGACCCGCCGCTCGGGAAGTCCGTGACCTCCGAGGAGGTCGCCAAGCTGACCCGGCAGATCGACGAGTCGGACCGGCTGGCCGACCCGATCGACATCTCCAGCTGGGTGCCCGAGCGCCCGTACACCGCGGACGACAACTACCTGCGGAAGCTGGAGGCGTACCACCGCGCCCTCGACGTGGTGGCGAACGAGCTGGAGGAGTACGACGCCCTGCTGATCGTGGGCGGCTCCGGCCCGGTCGTGGACCTCGCCAACAACGAGCGGGTGCACCAGATCATCCTGGCCTTCCTGCGCGCCGACAAGCCGATCGCGGCCGAGTGCTACGGCGTGGCCCCGCTGGCCTTCGCCCGTGACTGGGAGGACCGCAAGTCCATCATCTGGGGCAAGCACGTCACCGGTCACTGCAAGGAGTACGACTACAAGGACGGGACGGGTTTCCTCAACACCGATTTCGTCATCGGTCCCCCGCCGTATCCGCTGGAGTACATCCTGCGCGACGCCACCGGCCCCGAGGGCCGTTACCACGGCAATTTCGGCAAGGACACCTCCGTGATCGTGGACTACCCGTTCATCACCGGGCGTTCCACTCCGGATTCCTACCTGACCGGTGAGAAGGTCGTCGAGGTTCTCGAGGACGGGCTCCGCCGCTACGGCTGGTAATTCAACGGCTCACCGAATCGAGAGAAGGAAGACATGGCCAGGCAGGGTAACGCGGCGATCATCGAGCAATTCCTCGCTGATGGAATTCCCTACATGTTCGGCAATCCAGGAACGGTCGAGCAGGGATTCCTGGACGCACTGGAGGAGTACGACGACCTCCAGTACATCCTGACCCTGCAGGAGACGGTCGCCGCCGGTATCGCGGACGGGTACGCCCGTGCCACCGGCCGTCCGGCCCTGTTGCAGCTCCACAGCGGCGTCGGTCTCGGCAACGGCATCGGCATGCTGTACCAGGCCAAGCGCGGCCACTCGCCGCTCGTCGTGATCGCCGGCGAGGCCGGGGTCAAGTACGACGCGATGGACGCGCAGATGGCGGCCGACCTGGTCGCCATGGCGGAGCCCGTCACCAAGTACGCGACTCGGGTCACCGACCCGAACTCCGTGCTGCGGGTGCTGCGCCGCGCCATGAAGATCGCGATGACGCCGCCGCGCGGGCCGGTCTTCGTCTCCCTTCCGCTCGATGTGCTGGACGCGGTCAACACCGAGCCGGTCGTCCCGAGCACGTTCCTGGAGACCCGCACGGCACCGGTTCCCTCGCTCGTCGAACAGGCCGCGCGGCTGCTGGCCGGCGCCGAGAAGCCGATCGTCCTGGTGGGGGACGGCGTCTCGGCGTCCGGCGGGCAGGCGGAGCTGGTACGGGTCGCCGAGCAGCTGGGCGCCGACGTGTGGGGCGTGGACTTCTCCGAGGTGAACCTGGACGCCCGGCACCCGCTCTACCGGGGCCAGCTGGGCCATATGTTCGGTGAGGTCAGCCGGGCCGCGGTGAAGGACGCGGACGCGGTGCTGATCGTCGGCACCTATGTGTTCCCCGAGGTGTTCCCGGTCCTGGACAACCCGTTCCGGGAGGACGCCAAGATCGTCCACATCGATCTCGACGGGTACGAGATCGCCAAGAACCACCCCGTGACGCTGGGCCTGGTCGCCGACCCCAGGGCCACCCTCGCGGCACTCGCCACCGAGCTGGAGGGCCGGCTCTCCGCGGAGGCCCGGGCGCTTGCTTCGGGGCGGCTGGAGTCCCGCCGCCGCGAGCAGCCCGAGGGGCCCGAGGACGACGGCTCGCTGCTCCACCACTTCCTGCGGGAGCTGGCCGGTCAGGCGCCCGAGGACCTGATGGTCTTCGACGAGGCGCTGACCGCGGCCGGCCCGCTGAACGCCCATCTGCCCGGGCGGCTGCCGGGCCACTGGTTCTCCACCCGTGGTGGTTCGCTGGGCGTCGGCATCCCGGGCGCCATCGGCATCAAGCTGGCGCACCCGGACAAGACCGTGATCGGTTTCACCGGCGACGGCGGCTCGATGTACACGTTCCAGGCGCTGTACACCGCGGTCCGGCACAACGTCGGCGCCAAGTTCGTGATCTGCAACAACCGCAGCTACAAGCTGCTCGACCTCAACATCGAGCAGTACTGGCGGGAGCGGGACGTCCCGCTGCACGCGCATCCGACGCCGTTCGACCTGTCCCACCCCGATCTGGGCTTCAGCCAGATCGCCCAGGGGTTCGGCGTCGACGCCCTGCGGGTCGACGACCACGAGCAGGTGGCGTACGCGGTGAAGCGGATACTCAGCGACGACAAGCCGTTCCTCATCGATCTGCGTACCACTGAAGGGGGAAATCGTGGCTGAGACACCTTCACGCGACGGGGTACTCAGCGGGCGCAGGATCGCCATCCTGGCGGAGAGCGACTTCTACGAGCCCGAAATCGCCTACTACCAGCGCCGGTTCGCCGAGGAAGGAGCGCGCGTCGACTTCCTGACCCGGCTGTGGGGCAACAAGTCGATCACCTTCACCGGCCACGAGTACCGTGCGCCGCTGACCGTGACCCGCAGCCTGGAGGAGCTCGACGACCGCCGGCTGCGCGAGTACAGCGCGCTGATCGTGCCGTCCGGCATGGTCGCCGACCGGCTGCGCTACACCGAGGACATCGAGCAGCTGGCGCCGGCCACGGACCTGCTGCGCCGGGCGTTCGCCCGGTCGGGCGTGGTCAAGGGGATCATCTGCCACGGCATGTGGCTCGCCGCGTCCATCCCCTATGTCGTCCGGGGTCGCAAGGTCGTCTGCCACAACAACCTCATCGGTGATGTGCGCAACATGGGCGCCAACTACGTCGACCAGGACGTCGTCGTCGACGGCGACCTGGTCACCGCGAGGACGGGCGACCACTGCCATCTGTTCGCCAGGACCATCATCGACGAGCTCGTGCTGCGAGGGGCGTGAAAGCCATGTCTGCCACATCCGACTCCGTGAACTTCACGTTCTCCGACACCGTCGCGGGCCGCGTCACGCGCTTCGACCGCGAGGCCCGGGTCGTCACCGTGATCACGCCGGGCGGCAAGGAGTTCGCGATCTCCCTGGACGGCGGCCCGAGCGCGGAGCTGCTGCACAACCTGGGCGAGCCGTACCAGGACGCCTCCGGCCACATCGACGAGCTGCTCCAGGAGGGCGCGTTCGTCCTCGCGTACGGCATCTTCTACCCCCGGGGCGAGGGGATGCGGTTCGAGGCCAAGCGGCTGATCTTCGTGGGGCGCCAGGGCGACGACTTCCGCTTCGAGGAGGCGGGCTGGTGGGTGCGGCAGATCCGGGAGATCGCCGGCTTCTACCGCAAGGCCCAGTTCGGTGACGGACCCGTCGACTTCGACGAGTACCGCACCGAGATCCGGCTCGGCGGCGAGAAGACCGCCAGCCACGTCCAGGAGACCGACACGATCTCCCGGCTGGTCTTCGGCATGGCGTCGGCGTTCCTGCTCACCGGTGAGGACGAGTACCTGGAGGTCGCCGAGCGCGGCACCGAGTACCTGCGCGAGCACATGCGGTTCGTCGACACCGACGAGAACGTCGTGTACTGGTACCACGGTCTGTCGATCGACGGGGACATCGAGAAGAAGCTGTTCACCTCGGAGTTCTCCGACGACTACGACGCGCTGCCGGCGTACGAGCAGATCTACGCGCTGGCCGGGCCGATCCAGACCTACCGGATCACCGGTGACCCGCGGATCAAGGACGACGCGGACGCCACGCTGCGCCTGTTCGACCGGTTCTACCTGGACCCGGAGCACGGCGGGTACTTCTCGCACATCGACCCGATCCTGCTGAGCCCGCACCACGACTCGCTCGGGCCGAACAAGTCCCGGAAGAACTGGAACTCCGTCGGTGACCACGCGCCCGCGTACCTGATCAACCTGTACCTGGCGACCGGTGAGCGGAAATACGCCGACATGCTGGAGTACACCTTCGACACGATCGTCGAGCGGTTCCCGGACCCGAAGCACAGCCCGTTCGTGCAGGAACGATTCCACCAGGACTGGTCGCACGACACCACGCACGGCTGGCAGCAGAACCGGGCTGTCGTCGGCCACAACCTGAAGATCGCCTGGAACCTGATGCGGATGCACAGCCTGCGGCCCAAGCCCGAGTACCTGGAGACGGCCGCCTCCATCGGCGAGACCATGCCCGACGTCGGCGGCGACCGCCAGCGCGGCGGCTGGTACGACGTGGTGGAGCGCATCAAGGCCGACGGCGAGGAGCAGTTCCGCTTCGCCTGGCACGACCGCAAGGCGTGGTGGCAGCAGGAGCAGGCGATCCTCGCCTACCTCATCCTGCACGGCATCACCGGCCGTGAGGACTTCCGTGACGAGGCGCGGGACGCCCAGTCCTTCTACAACGCGTTCTTCCTCGACCACGACGAGGGCGCCGTCTACTTCAACACCCTGGCGAACGGCCTGCCGTACCTGCTGGGGGTCGAGCGGCTCAAGGGCAGCCACTCGATGAGCATGTACCACTCGGCGGAGCTCTGCTACCTGGCCGCCGTCTACAACAACCTGCTGGTCAACGGCAAGGCGATGGACTTCTGGTTCAAGCCCGACCCGTCCCTCCTGGAGGGCCGTCTGCTGCGTGTCTCCCCCGACCTGCTGCCGGCCGGTTCCGTGCGGATCGAGTCCGTCGACATCGAGGGCGAGCCGCACGCCGACTTCCAGGCGGAGGCGCTGACCGTCCGGCTGCCCGAGACCTCGGGCCGCGTCAAGGTCAAGGTCCGCCTCGCCCCGGGTGGCGGCCGCAAGGAGGTGACGGGATGACCGTCAGGGTCAACGCGCGGTCCGAGGGCGACATCACGGTGATCGCGCTCGACGGCGAGATCAACAGCACCACGTCCGGAGGGCTGCAGGCGCAGCTGCTGCCGTTCATCCGGCAGGGCGCCGAGGTCCTCGTCGATCTCACCGGCGTCTCCTACGTCTCCAGTGCCGGTCTGCGCACGCTGCTGATCGTGCACCGGCGGGCCCAGCAGGTGGAGGCCCGCATCACCCTGGTCGGCCTGTCGGAGGAGGTCACATTCGTCATGAACGCCACCGGGTTCCTGGACTTCTTCCGGATCGGCGAGGACGTGGACTCCGAGCTGGAGCGGGCGGCGCGATGAGCCCGCAGGACGTCCAGGAGATGCGTGAGCGCGTCGACGCCTACCCCACGCACCGGATCGGCGGCTATCGGGTGCGGGCCGGCCGCCCGTTCCCGTACGGGGCCGTCCCGGTGCCCGGCGGGGTCAACTTCTCGGTCTACTCGGACCGCGCCACCTCGATGAGCCTGGTGCTCTTCGAGCGTGGCGCGGCCCGGCCGACCGCGGAGCTGGAGTTCCCCCCGGAGTTCCGCACGGGCAGCGTGTACGCGATGACGGTGTTCGGGCTCGACGTGGAGAACCTCGAGTACGGGTTCCGCGCCGACGGCCCCTTCGACCCGGTGGCCGGCGACCGTTTCGACGCCCGCCGGGTGCTCAGCGACCCGTACGCCCGGCTCGTGTCGGGCCGGGACGTGTGGGGGCGGGAGCCGGACTGGAGCGATGTGTACCAGTACCGCGCCCAGGTCGTGAACGACGACTTCGACTGGGGCGACGACACCCCGCTGCGGATCCCGACCGAGGATCTCGTCATCTACGAGACCCATGTGCGCGGCTTCACCCGGCACCCCTCGTCGGGGGTGCAGGCGCCGGGCACCTACGCGGGACTGCGGGAGAAGATCCCGTACCTGAAGGAGCTCGGGATCAACTGCGTCGAGCTGCTGCCGATCTTCGAGTTCGACGAGCTGGACAACCCCCGGACCAATCCGGTGACCGGGGAGCGCCTGCACAACTACTGGGGCTACAACACCGTCTCGTTCTTCGCGCCCAAGGCCGGCTACGCGGCCACGGGCCGGTTCGGCATGCAGGCCGACGAGTTCAAGTCGCTGGTCAAGGAGTTGCACAAGGCCGGCATCGAGGTCGTCCTGGACGTCGTGTTCAACCACACGGCCGAGGGCAACGAGCACGGGCCGACGATCTCGTTCCGCGGCCTCGACAACGCCACGTACTACATGCTCACCCCGCACGGCGACTACTACAACTTCAGCGGCACCGGCAACACCGTCAACTGCAACCACCCGGTGGTGCGGGACTTCGTGCTGGGCTGTCTGCGCCACTGGGTCGCCGAGTACCACATCGACGGGTTCCGCTTCGACCTGGCGGCCATCCTGGACCGGGCCCCGGACGGCACCCCGCTGCCCAACCCGCCCCTGCTCGAACAGCTCGCGCACGACCCGATCCTGCGGCACACCAAGCTGATCGCCGAGGCCTGGGACGCGGCCGGGCTCTACCAGGTCGGCAACTTCCCCAACTACGGCCGCTGGTCGGAGTGGAACGGAAAGTACCGCGACGCGGTGCGCAAGTTCATCAAGGGCGAGCCCGGACTCGCCGGTGAGCTCGCCACCCGGATGGCCGGCTCGCCCGACCTCTACTGGGGCCGCACCGCGACGGCCTCGATCAACTTCGTCACCGCACACGACGGCTTCACGCTGAGCGACCTGGTCTCCTACAACGACAAGCACAACGAGGCCAACGGCGAGAGCAACAACGACGGCGCCAACGACAACCACAGCTGGAACTGCGGCGAGGAAGGACCGAGCGCCTCCCCGCACGTGCGTGACCTGCGGCTGCGCCAGATGAAGAACATGCTGGCCATCCTGCTCACCAGCCAGGGCGTCCCGATGATCCTGGCGGGTGACGAGGTGGGCCGCACCCAGCTCGGCAACAACAACACGTACTGCCAGGACAACGAGCTGTCCTGGTTCGACTGGGGCCTCGTCGAGGCCAACGCCGAGCTCCTGGAGTTCACCCGCGGCCTGATCGCCTTCCGGCACGCGCACCCGGTGCTCCGCAACACCGAGCATCCACGCGGCATCGACTCCATGGGCAGCGGCTACCCCGACGTCAGCTGGCACGGAGTACGGGCCTGGCACCCCGACTGGGCCGACCACTGCCGGGTCGTGGCCCTGATGCGCTGCGGCCACCACGCCAAGGGCGGCGTCCCCGACGACCACGTCTACGTCGCCGTCAACGCCCACTGGGAATCGCACGACCTGGAGCTGCCGCAGCTCCCGGACGGGCAGGCATGGCACCTGTTCGCCGACACCGGCGCCCTGATGCCCTACGGCCTGCACCCGCTGGGCGAGGAACCCCTGCTGGAGCACCCGGGCCGCTACCACCTGGGCGCGCACTCCGCGGTGATCCTCGTCGGCCGGCCCGTACACACACCGACGTAACCAAAGGAGACCGACCGTGTCCTTCGACGTAAGGCTGAGGGTCAACGACCGCGTGGCGACGATCGAGCTGAACGGCGAGCTCGACGCGTCCAGCGCCGCCCAGTTCCACGAGACGATCGACCAGGCGGCCGCGGCCGGCGCGATCGAGCTGGTGATCCGGGCCGAGAAGCTGTCCTACATGTCCAGCGCGGGCCTGCGGTCCCTGGTGTTCGCCCGCCAGAAGATGGGTGACGACGTGCGCATCGCCGTCGTCGGCGCCACCGAGCCGGTCGCCCACACGATCAGGCTGGCCGGGTTCGACCACAGCATCGATCTGATCGACGCCTAGGGAGGCGAGCAGAGATGGCCCTCGACTCCGGTGCCGCACCCGGTGCGTCCGGCGCGTCGGAACCCTCCGACCGGCGCTGCGACCTGCCGTCCGGATGTGTCCTCGCCGGGCACCCCCTGTCCGGCGAGTGGCCGTCGGGTGCGCTGCGCGTCCCCGCGCGGCTCTCCGATCTCGACCGGGTCGCCGAGTTCGTGCTCGGGCTGGGGGCGCGGGCCGGTCTTCCGGAGAGCTCCCTGTACCGGCTGCGGCTGGCCGCCGACGAACTGGCGACCAACATCGTCATGCACGGGTACCGGGGGGCCGCGGGCGAGATCTCGGTGGACGGAGGCGTCGACCCGGACCAGGTGTGGGTGCGCTTCGAGGACGACGCCCCGGCGTTCGACCCCCGTCAGGGGATGCGGGCACCTGCCCTCGATGTGCCGCTCGCCGAGCGGCAGATCGGGGGGCTCGGCGTCTTCCTGGCCTTCACCGCCGTGGACTCCTTCGAGTACGAGCTGGTGGCGGGCCGCAATGTCAGCACGCTCGTGATGAATCGCGCGTCGAAGGGATAGACCGGCGCGTCCCGGACGACCGGTCCGGGACCGTTTCGTGGACTGATGAGGTGACATGTTGCAGACCAATGTGCTGCTGCTGGACGAGCATCGCAGCGCGCCTTCCGAGCTGCTGAAGGCGCTGGACAGCGTCGGCGCCGTCGTGCGGATCAGGACACCCGCGGACGTGCTGGTCGTCCAGCACGGACAGCTTCCCGCCACGGAGGTCCTCTTGGCGTACGCAGGTCTGTCACCGCACACCGTCAGAGCGGTGGCCCGCCGGCTCGACGACGAGGGCCAGCGGCCCACCGTGGTGGCTTTCGCCGAGCACGATCTGCATCTGCTCGGCAGCCACATCCACGCCGGCTCCGACTACCTGGTGCCGCCGTTCTACCCGGACCTGGTACGGGCGCGGCTGCGGGACTGTCACGAGCGGGCCAATTTCACCCGGACCATGGAGGACGTCACGGCGCGTGCCGAACTCCTCAGCTACGAGCGGGAGCTGGAGATCGGACGGGAGATCCAGATGGGTTTCCTGCCGGACGCGCTGCCCAGCCCCGACGACTGGGAGATCCACGTCAGGTTCCGTCCGGCGCGGACCGTCGCGGGCGACTTCTACGACGTGTTCGAGCTGGTCAACAACCGGCGGCTGGCGCTGGTCGTGGCCGATGTCTGTGACAAGGGCGTCGGTGCGGCGCTGTTCATGGCGCTGATCCGCAGCCTGCTGCGGCACACCGCCGAGCAGAGCGGGCTGCAGAGCCTGATCGCCGCCGATTTACTGGGCGAGGAGACCGGCTGGCGCGAGCAGAGCCGGGCCATACCGGTCGTCGGCGCGACCCCGCTGCTGAACGCCGTCGTCGGCACCAACAACTACCTGACCAGGAACCACATCAGGCAGGGCTACTTCGCCACCATGTTCTTCGGCGTCCTGGACCCGGTCACCGGGAACCTGGTCTACATCAACGGCGGCCACAACCCGCCGGTCCTGGTGAGCGCGAGCGGCCAGGACCCCGTGCTGCTCGAACCCACCGGGCCGGCCGTCGGGGTCATCCCCGACGTCGCCTTCTCGCTGGGGTACGCCCAGATCAGCCCCGGCGACACCCTGTTCATCTACACGGACGGGGTGACCGAGGCACGGTCGATGACGGGCGAGTTCTTCGGCGAGGAGCAGATGCTGCGGCAGCTGTCGATGGCGGCGGTGCGCGGTGAGGAGCTGCTCGACCACATGGACGGGGTGCTCAGCGAGTTCGTCGGCCCGTCCGAACAGTCGGACGACATCACGATGATGGCCGTCCACTGGCGCGTCCCGGAACGTGTACCGGACAACGAAACCGGGCCGCGGCCCGAGCCCGAGCTCGCCTGACCCACGACTCACCGGACGGAACCCATGTCGCAGATCATCACCGTGCACTCCTACCGAGGGGGGACGGGCAAGTCCAGTACGGCCGCGAACCTCGCGCTGCTCCTGGCCTCCGCGGGCCGCCGGGTCGCGCTGGTGGACACCGACATCCAGACACCGGCGCTGGACGTGATGTTCGGCGACACCGTCCCGGCCGTACGGCGCTCCCTGTCCGACTACCTGATCGGCCACTGCGAGATCGAGGACGCCGCCTACCCGTGCCGGGCGGACGTCGGGCACGACGGGGTGTTCCTGGTGCCGGCCCGCAGCCGGGCCGCCGGCATCAACGAGATCATGGGCCGCGGGTACGACGTCGGGCTGCTCCGCGAGGGCTTCGACCGGCTGATCGACCTGCTGGCCCTCGATGTGCTGCTGCTCGACACGCACGCCGGGTTCAACAACGAGACGGTGACGGCCATGGCCAGCTCCGACGCCCTGGTGATCGTCACCCGGGCGGACCGGCTGGACCTCGCGGGCGCCCGCGAGACCATGGCGCTGGCCAACCGGCTGGGCTGCGTCCGGGTCAGCGTGGCGCTGAGCATGGTGCCGGACGGCGTGGTGCACGAGCGACTGCGCAACGACGTGGAGACGGCGTACGACACCCCCATCACCGCCGTCCTGCCGTACGCGCCGGAGATGGCGTCGCTCGCCGGAGAGCGGTTGTTCAGCCCGGCGTACCCGCACCATCCGCTGGTCGCGGGGTATCGCCGGCTCATCTCCGCGGTGAGCAACGGCACCACGGCGATCCGCCGGTGAACCGGCCCCCCTCCCCCCTATCAGCGACCGCACCCCGGTGCGAGGAGGCATGACGATGCAAGGCAGGACGAAGAAGCGGAACGCCAAGGGCGCCGCACGCCCGGCCGGGGCCGGCGCGGCCGCGACCGGCACCCCCGAGGGGGGCGTGGCCGCGCCGTCGGACGCGGAAGCGAACACCGCGGCCGGCGCCGGTGCCCCTGAGGGGGGCCCGGCAGGCGTGGGCGCGCCCGAGGCGCCCGTGCTCGGCACCGCGGGCTCGAACGCCGACCCGGACGCCGCCCGCCCCTCGGCCGCGGCGGTGGGCACAGCCCCGTCGCCCGCCGGTGCCGGCTCGCCACGGCCGGCCGACGGCACAGACCCTGCGGTCGCCGGACCGCACCCCGGTGGGGCTTCGGCCGCCGCCGGGGCGACGGACTCTCCCCTCGCGGATACGGGCACCCATGCGGCGGCTCCCGCCGGCACGGCGGCCGGGAACGGCGTCGCCGAGAGCGCCGAGCGCCAGGGTGGCGGCGCGGCCGCGTACGGCGGCGCCGACGAGGCCGCCGGCTCGCTCGGCGAAGGGGCGGAGGCGGCCCGCGGGGGCCTCGCGGGGCACGTGGGGGAAGGCGTGCACCGGGGGGCCGGGGGCTCGCGGGTGTTCGGGGCCTCGGTGGGCCGGATTCCGATCGTCGACGTGCGGCCGCGGGTGGACGAGGGGCGGCGGCCCGCGCGGGCCGTGCCCGAGGAGGTGTTCGAGGTCAGCGCGACCGTGTTCCGCGAGGGGCACGACGCCGTCGGCGCGAACGTCGTGCTCACCGGGCCCGACGGTGAGCCCGGCGAGTGGACCCCGATGCGGCTCACCGCGCCCGGCACCGACCGGTACGCCGCGGCCGTCTCCGCGGACCGGGAGGGCGACTGGACGTACCGGGTGGAGGCCTGGACCGACCCCGTGGCGACATGGCGGCACACCGCCGAGGTGAAGGTGCCGGCCGGGATCGACGTGGAGCTCGTCCTGGAGGAGGGCGCCCTCCTCCTGGAGCGCGCCGCCGACGCGTTCGCGGTGACCGAACGGACCCCGCTGACGCATGCCGTGACCCGGCTGCGCGACACCCGGCTCGGCGCCGACCAGCGGCTCGCGGCCGCGTTCGCGCCCGTGGTGACCGCGCTGCTGGGCGCCCGCCCGCTGCGGGAGCTGGTGACCTCCTCGGCCGAGCTGCCCCTGCGGGTCGACCGGGAGCGGGCCCTGTTCGGCTCCTGGTACGAGTTCTTCCCCCGTTCCGAGGGCGCGGTCGTACCGACCGAGCCGGACGCCGACGGGGTCGTCGCGCCACCCCGCTCGGGGACGTTCCGCACCGCGGCGAAGCGGCTGGACGCCGTCGCGGACATGGGCTTCGACGTGGTGTACCTGCCGCCGATCCACCCCATCGGCACCGCCCACCGCAAGGGCGCCAACAACACGCTCACGCCCGGCCCGCACGACCCGGGCTCCCCCTGGGCCATCGGCTCCGCCGACGGCGGCCACGACGCCGTCCACCCGGACCTCGGCACCCTCGAGGACTTCGACCACTTCGTGTCCCGGGCCGCTGAACTGGGCCTGGAGATCGCCCTGGACTTCGCGCTCCAGTGCTCCCCCGACCACCCCTGGGTGCAGGACCACCCCGAGTGGTTCCGGCACCGGATCGACGGCACCATCGCGTACGCGGAGAACCCGCCGAAGAAGTACCAGGACATCTACCCCATCGACTTCGACACCGACCCGGACGGGCTGCACAAGGAGTGCCTGCGCGTCCTGCACCACTGGATGGCGCACGGCGTACGGATCTTCCGGGTCGACAACCCGCACACCAAGCCGGTGGCGTTCTGGGAGCGGCTGATCGAGGCGGTGCACGCCACCGACCCCGATGTGCTGTTCCTCGCCGAGGCGTTCACCCGCCCGGCCATGCTGCACAGCCTGGCCCGGGTGGGCTTCCACCAGTCGTACACGTACTTCACCTGGCGCAACTCCAAGGACGAGGTGGAGTCGTACCTGTCCGAGCTGGCGGGGCTCGGCGGCGAGGAGAGCGCGGCCTATCTGCGGCCGAACCTCTTCGTGAACACCCCGGACATCCTGCACGCCTACCTGCAGTACGGCGGCCGGCCCGCCTTCGAGGTGCGGGCCTGCCTCGCCGCCACCGCCTCCCCCGCCTGGGGCGTGTACGCGGGCTTCGAGCTGTGCGAGAACGTGGCGGCCGACCCCGGCAGCGAGGAGTACCTGGACTCGGAGAAGTACCAGTACCGCCCGCGCGACTGGGAGGCGGCGGAGGCCGACGGCACCTCCCTGTCGCCGCTGCTGCGCACCCTCAACCAGCTGCGCCGCGACCACCCGGCGCTGAAGCAGCTGCGCAACCTGCGGTTCCACCGGACCGACAACGACGCGGTGGTCTGCTACTCCAAGCGGGACGGCGACGACTGGGTGCTCGTCGTGCTCAACCTCGACCCGCACAGCGTCCGCGAGGCGACCGTCTCGCTCGACCTGCCCGCGCTCGGCCTCGACCGGTCGGAGTCGTTCCAGGTCCATGACGCGCTTTCCGGCGCCACCTACGAATGGGGGCGGGTCAACTACGTGTGCCTCGACCCGCGCCGCCAGGTGGCTCACATATTCACGGACGGGAACACGAAGTCGTGACCAGGGACCTGGCAGCCTCCACGAAGACGGACACCACGAAGACGGACACCGGGAAGCCGGGCGCGGCGGAGCCCGGCACGAAGAGCACGGACGGCGGGCTCACCGACACGGTCCACACGGCGCCGACCGACCTCAAGCGCCTCCTCACCGGCGAGGTCAGCGACCCGCACGCGCTGCTCGGGCCCCACCCGGGACCCGCCGGGATCACCGTGCGGGTCCTGCGCCCCCTCGCCGAGCACGTGCGGCTCACCACCCCGTCCGGCGAGCCGCTCGCCGCACTGCGGCACCAGGGCGGGGGCGTCTTCGCCGGACTGCTGCCGGACCCCGGCATCCCCGACTACCGGGTCTCGGCGGTCTACGGCGACGAGACCCACTCCTACGACGACCCGTACCGCTTCCTGCCCACGCTCGGCGAACTCGACCTGCACCTGATCAGGGAGGGCCGCCACGAACAGCTGTGGCGGGTGCTCGGCGCCAACGTCCGCACCCACGAATCCGGCCACGGCCCGGTGCACGGCACCGCCTTCGCGGTGTGGGCGCCGAACGCGCGGGCCGTGCGGCTCGTCGGCGACCTCAACCACTGGGACGGCCGCGCCCACCCGATGCGCTCGCTCGGTGCGAGCGGGGTGTGGGAGCTGTTCGTGCCCGGCGTCGGCGCGGGCTGCCGGTACAAGTACGAGATCCTCACCCCCGACGGCCGCTGGATCCAGAAGGCCGACCCGCTGGCCTCCTCGGCCGAGGCCGCCCCCGGCACCGCGTCCGTCGTGCACACCTCGACGCACCGGTGGAACGACGGGGCGTGGATGCGTCGGCGCGGGGAGCGCGACGCCACCCGGGCCCCGATGAGCGTCTACGAGCTGCACCTCGGCTCCTGGCGGCCCGGCCTCGGCTACCGCGAGCTGGCGAACGAACTGCCCGCCTACGTCAAGGCGCTCGGCTTCACCCACGTCGAGTTCCTGCCGCCGGCCGAGCACCCCTTCGGCGGCTCCTGGGGCTACCAGGTCTCCTCGTACTACGCGCCGATGGCCAAGCCCGGCTCGCCCGACGACTTCCGGGCCCTGGTCGACGCACTGCACCAGGCCGGCATCGGGGTCATCGTCGACTGGGTGCCCGCGCACTTCCCGAAGGACGACTGGGCACTGGCCCGCTTCGACGGGACCCCGCTCTACGAGCATCCAGACCCGCGCCGCGGCGAGCACCCCGACTGGGGCACCCTCGTCTTCGACTACGGCCGTACCGAGGTCCGCAACTTCCTCGTCGCCAACGCGGTCTACTGGTGCGAGGAGTTCCACATCGACGGGCTGCGGGTCGACGCCGTCGCCTCGATGCTCTACCTGGACTACTCGCGCCGCGACGGCGAGTGGCTGCCGAACGCCTACGGCGGCCGGGAGAACCTGGACGCGGTCGAGTTCCTGCAGGAGATGAACGCCACCGTCTACCGGCGCTGCCCCGGTGTCGTCACCATCGCCGAGGAGTCCACCGCCTGGGACGGCGTCACCCGCACCACCGACCGGGCCGGTCTCGGGTTCGGGCTGAAGTGGAACATGGGCTGGATGCACGACTCCCTGTCGTACATGGCCCAGGACCCCGTGCACCGGCAGCACCACCACCACGCCATGACGTTCGCGATGATGTACGCGTACGCCGAGAACTACATGCTGCCGATCAGCCACGACGAGGTCGTGCACGGCAAGGGTTCGCTGCTCACGAAAATGCCCGGCGACCGCTGGCAGCAGCTGGCCAACCTGCGCGCGTACCTGGCCTTCATGTGGGCCTTCCCCGGCAAACAGCTCCTGTTCATGGGCCAGGAGTTCGCCCAGGACAGCGAGTGGTCGCACGACCGCGGCCCGGACTGGGCACTGGCGGGCCACGCGCCGCACGCCGGCGTGCGGGACCTCGTCCGCGACCTGAACCGGTCCTACGCCACGGACCCCGCCCTGTGGAGCCAGGACACCCGGCCCGAGGGCTTCCGCTGGATCGACGCCGACGCCGCCCAGGACAACCAGTACTCCTTCGTCCGGTACGGGGAGGACGGCGAGGTCCTGGTGTGCGTCTACAACTTCCAGCCGACCGTACGGCACGGGGTGCGGCTCGGTCTGCCGTCGGCCGGGAACTGGATGGAGGTGCTCAACACCGACGCGGCGGCCTACGGCGGCAGCGGCGTCACCAACCCGGGACGCGTCGCCGCGCGCGACGAACCGTGGCAAGGACTGCCCGCAAGCACGGAGATCACCCTGCCGCCACTCGGTGCCGTCTGGCTCCGCCCCTCCAGCTGACCTTCCCGGCCACAGGACCGACCCGTGTGGCCACAGGGCTGACCTTCACCGCCACAGGGAGGCGACCTTCCATGCCCGCACCGCGACTGAGGACCACCCCGCTGCCGGGGATCGGCGTGCAGTACGAACTCACGACCCGCCGGCACGACACCCTGTCGGTCGTCGCCCACCGCGACGGCACCCGCACGCTCAACGTCCACCACGACGACGACCCCGACTCGTGCGGGCTGTCCATGCGCCTGACCGGCGCCGAGGCGCTCACGCTGACCGAGGCGCTGCTGCCCGGCCACAACAACCCCAACCTGCTGCACACCAGCGACTTCGGGCTGCTCGCCGAACGCGTCACCATCACCGGAGACTCGTACTGGAACGGGAGGCAGCTCGGCGACACCAAGATGCGCACCACGACCGGGGCGTCCATCGTCGCCGTCATGCGCCGGGCACACCCCATCCCCTCCCCCGGCCCCGACTTCCGGCTGCGCAGCGGCGACACGATCATCGTCATCGGCACCCGCGAGGGTGTCGACGCCGCGCACGCCATCCTCGAGCGGAAGTGATGACGTGCATTCCGCCGTGTTCCTGATCGAGTTCGGGGCCGTCGTTCTGGCCCTCGGGCTCCTCGGGCGGTTCGCCGCCCGCGTACGCTTCTCCCCCATTCCGCTGTACCTCCTGGCCGGGCTCGTCTTCGGCCACGGCGGCATCGTTCCGCTCGGCGGCAGCGAGGAGTTCATCGAGATCGGCGCCGAGATCGGGGTCGTCCTGCTGCTCCTGATGCTCGGACTCGAATACACCGCCGGAGACCTGGTCGGACATCTGCGGACCCACGCGCCGGCCGGAGTGGTCGACTTCGTGCTCAACGCGGTGCCCGGCGCGGTCGCCGCGCTGCTGATGGGCTGGGGGCCGGTGGCCGCGGTCGTACTCGCCGGAGTGACATGGGTGTCCTCCTCCGGAGTGATCGCCAAGGTGCTGGGCGACCTCGGGCGGATCGGCAACCGGGAGACGCCCGCCATCCTGAGCGTCCTCGTCCTCGAAGACCTCGCCATGGCCGTCTACCTGCCCATCCTGACCACACTGCTCGCCGGCGCCGGATGGGCGGCCGGCGGGATCACCCTCTCCATCGCCCTGGGCGCCGTCGGCGTGGTGCTCGTCGTCGCCGTGCGGTACGGACGGGTCATCTCCCGCTTCATCTCCAGCGACGACCCCGAGAAACTGCTCCTGGTGGTACTCGGACTGACCCTGCTGGTCTCCGGATTCGCCCAGGAACTCCAGGTGTCGGCGGCGGTCGGGGCGTTCCTGGTCGGTATCGCCCTCTCCGGCGAGGTCGCCGAGAACACCCACCACCTGCTGATGCCGCTCAGAGACCTGTTCGCGGCCGTCTTCTTCGTCTTCTTCGGGCTCAGCACCGACCCGGCGACGATTCCGCCCGTACTCGTCCCCGCGCTCGTGCTCGCGGTACTCACCTCGCTGACGAAGATCGCCACGGGGTACTGGGCGGCGAAGCGCGCCGGGATCGGCGAGCGGGGGCGCTGGCGCGCGGGCGGCGCGCTCGTCGCCCGCGGCGAGTTCTCCATCGTCATCGCGGGCCTCGCGGTCGCCTCGGGCGTGGAACCCGCGCTCGGGCCGCTGGCGACGGCGTACGTCCTGCTGCTGGTGGTGTTCGGGCCGGTGGCGGCGCGGTTCACCGAGCCGGTGGCGCTGTGGGTGACGGGGCGGCGGGGCACGAAGCGGGTGGTGGGCTCGGACTCGGGGACGGTGGTGGCCGGTGCCGGTGCCCGTGCCGGCGCCGGTGCCGGTCCCGAACCGACGCCGGCGGCAGCGCGGGACTGAGATCCGGCGGCCCGCGGGCGCAGCTGCCCCACCTGCCGACGGGTGGACCCGCCCCTGCCTGGGCGCGAGTGCGTCACCGGCCGGTGGGTGGATCCGCGCCTTTTCGGGCGCGCGCGGTTGCGCCACCTGCCGGTGGGTGGGGCCGTCCCTTCTCGGGTGCGGCTTCGTCGCCTGCCGGTGGGTGGTGGGGTGCGGCCCCTCCGGGCTCGACTCCTCGGGGTCGGCGGCCTGTCCTCTCTTGCAAGGGAGCCGTCCCAGCGCCGCCAACCGTGCAGGGTCGTCCCCGCAGGGGTTGGCCCCACCCCGGGCCGTGTGCCGAGTGCGGCCCGGTGTGGGCCGTGGCCCGTGGTTCCGGTTGTGGCCAGGCGCCGCCGCTGGGCCGCCTGGTTGTGGGCATGCGTTCCGCCTGGGGCGGAACGGGTGGGCACAACCGGACCACGGCCCGCAGACGAACGGGGGTCCGGGGCGGAGCCCCGGCGGTGGGGCCGCACCCCGCGGGTGCGGAGACCCCGGGGCGGGGCGGAGCCCCGGGTGGTGGGGCCGTGCCTGGGTGGGGGTGTCCGGGTGTCGAGGGCGGAGCCCCGGCGGTGGGCCCCCACCCCGCGGGTGCGGAGACCCCGGGGCGGGGCGGAGCCCCGGGGTGGGCCCGGGGCGGCTCGGGTCAGGGCTGGGCGGTCAGGGAGGGAACCGCCCTGAAGATGCCGTCGGGGTCGTAGCGGCGCTTCGTCTCGAGGAGACGCCCCTTGTTCGGCCCGAACCCCAGCAGCGCCCGCTCGCGTTCGTCCGCACCCAGCAGGTTGGGGTAACCCCCCGGCAGCGCGTGACCGGCGAGTTCCGCGGAGAGGCCGCGCGCCCAGCGCCGGTGCGCGATGTCGGCCGCGACGTCGCCCTCGGGGACCCAGGAGCCGGCGATCTCGACGAGGATGTGGTCCCGGCGCAGGGCGAACGCCGTGTCGGGGACCGGGACGCGGGCCGCGGCGCCGTGGAAGTGGTGGAGGAAGATCCCCGAGTACGGGGACGTCATGCGTCCCGCCGCGGAGACGAGCAGTTCGATCGTCTCGTCGGTGAGCCCCGGGAGCCAGCGGGTGCGCATCTCGTTGTGGCGGCCGTCGACGATCGTGCCGTCGAACATGCCGAGCACGTCCTGATAGGACATGGCGCCCGGTTCGCCGGTGGCACGTTCGGTGAGGGCGGAGAGGACGGCGGGGGGCCGTTCGGGGTCGCCGCTCCACAGCGGGAGCAGGAACAGCACGGGTGTGCCTGCGGGCCCGGTGAAGAAGCCCGCCATCACGGTGAGTGCGTCCGGAGCCTCGGCGATCATGTCGCGATAGCGGCGCAGGATCGTTTCTGCTTCGGTGAGCGGGAAGATCAGCAGGCCGGAGACGACCGTCGTGCCGGGGTGGACCCGGAAGCGGAGGGACGTGGCGACACCGAAGTTGCCGCCGCCCCCGCGCAGCGCCCAGTACAGATCGGGGTTCTCGTCGGCGTCGGCGGTGACCTCGGTGCCGTCGGCGAGGACGATCCGGGCGGCCAGGAGGTTGTCCGCGGCCAGGCCGTGGCTGCCGCCGAGGAGGCCGTACCCGCCGCCGAGCGTGAGGCCGGCGACGCCGACGGCCTTGACGGTGCCGAGGACGGGCCGGAACCCGTGGGTGTGGGCCGCCGCCACGAGGCCCCCGGCGCGGACGCCGCCCTGGGCCTCGGCGGTGGCCGTGGCGCGGTCCACGGTGACCCGGTCCATCGCGCGCAGGTCGAGGACGACGCCGTGGTCGGTGAGGGCCCGGCCGGCCCAGTCGTGGCCGCCGCCGCGGACCGACAGCGGCAGGCCGTGGTCGCGGGCGATCCGGACGGCGGTGGCGACGTCCCGGCCGTCGGCGCAGCGCACCAGCGCGGCGGGGCGCCGGTCGACGGCGCCGTTCCAGATCCGGCGGGCGTCGTCGTAGGGCTGGTCGGCGGGTGACAGGACGGTGCCGCGCACCGCTCTTCGGAGGTCGGCGGATATGTCCGTGCGAAGTGTCATCGGTGCCCCTTCAAAGACGAAGGGCGCCCGGGCAGGCCGGGCGCCCTCGGAGTCGTACGGGTGTCAGCGGGCGACCTGGGCGTAACGGCCCGACTGGACGGTGGTCTTGTCGATGGCGGCGAGGAACTCCTGGGTCTCGTCGGCCGTGAAGAAGCCCTTCATGGTGGCGTCGGCGTCCTCCGGCGTGGCCCAGTGCACGATGACCAGGTATTCGCCGTCGTCGCTGCGGGAGACCTCGCGGGACACGAAGCCGGGGCGCTTGGCCATGTAGTCGCTCTCGACCTTGCGGTCGAGGCCGTCGAAGGCCTCCGCGTCGGTGCCGGCGACCAGCTTGAACCTGACGGTCTCTATGGTGCTCACGGGGTCCTCCTGAAAGCGTCGGCGTGGGCGTGGGCCCACTGGGCGAAGGTGCGGGGGTCGCGGCCGAGGAGTTCGCGCACGGTGGGGCGGACCTTCGAGTCGTCGAGGGTGCCCGTGTCCTCCGCGTAGTAGCGGAAGAAGGCGTCGATGTACTCGGGGGGCGTGTTGCCCTCCATCTCCTTGCGGGCTTCCTCGTCGGTCAGGCCCTCGAAGCGCAGGGGGCGTCCGAGGACTTCGCCGAGGATCCGGACCCGGTCGGCCGGCAGCAGCGGTTCGGGGCCGCTGAGGGCGTGGGCCCGGCCGGTGTGGTCCGGGTCGAGCAGGACGCGGGCCGCGACGGCCGCGATGTCGTACGGGTCGATCATGGCGATCGGCTTGGTCGGGAAGGGGGCACGGACGAGATCGCCGGCCGCCAGCTGGTCCTGCCACTGGAAGGTGTTGGACATGAAGCCGCTGGGGCGCAGGATCGTCCACGGCAGGCCGGAGGCCCGTACCGCCTCCTCGGAGCGGATCATGAAGCGGGAGATCGCGTTGTCCAGGTCGCCGTCGGGGGCGGCGACGGTCGAGAGCAGCACGACGTGCTCGACTCCCGCGGCCCCGAACTCGGCGAGGAGACCCGGCATGTCCGCGTAGCCGGGCAGCAGGAAGACCGCCCGGACGCCCTGCAGCGCGGGGCGCAGGGACGCGGGTTCGTTGAGGTCCCCGACGGCGGTCTCGGCGGGTGCGTCCCGCGTGGGCCTGCGGACCAGAGCCCTCACGGGGCGGCCCGCGGCGGCCAGCAGGGCGGTCAGTTCGGCGCCGACGTGGCCGGTCGCTCCGGTCACCAGGATCATGACGTGGCCTCCAGGTCGAGGACGAGCCGGCCCCGGACGTGGCCCTCCTCGCCGAGGGCGTGGGCGTCCTTCACCTCGTCGAGGCGGAAGACCCGCTGGATCTCGGGGCGGAGGCGCCCCTCGGCCAGCAGCGGGGCGACCTTGTCCAGCACGGCGCCGTCGGGGTGCACATAGGTGAAGCCGGCGCGCACGCCGTGGTCCTCGGCCGTCTGCCGGTGGTCGGGACCCTCGCCCTTGAGCGTGACGACGATCCCGCCGGGCCGTACGACGTCGAGCAGCCGGAAGAACTCGGCCCCGCCCATCGGGTCCACCGCCAGGTCGACGTCCTTGACCTCCTGCTGGAGGGGGACCGTGCGGTAGTCGACGACCCGGCTCGCGCCCAGGCCGCGGACGAACGCGTGATTGGCGGGGGACGCGGTGCCGATGACCTCCGCGCCCGCGTCGACGGCCAGCTGGACCGCGATGTGGCCCACGCCGCCCGCCGCACCCGAGACCAGCACCCGCTGGCCGGCCCGCAGGCCGCCGTGCTCGAAGAGCGTCTGCCAGGCGGTGAGCGCGACCATCGGGACGGACGCCGCGACCAGGTGGTCGACGCCCTCCGGCTTGGCCGTCAGTTCGGTCTCGGAGGCGACGGCGTACTCGGCGTAGCCTCCCGCCAGGGCCGGGAAGCGCGGCATGCCGAACACGGCGTCGCCCTCGGCGAACCGCCGGGCTCCCGGGCCGGTGGCGACCACCGTGCCCGAGATGTCCCAGCCCAGAACGGCGGGGAAGGCGGCGACGCCGACGCCGTGCCCGGCCCGGGTCGCCCAGTCGATGGCGTTGACGCCGGCCGCGTGGACACGGACCAGCACCTCGCCCTCGCCGGGCTCCGGGACGGGCAGCTCACGGACTCGGAGCGTCTCCGGGCCGCCGAAGGCGTCGATCACCGCCGCGCGCATGGTGCCCGTCACGGCGCCAGGCGCAGGTCGTGCTTGGGCGCGAACTCGACGATCTGCCGCTTCTGTTCGTCGGTGAGTGGGACGGGAGCCTCGCCGGCCCGGGCCTCCTGACCGATCTCCATGAAGAACTTCTCCAGGTAGGCCGGGGTGAACATGAACAGCATGCGGCTGGTGTGCAGGCCGACGTTGCGGAAGCGGTGGCGGGTGCCGCGCGGCACGAAGACGAAGTCGCCGTCGTGGGCCACGAAGGTCTTCTCGCCGTTGAGGAACTCGATGTCGCCGTTGAGGATGTAGAAGGCCTCGTCCGCGTGGGGGTGGATGTGCGGCGGCGGGCCGCCGCCGGGCGGCACGGACGCCTCGGCGAAGGTGAGCGAGCCGTTCGTGTTCTCGCGGGTCGCCTTGAAGGTGTAGACGGCGTCGCCGAACCAGTAGGTCGGGCCGGTGCCCGCCGGGTGGTGGACGACGTCGCCCTCGGGGTGGGGGTTGGTGGCCCCCGTCTCGGGCTGCGCGGTGGTGGTCATCTGGGTCTCCCGGGGGTCAGAGTCGGAACAGGCCGGGGTCGGCGACGACGACGTCGAGGAGGACGGGGCCGTCGGCGCTCAGCGACTCGCGGAGGGCCTGCTGGAGGCCTTCCGGCGTCTCGATGCGCTCGCCGCGGACACCGAAGCCGCGGGCCAGCTGGGCCATGTCGACGCCGCTGAGGTCGTACCCCTTCTCCCAGGACTTCTGGTCCTGGAGGTAGTACTTCAGGGAGAGGTAGCCGGCGTTGTCGGGGATGACGAAGGTGACCGGCAGGTTGTGCTGGGCCGCGGTCCACAGCGAGTGCAGGGTGTACTGGGCCGAGCCCTCGCCGACGACCACGACGGCGCGGCGGTCGGGGCGGGCCAGTGCGTAGCCGACGGCGCCGGCGAAGGGGAAGCCGAGCGCGCCGCTGGCGGTGGCGAAGTAGCCGTTGTCGGCGCCGAGCGGGATCTGCTCGTGGAAGTCGGCGCGGGCGATGGGGAGCTCCTCGAACAGGACAGCGTTGTCCGGGAGTTCCTTGGAGAGCAGGTGGAAGAGGTACGCCTGGGTGAGCGGTGTGGACGCCTCGGGCACGGCCACGGGCTCGCGGACGGGGGCGAGCTCGGCGCGCTCGCGCCGATCGACGAGCGGGACCAGGCCTTTGACGACGGCGCCGGGCTGGGCGATGAAGCTGCGGTTGGCGAGCGTCGCCGCGGCGGCCTGCGGGTCGTCGGTGACGTGCAGGAACTCGATGTCGTCGGTGAGCGTGGGCCGGGGGCTCTTGTCCAGGTCGGCCGGCGCGGTGGAGAACAGGTCCCAGGCGGTGAAGAGGGTGAACGCCGGGCCGCCGAACACCACGACGACGTCGTGCTGGGCGGAGAGCCGCTCGTTGATCAGCTCGGGGATGGGCGGCAGGACGCCGGCGAAGAGCGGGTGGTCCTCGGGGAACGCGCCGCGGTTCCACACCGGGGCGCCCCACACGCGGGCGTTGAGCTTCTCGGCGAGCTCGATCAGCGCGCCGCGGGCGCCCTGGGCGTCGACCGGGCCGCCGGCGATGATGCCGGGACGCTGGGCGCCGTTGAGGGCGGCGGCGATGGCGTCCAGCGCGGCCGGGGACGGCACGGTGGCGTTCTCGACGACGGGGATGCGCACCGGCGTCGGGTCCGCGGGGCGGATGTAGTCGTCCTCGGGGACGGCCACGAACACCGGGCCCTGCGGGGCCTGCTTGGCGATCTGGTACGCCTGGGCGATCATCGCCGGGACGTCCTGCGGGCGGGCGGGCTCGCCGGCCCACTTGATGTACGGCTTGGCCAGCTGGGTGGAGTCCTTGGCGATCAGGAACGGCTCGCCGAGAAGCATCTTGCGGGCCTGCTGGCCGCCGAGGATGACCATGGGGGTCTTGGCGGAGGCGGCGGTGTAGACGCTGCCCATGGCGTTGGCGAGGCCGGGACCGCCGTTGATGATCACCAGCGCGGGTTCGCCGGTGGCCTGGGCGTAGCCGTCCGCCATACCGACGACGGACGCCTCCTGCAGGCCCATGACGAACCTGAACTCGTTCTCGGGCCAGGCCTCGAAGAGCTTCATCTCGGTGTGGCTGGGGTTGCTGAAGATGGTCGTCAGACCCAGCCGGCGCAGTACGTCCAGCGTTGCGTCGCGTACGGTCCGGAGGCCGGTTGCGTCGGTCACGGTCATTCTCCTGATCGGGGGGGGAAGACGGGTGGTACGAGGGGTGTGGGGGGCGGGCCCGGCTCAGTTGGCCGGGGCCACGGCGGGGCCGCTGTCGGCGGGCCGCGTGTCGGCGGCCGGCGCCGCCGCGGGCAGGGTGAGCCTGCCGCTGGCCCAGGTGAGGGGCAGGGCGACGGCACAGACGATCAGCGCGACGAGCGGTGTCCTGCCGACGTCGTACGCGGCGACCGCCCAGCCGCCGATGGCGGCACCGGCGGCGATGCCGGCGTTGACGGCGGAGGCCCCGAGGGTGGCGGCGAGGTCGCCGCCGGGGCCGGCGAGGGAGATCACCCGCAGCTGGAGGGACGGCACGATGCCGAAGCCGACCAGGCCCCAGCCGGCGAGCGCGATGCCCGCGAGCAGCGCGTTGGAGCCGAGCAGGTAGAGCCCGCCGAGGGCGAGGACGAGGACCACGTTGCCGACCAGCAGGGTGGCGTTCGCGTTCCGGTCGGCGAACTTTCCGCCGGCGAAGGTGCCGATGGCACTGGCGAGGCCGAAGATCAGCAGGAAGGCGCTGACGCCGCCGCCGGAGATGCCGGTGACGTCCTCCAGGAAGGGCGCGAGGTAGGTGAAGGCGGTGAACTGTCCGCCGAGCAGGAGCAGGCCCACGGCGAGCATCGCGAGGACGCGGGGTGCGAAGGCGTGCCGGGCCTGGGCGCCGAGCCCGCCGGATCCGCTGCCGGCGACGGACGGCACGAGGGCGAGGGTGGCGACCAGGGCGAGGGCGCCGAGGATGACGATGCCGACGAACGCGGCGCGCCAGCCGATCGACTGGCCGACGAGGGTGCCGAGGGGCACGCCGATGACGGTGGAGACGGCGATGCCGCCGAAGACCATGGAGACGGCCTGGCCCCGGCGTTCGGCCGGGACGAGCCCGGCGGCGACCGCGGAGGCCACACCGATGAACAGGCCGTGGATGGCGCCGGTCACCACGCGGGCGGCGAGGAGCAGGCCGAAGGCCGAGGCGACGACGGCGACGAGGTTGCCGGCGATGAAGACGGCGAGAGCGAGCCACAGCAGGGTCCGCCGGGGCAGCTTGATGGTCGCGGCGGTGACGACGGGGCCGCCGAGGGAGATACCGAGCGCGTAGGCGGTGACCAGGAGCCCCGCCGTGCCGACGGAGACGTCCAGGTCGCCCGCGATGAGGTTGAGTACGCCGACGATGACGAGTTCGGCGGTGCCGATGACGAACGCGCCCAGGCCGAGCGCGGCCAGCGCGTAGGTGCTTCGGGTCTCGCTCATGGGCGAGCCCCTCCTTCGGTTCGGTGATGGGGTGGCTGGGTGGGGGCTCCCGGCGTCCGGCCGCACAGGGGGGTGTACGGCCGGACGCCGCGGTGGGGGCCCGGCGGGGACCGGGGGTCGGGGTCGGGCGGTCGGGCGAGTGGGGCGAGGGGGCTCGCGGGCGCCGTGAGGGAGGGTGCGCGAAGTTCGCGGGGTACGGGCGAATCGAGCGGGGGTACCTCCCACGCCCGCGGGGCGGAGGGGAAGGTCGACCGTCGACGCACGCGACCGGCGCCCGGAGCCGAACCGGGCCCCTTGTAAGGGGGTTACACCTTGTAGCGCTGCTTGACGTCCTCCGCGAAGCCGAGGTAGTCGCGCAGCGGCCAGACCTGCTCGAACTCCAGGTACTCGCGCATCGGGAGGCGGCCGAGGGCCGTGCGGTCCAGTTCCTCGGCGTCGGGCGAGTCGATGATCGCGATGACGCGCTTCTGGGCGGCGACCTTCCAGATGCCGACGCAGAAGCCGGAGTCCACCGTCTCCTGGGCGTGGATGGCCTCTTCCTGCTCCAGCTCCCACAGTTCGTCGAGGGAGATCCGGCCCTCGTGCTTCCACTTCATCTGGACGTAGAACAGCATGGGGTCAACTCCAGTTCGTGTGCGGGTGGTCGGCGCGCGCGCGGCTCAGCGCGCGGCCTTCTCCCGGATCAGAGCGGTGAGCGCGTGGTCCGCGCCGAAGACCTCGACCGCGAGGTCGAGCGGGGTCTTGCCGTCGTGGCCGACCAGGTCGAGCCGGGCGCCGGCGCCGACGAGGATGCGGACGCACTCCTCGTAGCCGTGCCACAGGGCGTCGTGCAGGGGGGTGTAGCCGTTGGTGGCGCCCTGGAAGTCCAGGTCGATGCCGGGCCGGCGGACCAGCTCGGCGGTGATGTCGGCGTGGCCGTTGTAGACCGCCTTGTGCAGCGGTACGGCGCCGAAGGTGGGTTCCACGGCGTTGACGTCGGCGCCCGCCGCGAGCAGCAGCCTGACGATCTCCCCGTGGCCGTCGCGGGCGGCGACGAGCAGCGGGGTGTGCCAGTCGTTGAAGCCGTTCAGGAACGGGAAGCGCTCGTCGACCTCGGCGCCGCCGTCCAGGAGCTTGCGGGCGCGTTCGGTGTCGCCCTCGGCGACCGCGGCCATGAGTTCCTGGCGGGCCACGGCGTCCTCGTCGCTCTTGCGGCGGGCGTTGAGGTGCTCCTCCGCCTTGAGCAGCTGGTCCTTGCCGAAGGTGTTGACGTTCAGCTCGTATTCGAAGTGCTGCTCCAGCGAGAAGCCGTAGTGCGTGTAGACCTTCAGTCCGGCGCCCTGGGCGAGCAGGTACGCGGCGATGTCCGGGTACTTGAACCAGAGCGCGTCCATCAGGGGCGTGTGCCCGGTGGTCGGCGCAACGGCGTCGACGAACGCCCCGGCCTCGACCAGCGCGCGGACGACGTCGAGGCTGCCGCCCATGCAGGCCTTGTGCAGCGCGGTCGCGCCGGCCCGGCTGTCGCCGGTGTGGATGTCGGCCCCGGCCCCGATGAGGGCCCGGACGGTGGGCGCGTCGGCCTGGCCTGCAGCGATCATCAGGACGCTGAGGCCGGTCGCCTCCTCGCGTGTGGAGGGGTCGGCGCCGACGGCCAGCAGGCCCGCCACGTTGGAGGCGTCGCGGTCGCGGACCGCGGCGATCAGGTCGGCGCTCATCAGGCGTTCACCTGGCCGGACGTGTCCCCGCGCAGGGCCCGGACGATCGTGGAGGGGTCGGTGTACGACTTCCAGCGGACGATCTTCCCGTCGCGGACGGTGAGCCACTGGATGAATTCGATCTCGAATTCTATTCCGGTGCTGCGGACCACCGAGAGTTCATGAATGACGCCGGCCGCGTTCTCGCCGTCGACGGCGAGGTTGACGAGTTTCTCGAACTTGACGTCACAGGCCCCGGTGAAGACCTGGAGGCTGGCGAGGACGGCGTCGCGGCCGCGCAGCGCGCCGATCCACTTCATGTCGTCGTTGTAGCCGGGGACGGGCGTGTAGTTGTACCACTCGACGTCGTCGGCGAGCAGGGCGAGGCAGGTCTCGAAATCGCCGCCGGTGAGTGCGTCGAACCAGCGCTGGGCGACCGCTCGGGTCTCTGCTGTGAGGTCACTCATTTGTACTCCTCGTGAGGGCATTCGGGACGCGGAATGAGCCCGAGGGAATCTCATGGAATTGTCGTCCGGGGGCCCGTCCGATACCTACAAGAGCAAATCGACTTCCTGAGGTGACCGCGTCCGGATGTTTTTCGGGGAGGTCAGGATCCGGTGGAGCGCGCCTGGTCGGTGCCGGTGAGCAGTTCGCGGTTCCCGTCCGTCCAGGAGCGGGTCATCACGATTCCGTTGAGGAGCCAGCGGCCTTCGGTGCGGACGAGGTCGAAGCGGTAGCGGCCGCCGATGGTCCACAGCGGGCCGCCGTGTTCGTTGGGCTGCCGGTGCACCGCCTGGAACATCGCGGTGCACACCGCGGTGTCGCCCTCCACGTCGACCAGGAAGTTGCTGATCAGGTGTTGCGTGGAGGCGAGGTTGCCGAGGAGGGAGGACCAGGCGGTGACCAGGTCCTTGCGGCTCATGGTGGTGGGCTCGCCGCCGTTGAGGCTCGTGTAGTCCACCCGGATCTCGTCGGTGAACATCCCCTCGACCGCGTCCCATTCGCCCTGGTCGGTGTACCAGGCCATCCGGGTGCAGGCCTCGATCACGTCAAGTCGGTCCGCCGCGGAACTCATGGGCCGACCACCTCCCTTGTGTGTGTGGGTGCGTAACAGGTGTGGCCCAGCCGCTTGGTCCACCGGTGCTCGATGAGCAGCGCGCAGACGATGAGCAGTCCGAGCGAGACGACCTCGCCGACGGCTGCGGCGAAGTAGCCGATGGGCACGGTGCCGAAGGCGAGTGCGGCGGCGGCGAAGTGGAAGCGCTGGGGCCCGATCTTGAGAATGCCGTGGAACCAGGCGATGCCGGCGAGGTAGAGCGCGACGCCGCCGGCGAGTGCGAGGGACGGTGCGAGCGGGAGGCCCTCGAAGGGGTGCACGATCGTCTTCTTCACCGCGGCCGCGATCAGGATCAGTCCCAGGAGCATCGGCACGTGCGCGTAGAAGAATGCGGAGAGCGCCATCCGGGACCGGGTGGTGGAGTCCTGTCGCTCCAGGGCCACTTCGGCGCGGCGGGCCTTCTCCGACTCATTGAAGTACACCCACCACAGGCAGGCCGGGATGATGAAGATCAGGACGGCGGTGGTGACCACGGACAGCCCGGCCGGGGCTCCGTCGGTGCCGATGCCCAGCGCCAGGAACGAGTCGCCCAGGGCGATGATCATCAGCAGTCCGTGGCGCTCCACGAAGTGGCCGGGCTTCAGGTCGAACCCGGAGACGCCGGTGATGAGGGGGGCGAGCACTTCCAGCAGTACGGCGCCGCCCCAGCACAGGTACATCGGTACGCCGTCGAGGAATCCGGCCAGGATGATCAGCAGGGCCCCGGCGACGTGGAACGGCGCGATGCGCAGCATGTTCCGGGCGGCCTTGGGGCCGCTGAAGGCGAACAGGGCGGCGTGGACGCTGACGATCAGCAGGTAGCCGACGCCGAAGGCGACGCCGTCGCCGGTGAAGGCGTTGGGTGTGGTGAGCCCGACGACCAGGAACGAGGCCATGCCCAGGAGCAGCAGCAGACGCTGGTGCTTGCCGTGCGGCGGCACGTGGTTGGTGAGCCATGCGTACCCGCCGTACATCCACCACAGCAGCCAGAAGACCAGCAGGATCTGCAGGGCCCCTTGCGGGTTCATGCGGTCGCTGAACACGCGAGCGAGCTGGGTGAAGTTGAAGACGAACGCGAGGTCGAAGAAGAGCTCGAGCGTGGTCACCCGCGCTTTGTCCAGCGCGAGCGGATCGCCTACTTCCGGAACGTCTTCCGTACGGGTGCCGGACGATGCGGGGGACATGGCGCGAAGGTAACGGCGGCCCCGGTGACCGGGTCAAAGAATCCGGCTCGACATCATGAAGTCGGGGCGCGGGGATGGCGGGGCGGGTGCCGCGCCGGAGTACCCGGATCATTCCCAACCAATGCCCAAGCCAGGTTAAGGGAAGGGCAAAATCCGTATTTGACATGAGAAAGTCTGCATGTCGTCGGAGGGCCGAATCGGGGCCATTTTTCCGCGCACACTTTCGGCCCCACCTCAGCTTTTCGGCCATCGGCGTCCCGGGCCGGGGGGCATTCACGGCCGTTCGCGGTGTGCCGACCGAAACATATGGTCTCTCGCTACCTGGGCGGGTTGTCCCTACCGCCCCTCACGAGAAGAGAGACACACGTGGAACGTATTCGTCCCGTCCGTTCCCTCGCGGCCGTGGGGTTGTCCCTCGCCGCGCTGCTCTCCCTGCCGGCGCTGACCGGCAAGGCCGTCGCCGACGAGGACGGCGCCGCCCAGTACCACTCCGGCACGGCCTTCACGCTGCCGGGGCCGCGCGTCTTCCCCGAGGGCATCGCGGCCGACGACCGGACCGGCGACTTCTACGTCGGCTCGTACGCGACCGGAGCGGTCTACAAGCGGGCGGCCGGCAAGCCCGCCGCCGAGGTGTTCCTCCCCGAGGGCACGGACGGCCGCACCGCCGCGGCGGGACTGAAGGTCGACAGGTCGAACCGGCTGTGGGTCATCGACCCGAAGGGGGTCATGGTCTACGACCTCGCGACCCGCAAGCGCCTCGCCCACTTCGTGTCCGGGACCCCGGACGCCTCGCTCCTCAACGACCTCGACATCGCGCCCGACGGCTCGGCGTACGTGACCGACTCCTGGCGCGCCGTCGTCTACCGCGTCACCCCGGCCCAGCTCAAGGCCGCGATCGACGGGGGAGGCGGCGGCGGGAACCTGACCGTCGCCCACAACCTCGTCGGGGTCATACCCCCGCAGCCCGAGAAGACCGTCACCCTCAACGGCATCGAGGCCGATTCCACCGGCAGCTATCTGCTGACGGTCGACTCGGCCGGCGGCGGGCTCTACCGCATCGACCTGAAGACCGGGGAGATGCGCAAGGTCACCGCCACCGTGAGCCTGAAGTACGGCGACGGCCTGCACCTGGAGTCGGGCCGGGTCTGGATCGCGCACTACGGCAACAACAAGATCAGCCGGCTGAGGCTGAGCACGGACGTGACGTCGTTCGTCGTCGAGCGCGAGGCCGTCGACGCGACGCTGCAGATGCCGACCACGCTGGTGCGCCGCTACGGCCACCTCTATGTGGTGCGCTCGCAGTTCGACAAGCTGGCCGGCGGGACGGCCGAGCTCCCGTTCACCATCGCCGACGTGACCGGGATCTGACACCCCACCTGGGGGCGCCAACAGGCGCCCCGGGGGAGAACCGGGCTCAAAACGTCCCCGGACGCCGCGCGGAAAGGGCTGGGGCCCGCCCCGAAGGGCGGGCCCCAGCCTCCACGGAAGCGGCGGTCGACCGGTCAGCCGGCCGTCGTCACGGGGGCGTTGCCGGCGCTCCGGGCGGCGTCCTCGCCGCCCGGGCCGGATGCCACCGGCTTCCCGGCGGCCGCGGGCACCGGCGCCTTCAGGAAGCGCGTGGCCCAGACGGCGGGCAGTGCGACGAGGGCGGTCACCAGGGCGACCAGCGCCACGTCGTCGGTCCCGAAGGAGGCCAGCGCCCACCCGCCGACCGCGGCTCCCCCCGCGACACCCACGTTGACCGCGGAGGCGCCCAGGGTGGAGGCCAGGTCGCCGCCCTCGCCGGCGAGTGAGATGACCCGCAGCTGCAGGGAGGGTGTGACGCCGAAGCCGACGAAGCCCCAGACGGCCAGTGCGAGCCCGACGAGGACGGGGCTCGCCCCGAAGACGTACAGCGCGGCCAGCGCGACGGCCAGCACCGCGTTGCCGACGAAGAGCGTGGCGGAGGCGTTGATATCGGCGAACCGGCCGCCGACGAAGGTCCCGACGGCACTGGCCACACCGAAGACCAGCAGGAAGGCACCGACGGCGCCGCCGCCGATCCCGGTGACCTCCTCCAGGTAGGGGGTGAGGTAGGTGAAGGCGATGAACTGCGAGCCCATCAGCAGCACGACGGCCGCCAGCATGGCCACCACACGAGGGTGGAAGGCGTGCCGGGCCTGCGCCCCGAGCCCGCCCGCACCACTGTTCTCGACCGGAGGCACGACGGCCACGATGGCCACCAGCGCGAGCGCGGCCAGCACGACGACACTGCCGAAGGTGGCCTGCCAGCCCAGGCCCTGCCCGATCAGGGTGCCGAGCGGCACACCGACGACGGTGGACACCGAGATGCCGCCGAAGACCAGACCGACGGCCTGGCCCCGGTGCTCGGGGGCGACGAGGGAGGTCGCGACGGACGACGCCGCACCCAGGTACAGGCCGTGGATGGCGCCGCAGAGCAGCCGGGCGACCATCAGCAGCCCGAACGCGGCGGAGAAGACGGCCACCACGTTGCCGGCGATGAACACGACGAGGGCGAGCCAGAGCAGGGTGCGCCGCGGCAGCCGGATCGTCGCCGCGGTGACGAGCGGGCCGCCGAGGGAGACGCCGAGGGCGTACGCCGTGACCAGCAGGCCGGCTGTGCTGACGGAGATGCCCAGGTCGTCCGCGATCAGGCTGAGCACGCCGACGATGACGAGTTCGGCGGTGCCGATGACGAACGCGCCCAGGCCGAGCGCGGCCAGTGCGAGTCGGTTACGGGTCTGGCCGACCCCGGATCCGGTTGCGGTGCTCATACAAGGGCCCTTCTGCTTCGGCGGGGCGGGGAACGCCCTCACGCGTACTTCAGGTTCAGCTTCGTGATGCGTCCGTCGCGGACGTCGAACTCGTAGTTCGCCTCGAATCCGCCGGAGCCGCCGGGGGCGAAGCGGACGAGGAGCGTGGTGCCGTTCTCCCTGGGGGTGCTTTTGAGGACGGTGAGCGTTCCGCCCATGCCCTCGGACTCGGCCCAGCCCCGGATCTCGTCGTGGCCCTTGAACTCGCGGCCGGTGTCGATGACGGCACCGTCCGTGTGGAACGCCTTGGCCAGCGCGTCGGCGTCCTTGGCCGCCACCGCGTCCACATAGGCCTGGGCGGCGGGGTCCACCTTGCCGGGGTCCGCCGCGGGAGCACCGGCCGTGTCCTGGGTTCCGGGGGTTTGCTGTGCGGCCGGGGCGCCGGTGGTGGGCGCGGCGGCGGTGTCCTTGTCGTCACCGCCGCCGTCGGAGCACGCGGTGGCGCCGGTGAGCAGCGCGGCGGTGAGGGCGAGCGGCGGTATCGCGCGGATCAGATGATTTCTCATGATATTTCTCCCTGGTCGGGCGAGGGGTCGGCGCTCAGGCGTAGCTCATGGAGACCTGGTGGATGAGCCCGTCGCGGAGCTCGAAGCGGTAGCTGGCCCGGAATCCGGCGAGCAGGCCCTCGGGGTCGAAGCGCAGCAGGACCGTCGAGCCGTTGTCACCGGGGGTGTTGCCGAGGACGGTGACGTCGCCGCCGATGACCTCGGCCTCGGCCCAGTCGCGGATGGCGTCGCGGCCGCGGAACTCCCGCCCGGTGTCGCCGACCGTGGCGTCCTTGTGGAAGGCGGCGACCAGGGCGTCCAGGTCGCGGTTGTCGACCGCATCGACGTAGCCGCGCACGGCGGGCTGCAGGGACGTCAGGGCCTTCTGGTCGTGGGTGTCCGGCGTCGAGCGCAGGGCCTCGCTGGTCGCGGCCCGCACATAGGGGCTGGTGAAGGCGGCCGCGACACCGAAGAGGACCACGGCGGCGACCACGACGGCCACCGTCCGGCGCCGCGACGGGCGGCTGAGCGTGAGCTTCATGGGGCTTCTTCCTTCTCTGGGGGTGGTGGCCGGTTCACCACGCGATCGGCCGGCGGTCGCGGAAGAACCCGCCGGTCGGTCCGTCGTCGGGGAGCAGCGCCAGCCAGGTGATCGTGTCCGCGCCCTTCTCGACGCTGGTCGGCGCCCATGAGCCGCCCATGTCGGTGCGGACCCAGCCGGGGCAGACGGCGTTGACCTTGACCGTCGGCGGCACGGCCGCGGACACGACGAGGGTGAGGGCGTTGAGCGCCGCCTTGGTGATGCCGTAGGCCGCCGGGGAGGGGATGTTGTCGGTCATGGCGCCGAGCCCGGAGGAAACGTTCACGACCCGGCCGTGGCCGCGCCGGACCATCCCGGGCACGAACGTGTGACAGGTCCGGAAGGCGCCCATGAGGTTCACGTCGACGGACTGCCGCATCGTCTCCTCGCTGAGCGAGAAGAACGAGTCGGTCGGGTAGACGCCCGCGTTGTTGACGAGGACGTCGATCTCGACGCCGTCCTCGTCCAGCCGTTTCGCGCAGGCACGCACACTGTCGCCGTCGGTGATGTCCAGTTCCTCGACCCGGACCCGAAGGCCGTGGCGGGTCAGCTTCTCGGCCGCCGCCCGGCCGCGCGAGGGGTCGCGCGCGGCCAGGACGACGTCGAGTCCGGCCCGCCCCAGCTGGCGGCAGGTCTCGAGGCCGATGCCCCGGTTGCCGCCGGTGACGAGCGCGGTGCGTGTGGTGTGCGGCGCCTGAGACATGCGTATGACGCTATCGGCGGCCCGTGCGGGCCGGTCAATGAAAAACGGCCGACAACATGAGGTCGCGGGCGCCACCGGCGGAGCGTCACCCGTCCGTGGGACACGCCGTGTTCAGGAGTTCAGCGCCGAGTCGTAGACCGCCTTCACCCGGCGCGCGGCCTCCTCCCAGGCGAACCGCTCCTCGGCGCGTGCGCGGCCGGCGGTGCCCATCGCGGCGGCGAGGCCGGGGTCGGCGATCAGCCGGTTCACGGCCGCCGCGAGGTCCGAGGCGAATCGTTTCTCGTCCAGCGGGGTACCGGTCCCGTCCCGCTCCTGCTCGATCGGCACCAGCAGGCCCGTCTCGCCGTCCGCCACCACCTCGGGGATGCCGCCGGTGGCCGTGGCGACCACCGCCGTCCCGCAGGCCATCGCCTCCAGGTTCACGATGCCCATCGGCTCGTACAGGGAGGGGCAGACGAACACGGTCGCGTGGGTGAGGAGCTGCCGCAGCGACTCCTGGTCGAGCATGCCGTCGATGCGCACGACACCGCCGCGCATCCGTCCGAGCTCGTCGACCAGGGCCGCCGTCTCGGCCGCGATCTCCGGGGTGTCGGGCTGGCCGCAGCAGAGCACCAGCTGGGCCGCCGGGTCGAGTTCGAAGGCGGCGCGCAGCAGCTGCGGGAGGCCTTTCTGCCGTGTCACCCGCCCGACGAAGAGCACGATCGGCCGGGTGGGGTCGACGCCGTACCGCTCGAGGGCGGCCACCCGGTGGTCGGGGCGGTGGACGGCGGTGTCGATGCCGTTGTGCACCACGTGGACCCGGGCGGGGTCGACGTCGGGGTAGACGCGCAGGATGTCCTCACGCATGCCGTGGGAGACGGCGACGACGGCGTCGGCGGCCTCCACGGCGGTGCGCTCGACCAGGGACGACAGGGCGTACCCGCCGCCGAGCTGTTCGGCCTTCCAGGGGCGCAGGGGCTCCAGGCTGTGCATGGTGACGACGTGCGGGACGCCGTGGAGGACTTTGGCGAGGTGGCCGGCCCCGTTGGCGTACCAGGTGTGGCTGTGCACCACGTCCGTACCGGCGCAGTGGGCGGCCATCTCCACGTTGACGCCGAGGGTGCGCAGCGCGGGGTTGGCCCCGTCGGCGAGGTGCGGCTCGCGGTAGGCGGTGACGTCCGGTTCGGCGCGGGGTTCCCCGAAGCAGTGCACGCGCAGGTCGACCAGCCGGCGCAGCCGAGCGGAGAGCTCCTTCACGTGCACCCCGGCGCCGCCGTAGATCTCCGGCGGGAACTCCTTGGTCAGCAGGTCGACGCGTATGGGGGGCGACTCCTGGGGCGGTGGCGGTGCTTGCGTTCGAGAATTCATGGGCACTTCCTGACGTCGGAGAGCTGGTACGCCGCCGGCCCTGGGGTCCCGGGCGGGGCGGGCGCCACGGCGGGACGGAGCCGTGCGCCGGTGGGGCGGGCCCGCGGCGGTGGGGCAGCGGGGCGTCCGTCCGTCCGCCGCGGGCCCCCTGTCGCGGACGGTAGCGAATCGGGGCCCGGCCCCGGAGGTGTCGGCCGACCGCTCGATAGATTTTGATCATGAACGCCGAAGACCTTCCCGCGGCCGCGGGCCACCCCTCGGACGAGGGCCACGACGAGGACCACGACGAGATACTCCCGGCCGTCCCCACGCCCGGGGACGGTGCCTTGTGGCAGGCACCGGCGCTCCTGGAGGAGCGGCTGTACGACCTCTGCCGGCGGGACGAGGGGTACGCCTATCTGCGGCTGGTGGCGACCGAAGGGCTCTACCGCCCGGTGTCGCCGGCCGCCGTCCAGCGGACCGCCGGGGAGGTGCCGCCGCTGCACGCGGCCGCGCTGGAGGACGGCCGGCGGCTGGTGCAGGTGTACACGGCGGGGGTCCTGCCACGGCCGCATCCGGAGGTGGTGTACAAGTTCGTCACGCTCGGGACGCTCGCCGCGATCTGGCCCGACGGCGTGGACATCCTGGTGGTCAACGGGGCGACGCCGTGCGAGCAGTGGTTCCTCGCCGACGAGGAGGAGCGGGAGATCTGGGCCGAACTCCACGAGGACCTGTTCCGGCCGGACGAACTGGGCGGCCGGATCGACACCCGGCGTACCGGGGCGCCCGGGGACGAGGCACTGCTGCGGGGGCTGGCCTGCGGCGCGCACCTCTGTTACGCCAACGGCGACGCCTGGAACACCCTGAACTGGCACGGCGCCGGTTACAGCGGGGAGGTCGAGCGGCTGAGGGACTCCTGGGACGTGTCGGGCGCGGAGGACTGGCGGTCCGTGCAGGAGCGGCTGCTGGAGTGCGAAGTCTCCCCCTGGTACTGGGACTTCGTCCTCGGGGCGCGCGAGTGGCTGGTGCGGGAGCAGGGTCACCCGCGGGTCGATCCCGCCGAGTGGCGGGAGTGTGTCGAGGCGACGCTGCGCGGGCGGGCACGGGCCGCGGGCGGCGGCTCCGCCGATCCGGAACTCGACGGCCTGGTGGCGTATCTGCGCGCGCTGGTCGGCAAGGTGTTGCGGTACGAGGCGCGGTTCCGGGCCGACGGGCTGCTGCCGCCGGACGGCCGGGTGGGCACGGTGGCCGCCTGGGACATCGGCCGGGCCTCGAAGATGGCGCGCTGGGGACGCGGCGCGCGGTACGCCACCGAGGCCGAAATGCACGCCGCGATCGCCCGCGCGGGGCGGGCCGCGCAGGGCGCCTACGCGACGTGGGAGGAGTTCTCCGCCGGGTACGTCCTGGGGCGCTGCCTCCATTTCGACGAGGAGGAGTTCGGGGACTGGTACACCACCGTTCTGGACGCCCACAGGGCGCTCGCGGACGACCCGGAAAGCCCCTGGACAGCCGTTCCTCTGAACAGTTGATCAGATCGCACTCTCGTGCGAGAGTTCGAACGATCTGACTGAACAACCGAACAACGTCGGGGTCTTCATGCGCGAGTCCTTACGTGTGGGGGGCGGCACCGAGCCACAAGCTCACCGCCCTGGCCGCTTCGCAGGGATGGGGGGTTTCTCGGCCATCTGGGCCGGGCAAGTGGTGTCGCTCGTCGGCAACTCGGTGCTGCGGTTCGCCTTCATCATCGAAGCGTGGTCGGCCGGCGAAAGGGCGACCGCCGTCACCACGCTGTCGCTCTGCGCGCTGCTGCCCCAGGTGCTGTTCAGCCCGGTGGCCGGCGCCCTGATCGACCGGGTCGGCAAGCGCAGCGCGCTCCAACTCGCCGACGCGGGCGGGCTGCTGGTCGTGGGACTGCTGACCGCCCTGCACTTCGCGGGCGGAGGACTCCGGCCCTGGCAGATCTATCCCGCCGTCGCCCTGCTCGGAGTGAGCGCCGCGTTCCAGTTCCCCGCCCTGGCGTCGGCCGTGCCGCTGCTCGTACGCAAGGACCAGCTCCAGCGGGCCAACGGGCTGCTGGCGAGCGCCAAGAGCACCGCCGACATCGGCGGCCCGGCCCTGGGCGGTGTGCTGATCGCCCTGTCGGGCATCGGGGTCGTCCTCGTCGCCGACCTGGTCAGTTTCCTCGTCGCGCTCGCCACGATCCGGGCCGTGCGGTTCCGGGGCGGCGAGGCCGCCGGGGAACGCAAGCCCCGCAAGCGCATCCTGCGCGAGGCCACCGAGGGCATGCGGTACCTGTTCGGGCAGCCGGCCCTGCGCGATCTGATCCTGACCTTCTGTGCGGTCAACCTGGTGATGGTGTTCGGGTTCGCCGCCGTGCAGCCCATGGTCCTCGCCAGGACGGGCAACGACGCCGCGGCACTCGCGAGCGTCAACACGGCGATCGGGATCGGCGGGGTCGCGGGCGGGTTGCTCATGGCCGCCTGGGGCGGGCCGCGCAACCGCGGCCGCGCCATGATGACCGGAGTCATCGGCATGTGCCTGTCCGCGCAGGTCGCGATGGCCCTGGCCGGCGGGATCGCCGGCTGGTGCGCGGCGATCCTCGTCGGGGCGCTGCTCATGCCCCTGGTCAACGGGACGATGCAGTCCCTCGTCCAGACCAAGGTCCCGCAGGAGTGGCACGGCCGGGTGTTCGGGGCGGTGATGTTCCTGTCCCAGATCTCGGTGCCGCTGGCCACCGCCGTCTCCGGGCCGCTCGCCGACCATGTCTTCGAGCCGCGGGCGAGCGCCGGGACGGGCGTGTTCGTGCTGCTCGGCCCGGTCCTGGGGGACGGACCCGGCAGCGGCATGGCCGCCATGCTGCTCATCGCCGGCCTGTGCGGAATCGCCGTGGCGCTGTGGGGCCTCGCCCGGCGCTCGGTGCGTGACATCGACGCAACGCTTCCCGATCTGAAGGGGGAATGAAAGGGATGAGTGACGTGAGGACCAATCCGTTCGAGGACGACGACGCGCGCTACCTCGTACTGGTCAACGACGAGGGGCAGCACTCGCTCTGGCCCGAGGGGATCGACGTGCCCGCGGGCTGGACCGTGGCGCACACGGCCGCCGCGCGGCCGGACGCCCTCGCGTACGTCGAGTCGCACTGGACGGACCTGCGGCCGGTGAGCATACGCGGCGGGCGGTTCCTGACATGACATCCGTGCACGGACTGTTCGCCGAGCAGGTGCGCCGCAGACCCGGCGCCACGGCCCTGATCCACGCCGGCGAACGGCTGACCTACCGCGAACTGGACGCCCGGGCGGGCAGGTTCGCGGGACTGCTCGCCGCCCACGGCGTCGGGCCCGGCGACCGGGTGGGGCTCCGCCTGGAGCGGTCCACCGAGATGGTCGCGGCCCTGCTCGGGACCCTCAGGGCGGGCGCCGCCTATGTGATGCTCGACCCGGAGTTCCCCGCCGAGCGGCTACGGGCGATGGCCGCCGACGCCGGAGCGCGGACCGTGATCACCCGGCGCGGGGGCGGCGGCACCGTCTTCGCCGAGGACGCCGCGACCGCCCCGTACCGGGAGGCCGTGACGGTCCGGCCCGGCGACGCCGCCTGCGTGATGTTCACCTCCGGATCGACCGGCCGGCCCAAGGGCATCGTCGCCTCCCACGACGCGGTCACCGCGACCCTGACCGGTCAGGACTTCGCGTCGTTCGGCCCGGGCGCGGTGTGGCTGCAGTGCGCTCCGGTCTCCTGGGACGCGTTCGCGCTGGAGCTGTGGGGGCCGCTGCTCGGCGGCGGCACGTGCGTACTGCACCCGGGGCAGCGTCCCGAACCGGTCGTGATGGGCCGGCTCGTCGCCGACCACGCCGTCACGTCCATGTATCTGTCCGGCAGCCTCTTCAACGTGATCGTGGACGAGTATCCGCTCGCCCTGGAGGGCGTGCGGGAGATCGTCGTCGGCGGCGAGGCGCTCTCCCCCGCCCATGTGGGCCGCGCGCTGGAGCGGTGGCCGGGGCTCCGCCTCAGCAACGGCTACGGCCCCGTGGAGGGCATGGTCTTCCTCACCACGCACCGGGTGCGCCCCGGTGACGTGAGGGGCGGCGGCCCGGTGCCCATCGGGCGCCCGCTCGCCGGCAAGCGGGTGTACGTCCTGGACGAGCGGCTGCGGCCGGTGCCCGACGGCACGACCGGGGAGCTGTACGCCGCGGGGGCGGGCATCGCCCTCGGGTACGCCCGGCAGCCGGGTCAGACCGCCGAGCGTTTCCTGGCCGACCCGTTCGACGGGACCGGCGGGGTGATGTACCGCACCGGGGACCTGGTGCGGCGCCGGCCGGACGGGGTGCTGGAGTTCGCCGGCCGGGCCGACGCCCAGGTCAAGATCCGGGGCTTCCGGGTGGAGCCCGGTGAGGTGGAGGCCGTCCTCGGCCGCCACCCTCTGGTGGCCCGGGTCGCGGTCGTCGCCCGTGAGGACACCCCCGGCGAACGCCGGCTCGTCGCCTATGTGGTGGGCCGCGAGGGCTACGACGAGCGGGAGCTGCGGACGTACGCGAAGGAGCTGCTGGCCGACTATCTGGTGCCGGGTGCCTTCGTCACGCTGGACGCCCTGCCTCTGACCGGCAACGGCAAGCTGGACCGGGCGGCGCTGCCCGCGCCGGCGGCCGTGCGGGGCACCGGCGGCGGTGGTCGCGGTCCCGCCGGCGCCCACGAGGAGGCGTTGTGCGGGCTGTTCGCCGAGGTGCTGGGCGTGACGTCGGTCGGCGTGGACGACGACTTCTTCGCCCTGGGCGGACACTCCCTGACGGTCGCCCGGCTGCTGGGGCGCGTGCGGGCCGTGCTCGGCGCCGAGATCGACGTGAGGACGCTGTTCGAGGCGCCGACCCCGTCCGCGCTCGCGGCCCGGCTGGCCGCGGGCTCCGTCCCGGCCGTCCCCGCCCCCGGCGGGGCCGCACCGCCGGAGCGCACCGGCGGGGTCTCCGACGCCCAGCGGCGGCTGTGGTTCCTGGACCGCGTCGACGCGGGTGTCGCGTACAACATGCCGATGCTGACCCGGCTGCGCGGGCCCGTGGACACGACCGCCCTGGCCGCCGCGCTCGGCGAGGTCGTGGCGCGGCACGAGGCCCTGCGGACCGTCTTCGACGAGGTGGACGGCGAGCCGGTGCCGCGGGTGCTGACGGGTGACGCCGCACGGCCCCGCCTCGCACACCGGGTGGTGGAGGCCGGGGAGCTGGAGGCCGCGATCGCCGAGGCCGGCCGGCACCGGTTCGACCTGAGCTCCGAGATCCCCTTCCACGGGGTGCTGTTCACCCTTCGCGAGCGGCCCGACGAGCACGCCCTGCTGCTGGTGATGCACCACATCGCGGTCGACGGCTGGTCGCTCGTGCCGCTGTACCGGGACCTGTCGCGGGCGTACGCGGGCCGGGAACTCGCGCCGCCCGGGCCCGGGTACGCCGAACACGCGCGGCGCAGACGCGCGCGGGTCGCCGCGCTGCGCGACGACCAGCTCGCCCACTGGGGCCGGGTGCTGGCCGGGGCGCGCACCCCGCGGCTGGCGTGGCGGGAGGGCGACACCGGGCTGCCCGACACCTGCACCGTCGTACGGAGGCTGGACGCCGCGACCCACGCCCGGCTGCTGCGGCTGGCCCGCGAGCACGGGGCGACGCTGTTCATGGTGCTGCACACCGCGCTCGCGGCGGTGCTGGCCAGGGCCGGAGCTGGCGAGGACACCGTCGTGGCCGCCCCCGTCGCGGGCCGCGGGACCGACGGGGCCGTGGACGACGTGGTCGGGTTCTTCGTCAACATGCTGGCGCTGCGCACGGACGCCTCGGGCGATCCGGCGCTGAGGGAGCTGCTGGCCCGGGTCAGGGACACGGACCTGACCGCCTTCGGCCATCAGGACGTGCCCTTCGAGGAGGTCGTCGACGCGCTCAACCCGCCGCGCCGGCCCGGGCGCCAGCCGTTCACCGACGTGGTGCTGGCGCTGCAGAACAACGCCCGTGCGCGCCTGGACCTGTGGGGTGCGCAGCCGGACGGCGGCACCGAGGTCGAGGTGGTGCGCACCGGAGCCGCCCGGTTCGAGCTGCTGGTGGACGTCACCGACCGCCGGTCCCCGGAGGGGGCGCCGGACGAGATCGTGCTCACCCTGGAGTACCGCACGGACGCCCTGGACCGGGACACGGTCGCCCATCTCGCGGACGCGCTCCGGCGCACCCTGGAAACGGCGGCGGCCGACCCCGGCACGCGTCTTTCGCAACTGCCCCTGCCGGAGCCGCCGCGCATGCCCCGCCCCGAACCGGAACCCCGGTCCGAAGCCGGGCCCGGGGCGGGCGGGTCGTCCCGCGCGCCGCGCACCGGCCTGGAGCGGCGCATCGCCGAGGTCTGGAGCGACGTCCTCGGGGTCGAGGACATCGGCGCCCACGACGACTTCTTCCTCCTCGGCGGCAACTCGCTGCGGGCCGTCCGGGTCGCGGCCAGGCTCACCACCGCCGGCCTCGGCCCCGTCACCGCCACCCGGCTCTTCGCCGCCCCGACGGTCGCCGCGCTGGCCGCCGCGCTGGAGGCCGCCGGCGACGCGGGTACGCCGTCCGCACCACCCGCTCCCATACCGCGCCAGGCGCGCACGCCCCGCCGGAAGGAGGTCCCGTGGACCTCAGTGTGATGTTCTTCGGGGCCGACGCCGGCGAGGCCCGCCACACCGAGACGTACGACGACATCCTCGAGGTGGCACGGACCGCGGACCGGCTCGGCTTCCACGCCCTGTGGACGCCCGAGCGGCACTTCCAGCAGGTCGGGCAGGTCTTCCCCAGCCCGCCCGTGCTCGGTGCCGCGCTCGCGGTGGCCACCGAACGGATCGGCATCCGGGCGGGGAGCGTGGTCCTGCCGCTGCACCACCCGCTGCGGGTCGCCGAGGACTGGGCCGTCGTCGACAACCTTTCGCACGGCCGGGTCGGGCTGTCCGTGGCGACCGGCTGGCACTCCACCGACTTCGTCCTCTCCCCCGGCACCTACGCCGACCGCCGGGAGCGGACGCTGCGCGGGATTCCGCTCCTGCGCCGGCTGTGGTCGGGCGAGGGCGCCACGTTCCCGGACGGCACGGGAGCACCGGCGGAGGTCCGGCCCATGCCGAGGCCCGTGCAGGAGACCCTGCCGCTGTGGATGACCACCTCCGGCAACCCGGAGACGTGGGAGGCGGCCGGCCGGCTGCGCACCGGGGTGCTCGGCGCGACCGTCGGGCAGAGCCGCGAGGACCTCGCGGACCGGATCGCCCGCTACCGCGCCGCCTGTGCCGCCGCCCCCGAGCAGGGCGGCACCGGACCGCGCGGCCGGGTCACCCTGATGGCGCACACCTTCGTCGGCGAGGACGACGAGGAGGTGCGGCGGCTGGCCGCGGAACCCCTCAAGACGTATCTGCGCTCCTATGTGCGTCAGACCTCGGCCAATCGGTCCGCGGACCGGCGGACCGCGGAGCTGAGCGGCGAACAGACCGCGATGCTCGCCGAGTTCGCCTTCCGGCGCTACCTGAAGTGGGGCTCCCTGCTCGGTTCCGCGGAGACCTGCCGCGGGATGCTCGCCGACCTGAGCGACCTGGGCGTCGACGAGGTGGCCTGTTTCATCGACTTCGGCCTCGGCCGGGACGAGGTGCTGGCCGGTCTGCACCGGCTGGCCGAACTCGGGAAGGATCTGTGATGGGCACCGCCACGGGCACGCCGGGGGCGGCCTCCCCCGCCGACCGGTTCAGCGCGCTCGACTCCGGGCAGCGGGTGCGGCTGATGCGCCGCCTGGTGGAGGCCGGCCGGGCCGGCACCGTACCGGCCGTCGTCCCGCCCAGGCGGGCCGAGGGGCCGGTACGCCTGAGCCCCGCTCAGCAGGACCTGTGGGTCTACGAGTCGCTGTATCCCGGCACTCCGGTGCTGAACCTGTGCGCCGCCTACCACTTCGAGGGTCACGTCGACCCCGGGCAGCTCGCGGCGGCGCTGACCCGGGTGTGCGCGCACCACGACATCCTGCGCGCCCGGGTCGGCGGGGAGCCCGGGGACCTGTGGCTCCACTTCGCCGAGCCCGGCCCGTTCGTGCTGGAGCGGGAGGACCTGCGCGGCGGCGGGCGGGGGATCGCGGAGGCCTTCGAGACGTTCCGGCGCCGCCCGTTCGACCTGGCGTCGGACGAGCCGCTGATCCGGGGCCGGTTCGTGACGGTCGACGACGACCGCGCCACGCTGATGCTGAGCCTGCACCACATCATCACCGACTGGTGGTCCTTCGACGTGCTGCAGGGCGAGTTCGCGGAGGCCTACCGGGCGGTCCGGGACGGCACCCCGCCCCGGCTGGAGCGGCCCGCGATCCAGTACGCCGACTTCGCGTCCTGGCAGGGCGAGCTGGAGGAGTCCGGGGTCTTCGACGCCCGGCTGGCGTTCTGGCGGCACTATCTGGAGCGGCCGCCGGCCGCGCTGACGGTGCCGGGCGCGCCCGCGGGCGACGGCGAGGGCATCGCCCAGATCCCGTTCCGGATCGAGCCGGCGACGGCGAACGCGGTCCGGGAGCTGGCGCGGGAGCGCGGCACCTCGGTCTACGTCGTGATGATGACGGCGTTCGCGGTGCTCGCGCACCGGCTGTCCGGCGCCGACGACCTGGTGCTCGGCACGCCGACCGCCAACCGGGCCGCCCGCGGGCTCGAGCGGGTCATCGGCTACGTCATGAACGCCGTTCCGACGCGCTGGCGCATCGGCCCGGAGGACTCCTTCGACGATGTCCTGGGCCGCTTCACCGCCGACTGGCCGAAGCTCCTCGCCAACGCCGACCTGCCGGTCGGGCGGATCGTCTCCGCCGCCGCGCCGGAGCGCAGCGCCGGGCGCTCGCCGCTGTTCCAGTGGGTGTTCATGCACCTGGCGCCGCAGCGCAGTGTGCGTTCGGTGCGGGAGTTCGCCGAGCCCGAGCGGATCCACACCGGCGGGGAACACAACCTCGTGGGCATCGTCCGGGAGGCCGGCGAGGCCATGACGGGCAGCTTCGAGGTACGCACGGAGCTGTACTCGCCGGCCGTGGTCGCCCGATGGGCCGAGGCGTTCGTGGAGTTGCTGGGCCGCTTCACGGCCGCGCCCGGCGTGCCGCTGCGCGAGCACAGCCTGCTGGCGCGGGCGGAGGCGGCACGCCTGCTCGCCGCTTCGGCCGGCCCCGCCGCACCCGCTCCGGAATCCCTGCCGGAGCTGGTGGCCCGGCGCGCGGCCCGCACACCGGACGCCCCCGCGCTGGCGGGTGAGGGCGTCACGCTGACCTACCGGGAGCTGGCGGACCGGGTGGACCGGCTGGCCGGGCTGCTCGCCGGGCGCGGGGCGGGGCCTTCGACGCTCGTGGCGCTGGCGCTGGGGCGGAGTCCGGACACGGTGGTGGCGGCGCTGGCCGTGCAGCGGACGGGAGCCGCGTATGTGCCGGTCGACCCGGACCATCCGGCCGAGCGGGTGCGCCATGTGCTGGCGGACACGAGCCCGGTGCTGGTCGTGACCCGGCCGGGCGCGGAGGTGCCGGGCGACGTGCCCCGGCTGGAGCTCGACGGGTCCGCCTTCACCCACGAGGCCCTGCCGGCCCGGGAGCCGGACATACGGAGCGCCGCGTACGTGATCCACACGTCCGGGACGACCGGCCGGCCCAAGGGCGTGGTCGTCACCCACGCCGGGATCGCCGCGCTCGCGCACGGCTATGCCGAGCGGTTCGGCATCGGGCCCGGCGACCGGGTGCTGCAGCTCGGCTCGCCGGCCTTCGACATCTCCGTCGGCGAGGCGGCGCTGGCGTTCGCCGCGGGCGCGACGCTGGTCGTCGCGCCCGACGGGCCGCTGGCGGGGGCGGCGCTGGGCGACGTCCTGGAGCGGGAGCGGATCACCTTCGCCCTGGTGCCGCCGACCGTGCTGGCAAGCGTCCCGGACCGGGAGTACCCGGCGCTGCGCACGGTCGCCGCGGGCGCCGAGGCCTGCCCGCCGGAGCTCGTGGCCCGCTGGACGGCGGGCGGCCGCCGGTTCCACAACGCGTACGGTCCGACGGAGTCGACCGTGGGCGCCACCGCCTCCGGGCCGCTCGCGGCGGACGGCGGGACACCCACCATCGGTACGCCCGTGGCGGGCACGCGCGCCTATGTGCTGGACGAGCGGCTGCGGCCGGTGCCCCCCGGGGTGCGCGGCGAGCTGTACCTGGCGGGTGACGGACTGGCGCGCGGCTATCTGGGGCGGCCCGGCCTGACCGCCGAGCGGTTCACCGCCGACCCGTACGGTCCGCCGGGTGCGCGGATGTACCGGACCGGGGACCTGGCGCGGTGGCGGGAGGACGGTTCGCTGGACTGCCTGGGCCGCTCCGACGACCAGGTGCAGCTGCGCGGCTTCCGCGTCGAGCCGGCCGAGATCGCCGCCGTGCTGGCCGGACACGACGCGGTCGCCCGGGCGGTGGTGGTCCTGCGGGAGGACTCCCCCGGTCGGCCGCGGCTGGTCGCCTACGTGGTGCCGGCGCCCGGCGCCGTGATCGACGCGGCCGGGCTGCCGGCATACGCGGCGCAGCGGCTGCCCGCGCACATGGTGCCGTCGGACGTGGTGGTCCTGGACGCGCTGCCACTGGGCCCGACCGGCAAGCTGGACCGGGCGGCACTGCCCGTGCCGGGGCCACGCCCGGCCGGGGGGCGGGCACCGTCGTCCGCCCGCGAGGAGGCGCTGTGCCGGTTGTTCGCGCAGGTGCTGGACGTGGCGGCGGTCGGCGCCGAGGACGACTTCTTCCGCCTGGGCGGCGACAGCATCATGGCGATCCAGCTGGCCGGGCGGGCCCGGTCGGCGGCGGGGCTGGCGCTTTCGCCGAGGGACGTCTTCACCGCCCGCACGCCGGCGGGGCTGGCGCTGGTGGCGCGGGACGCCGCGGCGGCGGCGCCCGCGGACTCCGGCGTGGGGCGGCTCCCGCTGACTCCGGTGATGCGCTGGTGGCGCGAACAGGGCGGCGACCCCGCCGCGTTCACGCTCTCGATGGCCTTCCCGGTGCCGGACGGCGTGGACCGGGCGCGGGTGACCGCGGCCGTGCGTGGCCTGGTGGACCGGCACGGCGCGCTGCGGATGCGGCTGCTCGGCGACGAGCTGGAGGTTCTGCCCCCCGGTGACGTGGTCGTGCGGGTCCTCCGGGAAGAACCGGCGGACCGGCGACTGGACCCCGCGCGGGACGGAATGCTGCGGGCCGTGTGGCACGGGGGCCGGCTGCTGCTGACCGTCCACCACCTGGCCGTGGACGGGGTGTCGTGGCGGCTGCTGGGGACGGAGCTGGCCGCCGCGCTGGCCGGGGAGGAGGTGCCGGCGGTGGCCGGTACGTCCTTCCGGCGCTGGGCCGGCGTACTGCGGGACGAGGCGCTGCGGCCCGGGCGGGCCCGCACCGAACCGGCCTGGTGGGAGCGGGCCCTGGGCGGGCCGGACGCCCGGCTCGCCGGTGGGCGCGGCGCCGGGGCGCCGCGTGGCACGTTCACCGTGGAGTTCGGCCCGGACGTGACGGAGGCGGTGCTCGGCGCCGTTCCGGCGGCCTTCCACTGCGGTACGGACGCGGTGCTGCTCGCCGCGCTGACGGCGGCGGCCGAGCGGTGGCGCGGCGCCGGCGGCGGTCTGCTGGTGCATCTGGAGGGGCACGGGCGGGAGGCGCTCGGCGACGGTGGTGCGGACGTCTCGCGGACGGTGGGCTGGTTCACGACGCAGTACCCGGTACGGCTGGACGCCGGCGGGGCGGCCGGCGCGGGCTTCTGGGACCCGGCCGGGGAGGCGCCCGGGGAGGCGCTGAAGCAGGTCAAGGAGCAGCTGCGGGCCGTGCCGGACAGCGGGATCGGCTGGGGGCTGCTGCGGTATCTGAACCCGGACACGGCTGCCGTGCTGGCCGGCCTGCCGGTGCCCGACGTGCGGTTCAACTATCTGGGCCGGATGGCCGGGAGCGACGCGGCGGGCGGCGAGCTGCTCGGCGCGGAGGCGGACGCGGTGCCGCTGGCGCACGCGGTGGAGATCGACGCGGTCGCCGTCGAGTCGGGCGGGGACGGTCTGCGCCTGGTGGCCGGCTGGTCGTACGCGCGCGGCGTGTTGGACGAGGCCGGGGTCCGGCGGCTCGCGGAGCTGTGGCGCGAGGCGGTGGGGGTGCTGGTGGCGCATGCCGGACGGGACGGGTCGGGCGGGCACACCGCCTCCGACTTCGACCTGGTGGACCTGTCGCCGGACCAGCTGGCGATGCTGGAGGGCGAGCTGTGAGCAAGGGAAGGATCGCCGACGTACTGCCGCTGTCGCCGGCGCAGGAAGGCCTGTACTTCCACGCGCTGCGGGACACCGGGGGCCCCGATCCGTATCTGGTGCAGGCGCGGTTCCGGGTCGCGCCGGGGGTCGCGGTACGGGAGGCCGTGGCCGCGCTGCTGGAGCGGCACCCCAATCTGCGGGCCTGCTTCCGGCACGAGCGGCTGGAGCAGCCGGTGCAGCTGGTCCCGCGCGAGGCGGCCGTCGCCTGGCGGGAGGCCGAGGGTGCCGACGTGGCCGGGGTGATGGCGGAGGACCGGGCGCGGCGGTTCGACATGGCGCGGCCACCGCTGGTGCGGGCCACGCTCGTGTCCGGCACCGAACTGGTTCTGACGTTCCATCACATCCTGTTGGACGGCTGGTCCCTGCCGGTCGTGGCGCGGGACCTGCGGGCGCTGTGCGCCGGCGAGCCGCTGCCCGAGCCCGTGCCCTACCGCCACTACCTGGCCTGGCTGCGGCGGCAGGACCCGGAGCGGGCCGCGGCGGCGTGGCGGGAGGCGCTGGCGGGCCTGGAGCGGCCGCCCCTGCTCGCGCCGGAGAGCCACGGGGGCGAGCCGTTCGGCGACCCCGACGTACGGGACGTCGAGCTGTCGGCGGAACTGACAGCCGCGCTCGGGCGGCGTGCCGCCGCGTGCGGGGTCACCGTGAACACCCTCACGCAGGCGGCGTGGGCACTGGTCCTGGCCCGGACGACGGGTGCCCGGGACGTGGTGTTCGGGGCGGTCGTGTCGGGCCGGCCGCACGATCTGCCCGGCGTCGAGGAGATGGTGGGCCTGTTCATCAACACCCTGCCGGTACGGGTGCGGCTGCGCCCGGACGAGTCGGCCGGCGCCCTGCTGGCACGGCTCCAGGACGAGCAGCTGCGGCTGGCGCCGTACCACCACGTGCGGCTCGCCGAGGTGCGGCGGGCGGCCGGAGTGGGTGAACTCTTCGACACGGTGCTGGCGTTCGAGAACTATCCGCGCGGTGCGGGGGACGCCGACCGCGCGGACGGCGCCGAACCGGCCGTCCGGCTGGTGGAGGCGCGCGACGCCACCCACTACCCGGTGACCGTGGCGGTCGTGGCCGGCGAGCGGATGCTGCTGAGGATCGGCTGCCGGCGGGGCATCGACCCGGACGCGACGGCGGCCCGTCTGGTCCGGGCGTTCGAGGAACTCGCCGGCGACCCCGGCCGCCCCGTGCGGGACCTGGACGTCCTGCCGTCCGGTGAGCGCGAGGCCCTGCTGGCGGCGGGAGCGGGCGGGGCGCCCCACGCCGGGGTGGTTCCCCCCGACGAGGCGGCTTCCACCACGGCTTCCGCGGCGGGGGCGGCGACGATCACCGCCCGGTTCGCCCACTGGGCCGCCCGCACCCCGGACGCCGAGGCGGTCCGCGCCGACGGCCACCGCCTCACCTACGCCGAACTGGCCTCCTGCTCCGGCGCGCTGGCCGCGCGGCTGGCCGCCGCCGGGGTGCGCCGCGGTGACACGGTGGCCCTGCTGCTGCCCCGCTCGCTGCCCCTGATCGTGGCCCAGCTGGCCGTGCTGAAGGCCGGCGCCTGCTACCTCCCCCTCGACCCGGCCCAGCCGCCCGCGCGGCTGACCCGGTTGCTGACGTCGTCGGGCGCCCGTCTGACCGTGCTGCCTCAGGGGGACGCCGCCGCGTGGCTGCCCGGAGGAACGGCCCGGCTCCGGCTCGACGCGGGCGGTTTCGCCGAGGGAGACGTGGAGCCCGCAGGAGCGGTGGAGCGCGTAGGAACCGTGGAGCCCGCAGAAACAGTGGGCGTGGAGGGCCCCTTGCCGATGCCCGGCACCGGCGACGCCGCCTGCGTGATGTTCACGTCCGGGTCGAGCGGTGAGCCCAAGGGCGTCGTCGTGAGCCACGGGAACGTCGTCGCGCTCGCCGCCGACAGCCGCTTCGCCGGCGGCGCGCACCGCCGGGTGCTGTTCCACAGCGCGCACACCTTCGACGCCGCCACCTACGAGGTGTGGGTGCCGCTGCTCGGCGGCGGCACCGTGGTGGTCGCCCCCGACGAGCTCCTGACGCCCGATGTGCTGAAGCGGGTCCTGCCCGACCAGGAGATCACCGGGCTCTGGCTGACGGCCGAGCTGTTCCGGGCCGTCGCCGAGCCGGCGCCCGAGGTGCTCGGGACGCCGCGCGAGGTGTGGACGGGCGGTGACGTGGTGTCGCCGGACGCGGTCCGCCGGGTCCGCGAACGGTGCCCGGACACCCGGGTCGTCATCGCGTACGGCCCCACCGAGACCACCGTGTTCGCCACCGCCGGGAGCGAGGGCATCGGGCGGCCCCTCGACGCGACCCGTACGTACGTCCTCGACCGCGATCTGCGTCCGCTGCCCGACGGGACGGCGGGAGAGCTGTACGTCGCCGGGAACGGCGTCGCCCTCGGCTACCTGCGCCGGCCCGGCCCCACCGCGGAGCGCTTCATCGCCGACCCGTACGGCCCGCCCGGCAGCCGGATGTACCGCACCGGCGACCTCGTCAGGCGCGTACCGGGCAGCGGTGTCCTGGAGTTCGTGGGCCGCGCCGACGACCAGGTGAAGGTGCGCGGGTTCCGGGTCGAGCCCGGCGAGGTGGAGGCGGCCCTGGCCCGCTGCCCCGGTGTCGTGCGTGCGGTGGTCACCGCCCGGCCCGGCCCGGGCGGGGGGAAGGTCCTCGCGGCGCATCTGGTCCTCGCGGCGGGCGCCGGGCTCGGCGCCGTACGGGAGGAGGCGGCACGGATCCTGCCCGGGCATCTGCTGCCGTCGGTGTGGGCGCGCGTCGACGAGGTGCCGCTGACCCCGCACGGCAAGGTGGACCGGAACGCGCTGCCGGAGCCGGAAACGCGGGCGGAGGCCACCGCGCCGGCGAGGGCGCCGCGTCCCGGGACGGAGGCGGAGCTGTGCGCCCTGTTCGCCGAGACGCTCGGCGTGGGAAGTGTCGGGCCCGACGGCGACTTCTTCGCCCTCGGCGGGCACTCCCTGCTGGCGCTGCGCCTCACCTCGCGGATCGGGGCGGCCCTCGGGACACGGGTGCCGGTCGCCACGCTGTTCGAGGCGCCGACCCCGGAGGCGCTGGCCGCCCGGCTGGACGCACCGGCCGGCGACGGGCCCGGCGGGCGTGAACCGCTGATCACCCTGCGCACCGGCGGGCAGCGCCCCCCGCTGTTCTGCATGCACCCCGGCTTCGGCCTCGGCTGGTCGTACACGGCGCTTCTGCCGCACCTGCCCGGCGACCAGCCGGTACACGCCCTGCAGACGCCGGCCCTCCGGGGGGAGGAATTGCCCGCGACCATGGCCGGCATGGCGGCCCAGTACGCGGAGCGCCTGCGGGCCGTCCAGCCGAACGGGCCCTACCACCTGCTCGGCCGCTCGTTCGGCGGGCCGCTCGCGCACGAGGTCGCCGTGACGCTGCGCGACGCGGGCCAGGAGGTGGCGCTGCTCGCCGTCGTGGACGCCATGCCGAAGCCGCCGGAGACCGGGGAGCGGCCGCTGGACCCGGCGGTGCTGGAGCGGGAGGTGCTGCTCATGCTGTTGCGCAACGTGGCACCGGACGCCGTTCCGGCCGCCGGGGCCCTGTCGCGCCGCGAGGTGTTCGCGCGGGCCCGGGCGGCCGGCGGCGTGGTCGCGGACTTCGACGACGAGCAGCTCGGCGTCCTGGTCGACGCGTGCGCCCACCATGTGCGGCTGGCCCACGGATGGCGGCCGCGACCGTACGACGGAGTGGTGACGCTCTTCTCGGCGACCGTCGCCTCCGAGGCCACGACCGAGGCCAAGGCGGCGGCCTGGCGGCCCTGGGCATCGGATGTCGACATCCGTGAACTGGACTGCGGGCACAGCGAGGTACTGCACCCGGGGCCGGCGGCCGCGATCGCCGCCGTCCTCGTACAGACACTGCGGGGGACGTGACACACATGACCGACGACGAGGAGTACGAGTTCCCGGTCTCGGACGCGCAGAGCCGGCTGCTCGTGCTGGACCAGCTGGACCCCGGGTCCGCCCAGTACAACGTGCCGGCGGCGTTCGACGTGCGCGGGCCGTTCGACCGGGAGGCCTTCCGGTTCGCCCTGGACGCCCTGGTGGCGCGGCACGAGTCGCTGCGCACGGTGTTCCGCACCGCCCCGGACGGCACGCCGGTCCAGATCGTGTCCGCGCGTGGCCGTGCGGCGCTGCGGGTGGAGGACGGCGTCGTGCCGGCGGCCGAGGCGGACGCGCGGATGCGGGCCGAGGCGGCGCGGCCGTTCGACCCGGCGGCCGGACCGCTGCTGCGCACCACCGTGTGCCGGGTGGACGAGGCCACGCACCGGGTGCTGCTGGTCGCCCACCACCTGGTGTGCGACGGCTGGTCGCTGCAGGTGATCCTGCGCGAGCTGGCGGCGGCGTACGAGGCACGGCTGAAGGATCAGCCCTATGATCCGCCGGAACTACCCCTGCAGTTCCCCGACTTCGCGGCGTGGCAGCGGGAGCGGATGGCGGCCGGGGCGTACGCGGACGCCGTCGCGCACTGGGCCGGCCGGCTGCGCGGGGCGCCCGGGACGGTGGCGCTGCCGCTGGACCGGCCGCGGCCCGCGGTGCGGTCGGCGGCGGGCGGCTCGGAGCGGTTCACCCTGGGCCGGGACGTGCGGGAGCGCCTGGCCTCCGTGGCACAGGAGCACGGGGCGACACCGTTCATGGCGCTGTTCGCGGCGTACGCGGCGTTCGTGGCGCGGCTGTCGGGCCGTACGGACCTGGTCATCGGGTTCCCGGTGTCGGGCCGGGACCGGCCGGAGCTCCAGGACCTCGTCGGCATGCTGACCAACACCCTGGCGCTGCGCGTGGATCTGGGCGGTGACCCGGCGTTCGGCGAGCTGGTGGGGCGGCTGCGGGAGCGGCTGCTGGCCGGCGCGCCGTACCAGGAGGCGCCGTTCGAGGCGGTGGTGGACGCGGTGGCACCGGCCCGCGAAACCAGCCACGACCCCGTCGTGCAGGTGGTGTTCGGGTACGACGACGACACCGAGATGGCGCTTCAGCTGGCCGGCTGCGAGGTGACGCGGGTTCCGCTGGACCTGGACACGGCCAAGTTCGATCTGCATCTTCAGGTGGAACGGTGGGGCGCGGACCTCTCGGCGCAGCTGATCCACCGCCGCGAGCTGTTCGACGCGGCGACGGTGCGCGCCTGGGTGCGGAACTTCCAGACGTTGCTGGACGGTGTGCTGGCCCGCCCGGACGTGCCCCTGTCGCTGATCGACGCGGTCGGCGAGGAGGAGCGCGCCGAGGTGCTGGCGGCGGCCGACCGCACCTCGGCGGCCGCCGGCGTGGACCGGCTGGTGCCCGATCTGGTCGCGGACCGGGCGGCCGAGCGGCCCGACGCGACGGCCCTGGTCTGCGGCGACGTGCGCCTGACGTACCGCGAGCTGCTGGCCGCCGCCGACGCCCTGGCGGCCCGGCTGCGGGCGTCCGGCGTCCGCCCGGGCGTCCGGGTGGGACTGCTGCTGCCGCGCTCGGCCGAGATGGCGGTCGCGGCGCTGGCGGTCCTGCGCGCGGGCGGCGCCTACGTCCCCCTGGACCCGTCCCATCCTGCGGCCCGTCTGCGGTACATGGTCGGCGATTCGGGCACGGCCCTGCTGCTGACCGCCGCCGGAACGGCCGCCACGGCGGAGGTGCTCGGCGTCGCCGTCCTGCGGGTGGACGTGCCGTCGGTGGCCATGGACCCGGCCGCGGGCCCGCACGCCTTCGGGCACGCCGGCACCGCACCGCAGGACCCCGGAGCCGCACCGCAGGACCCCGGAGCCGCTCCCGGTCCGCGGGACCTCGCCTATGTGCTGTACACGTCCGGGTCCACCGGCGTGCCCAAAGGGGTGGCGGTCGAGCACCGGGCGCTGGTCAATCTGGCCGTCGCGGTGCGCCCGGCTTTCCCCGTCACGGCGGGCGACCGGGTGCTGCAGTTCGTGTCGTTCGGGTTCGACGTCGCCGTGTCCGACCTGTTCTTCCCGTGGGTGGCCGGGGCCGAACTGCACATCGCACGCGAGGAGGAACGGCTCGGCGACGCCTTGTTCGCGCGGCTGCGGGACTCCGCCATCAGCTATGTCTTCCTGCCGCCGTCGGCGGCGATGCTGCTGCCTGCGGGCGCGGGCGGCGCCCTGCCGGCGCTGCGCACCGTGGCCGTGGGCGGCGAGGCCTGCCCCGCCGAGCTGGTGGAGCGGCTCGCGGCTCCGGGGCGGCGCATCGTCAACGCGTACGGGCCCAGTGAGGCGACCGTCTACGCCACCACCGCCGACCTCCACCCGGGCGAGCCGGTGGTCATCGGCCGTGCCGTGCCGGGTGCCCGGACGTACGTCCTGGACGCGCGGCTGCGGCCGGTGCCCGTCGGTGTCGCCGGCGAGGTCTACGTCGCCGGGGCGTCCCTGGCCCGCGGTTACATCGGCCGGCCGGGCATGACCGCCGAGCGGTTCACCGCCGACCCGTTCGGCCCGCCCGGCAGCCGGATGTACCGCACCGGCGACCTCGGGCGCATCGACGCGAACGGGGTGCTGCACTATCTGGGCCGCACCGACCACCAGGTGAAACTGCGTGGTTTCCGCGTCGAGCTGGGTGAGGTCGAGGCGCTGCTTGCGGGCGCCCCCGACGTCACCGTCGCGGCGGCGGCCGTGCACGACCAGCGGCTCGTGGCGTACGTCGTCGGCACCGCCCCGGACGAGGCGCTGCGCGCCCGGCTGGCCGAGCGGCTGCCCGGCTACATGGTGCCGGACGTCTTCGTGCGCCTCGACGAGCTGCCGCTCAACCGGTCCGGCAAGATCGACCGCGGCCGGCTGCCCGCACCGCCGGCCACCCGCCCGGAGCTGGCCGCGGCGTACACCGCGCCCGCCGGTGACACCGAGGCGTACGTCGCCGGGGTGTGGGCGCGCGTCCTGACCGTGGACCGGGTCGGCGTCCACGACAACTTCTTCGACCTCGGCGGCAATTCGGTACGGCTTCTGGCCGTGCTGGCGGCGCTGCGGGAGCGCCACGACGAGGACTCCCTGTCCCTCGTCGACCTGTTCCGGCACCCCACCGTGCGCGCGCTCGCCGCCCACCTCGACCGAACCACCCGCTCCTCGCGGGACACGGCCGCGGTCTCGCGGGGCGGCGACCGCCGTTCCCGCCGGGCCGCCACCGCGCAGCGACTGCGTGGCAACCGGAAAGGCAGTGAACGATGACCGACGTGCCCGAGGGTGCGATAGCGATCGTCGGTATGGGCGGGCGCTTCCCCGGCGCCCCCGACCTGGCCACCTACTGGGCCAACCTGCGCGGCGGCGTCTGCTCCCTGACCGACTTCACCGAGGCGGAGCTTCTCGCGGACGGCGCGGACGAGCGGGAGGTCCGCCACCCCGGCCATGTGCCCACCAAGGGCTTCCTGGTGGACGCGGACCGTTTCGACGCGGGGCTGTTCGGCTTCAACCGCACCGAGGCCGCCGCCCTGGACCCGCAGCACCGGCTGCTGCTGGAGACGGCGTGGGCGGCGCTGGAGGACGCCGGTCACGACCCGCGGCGGGCACCCGCGCGCACCGGCGTGTACGTCGGCGGCTCCCCCACCGAGCACATGCTCGCCGCCGCGACCGACCGGGAACTGGCGGCGCGGATCGGCGCCGTGCAGGTGCGGATCCTCACCGACCGGGAGTTCCTGGCGTCGTGGGTGTCGTACCGGCTGGGTCTCGACGGTCCGAGCATGAACGTCCAGACGGCCTGCTCGACCTCGCTCACGGCCGTGCACCTGGCGGCGCAGGCCCTGCTGCTCGGCGAGTGCGACACCGCGCTGGCCGGCGGGGTGTCCGTGGACACGGTCCGCAGGCGCGGCTACATCCACCACGAGGGCGGGATCTTCTCACCGGACGGCCGGTGCCGGCCCTTCGACGAGAAGGCCGCGGGCACGGTGCCGGGCAACGGCGTCGGGGTGGTCGTGCTGCGGCGGCTGGAGGACGCGCTCGCGGACGGCGACCCGGTGCGGGCGGTGATCCGGGGCACGGCGGTGACGAACGACGGCGCGGCGAAGGTCGGTTTCACCGCGCCGGGCGTGGACCAGCAGTCGGCGGCGATCACCGAGGCCTGGGCGGCGGCGGGCCTGGACCCGGCGGCCGCCCAGTACCTGGAGGCGCACGGTACGGGCACCGAGCTCGGCGACCGGATCGAACTGGCGGCGGCCGGGGCGGCGTTCGCGGGCGCCCGCGGCATCGGTCTCGGCTCGGTCAAGTCGAACATCGGCCATCTGGACGCGGCGGCCGGTGCCGCCGCACTCGTCAAGTCGGTGCTGATGCTGGAGAACGGCATGTTCGCGCCGACCGTGAACATCACGGGCGAGCATCCCGGACTGCGGACGGACTCCTCGCCGTTCCGGCTGGTGACCGAGGCGGCACCGTGGCCGCGGCCCGCCGACGGACCGCGGCTGGCGGGCGTGACGTCGGTCGGCATCGGCGGCACGAACGTGCATGTGGTCCTGGCGGAGGCGCCCGAGCGCCCGGAGGGCGCGGTACGGCGGGTGAGCCGGCCGGCCCACGCGTTCGCGGCCGAGAGCCACGGCGCCCTGTCCCTGCCGACCGCACGGTCGGCGGAGCCCGTGCCCGCGGAGCTCTTCCCCGGGCCGGCCGGGCCCGGGGACGCGGCGCCCGGCGAAGCACCGCCCGCCGGTGGTACGCCGGTGGCGGCCGGAGAGGACCTGGCGGCGTCCGTCGCCGACGTGCTGTGCGAGGCGCTCGGCCTCGACGGGCAGCCGGCCGACCTCGACCGGACGTACTTCGCGGCGGGCGGCGACTCGCTCACCGCCGTCCACCTGGTGGGGCGCATGCGGGACGAGTTCGGCGTCGACGTGCCGATCGACCTGTTCCTGGAGCAGCTCACGCTCGGCGAGATGGCGGCCCGGATCGTCGCCACCCGGGCCGGTGACGATTCGCTCGACGCGCTGCTGGACGAGTTCGAGGCCGAGGGACGAACGTGACGGTCGATCTGCTCGACCCCCGGGTGCACGGCAGGCGGGACCTGCGGGGGCTGTGGCGGGAGCTGCGCCGCGGCGAGCCGGTGCGCTGGCAGCCCGTCGACCCCGCGCGGGGCGCGGCCCTGCCGGGCTTCTGGGTGGTCACCCGGCACGCCGATGTGCAGCGGGCGCTGCGCGACACCGCGACGTTCTCCTCGCAGGGCGGCAACATGCTCGACACCCTGCTGCAGGGGCGGGACCGCGGGGCGGGGAAGATGCTGGTGGTCACCGACGGGCCACGGCACGGCGCTCTGCGCCGCCTGCTCAACAGTGGCTTCGGCCCGCGGCAGCTCGGGCCGGTCACCGATTCGATCGCCCGCTCCACGCGCGCCCTGCTCGCGGAGGCGGTCGCGCGCGGCCGCGGGGACTTCGTCGCCGAGGTGGCGGCGCAAGTCCCGCTGCGGGCGATCTGCGAGCTTCTCGGCGTGCCGCCGGCGGACCGGGCACGGGTGCTGGAGCTGACGAACGCGGCGATGCTCGGCGAGGCCGCCACGTCCGGCGATACCGGCGCAGCGGCTTCGGTCGAGGTGCGGATCGCCCGGAGCGAGATCATGACGTACTACCTGCGGCTGGCCGCCGAACGGCGGGACGTCCCCGGCAGCGACATCATCAGTCTGCTGGTGGACGGCACGGTCGACGGGCGGCCGCTGTCCGAGGAGGAGGTCCTCCTCAACTGCTACAACCTCATCATCGGCGGCGACGAGACCGCCCGGCTGTCGATGGCGGGCGGGCTGCTGGCCCTGGCCGGCCACCCGGACCAGTGGGAACGGCTGCGCAACGCCCCCGAGCTGGTCGGGCCGGCCACCGAGGAGATCCTGCGCTGGACGACGCCGGTCGCCCACGTGGGGCGCACGGCGACCACCGACACGGAGCTCGGCGGGGTGCGGATCGCGGCGGGCGACGCGGTGACGCTGTGGTGCGCGTCGGCCAACTTCGACGAGGAGGCCTTCACCGATCCGGACGTGTTCGACGTGTCCCGCGACCCGAACCGGCACGTCACGTTCGGTTTCGGGCCGCACTTCTGTCTGGGGGCCCAGCTCGCCCGGGTGGAGATCCGGGCGATGCTGTCCGAACTGCGCGCGCAGGCGGAGTCGTTCGAGGTGACGGGCCCGGCGGAACGGCTCGCGTCGAACTTCGTGCACGGCGTGAGCACGCTGCCGGTGGCGTTCACTCCGGCAGTGCGGCCTCGATCAGCTTGACCACGTCGGGCAGCTGCTCCTCGATGTAGAAGTGGCCGCCGGGCAGGACGTGCAGGGCGAACGGACCGCTCGTCTCGGCCTCCCAGGCGCGTGCGCCGTCGACGTCGACGCGCGGGTCGCGGTCGCCGGTGAGCGCGACGACCGGGCAGCTCAGCCCGGGGCCGGGACGGCGCCGGTAGGCGTGGACGGCGCGGAAGTCGGCACGGAGGGCGGGCAGTGCGAGGTTGAGCAGGCCGGGGTGTTCGAGGAGCATCTCGTGGGTGCCGCCGAGGAGCCGGACCTGGCCGAGGACCCAGTCGTCGTCGAAATCCCCGGGCGGCGGCGTGCCTTCCGGCGGCCAGGGCAGCGCGGGGCCCTGCCGCGCGGAGACCAGGAGCACCGCGGGCGGCGTGCCGTCTTCTGTGAGGAGCCGGGCGACCTCGTGGGCGACGGACGCGCCCATGCTGTGCCCGAACAGGGCGAACGGGGCGTCCGTGTACGGGGCGAGCTCGGCCCGGCAGGCGTCGGCGAGTGCGCCGATGTCCTCCAGGGGCGGTTCGGCGAACCGGTCGTGTCGGCCGGGGTACTGCACGGCCAGCGTCTCGACCCGGTCGCCGAGCGCGGCGGAGAGCGCGTGGTAGGCGACCGCGGCGCCGCCCGCGTGCGGGAAGCAGATCAGCCGGACACGGGCTCCGGGTGTGGGGTGGAAGTTCCGTATCCACGCGCTCACGCGTACTCCTCCTTCTGACGAAGCCGGTTACAGGCAGCCTACTTGTCCGGTGCAGGCATCTTCCGGGCGCGTCCGTGGTGGCGGTCCCCCGCCGTCGGCGCGGCGAGGGCGATACGGCGGTGGGCGCGGCGCAGCATGAGCCGGGCGAGGAACGGGTGTCCGCGGCGGGCGGCGGCGAAGTAGAGCCAGCCACGGGTGTGGTGGATCCGCACCACAGTGGTGAGGGTGACGTGGTCGTCGCCGAGGAGCACGGAGGCGCGGAAGTCCAGGTGCCCGGCGTCCTTGCCGAGGAGAAGCTCGCTCTCGCCCACGGCCACGACGGGGAAGGGCAGGACACCGCGCCAGGCGAGCGGGTCGCGGGGCATGCCGGGAGTGAGGGGAAGCCGCCAGGCATCGGTGAAGTCCGTGCGGTCGAAGGCGTGCCGGGCGAGCCGGGCGGCCTCGGGGGGTTCGGCGGCGACGGGCCACGCGTAGCCGAGGCGGTGCAGCAGCCGCACCCACGGGGTGCGAGTGACGGGGCGGGCGGCCGTGCCGGTGACGGCACGCTCCGCGTTGTCGAACAGCTCCTCGACGGTCGTGTCGTGGAGCGAGCGGACGCCGAGCGTCCACAGAAGGGTTTCGGCCATTGTCTGCCGCTGCTCGAGGACGTGCGTGAGGCGGCAGCGCCGGTCGCCGAGTGGCTCGACGGTGAGCCGGTGGTGGCCGTTCGCCGGGGCCGTGAAGCCGAAGGTGAGGGAGCGGCCGGGGGTGTACGCCGTGACGCTGTAGCGGACGGGCCCGTGCCCGCCGTCGGCGCCCGCACCGAGCGGCCGGTCGAACCGCATGGGCGCCCAGGCGGGAGCGGGGAAGAGCGGGTCGTGGTCGCTGGCCAGCAGGTCGAGGAGAGCGCCCACCTCGTGGGCGGGTGCGTCGACGACGCGTTCGTGGACGTTCCGTACCCTGCGCATTCCACACCTCCGTACGGGAGCGTATGTTCCACCGTACGGTACCGTACGGCCATGGAGCGCGAACGACCGGCCCGCAGAAGACTGACCGCCTCGGACTGGGCCGACGCGGCGCTCGCTGCCATCGGCGAGGGCGGCCTCGCGGCCGTCGCGGTGGAACCCCTCGCCACCCGCCTGGGCACGACGAAAGGCAGCTTCTACTGGCACTTCGCCAACCGGGACGCCCTCGTGGAGGCGGCGCTCACACGGTGGGAGGAGGTCGGCACGGAGGCGATCATCACCGCCATGGAGAGCGAGCCGGACCCGGAACGCCGACTGCGCATGCTGTTCCGGGAGGCCATCGCGGCGGCGGCGGAGGACCCCTTGGAGGTCTCGCTGCTGGCCACCGCCGCCCACCCCCAGGTCGCCGCGGTCCTGCGGCGCGTGACGGAGCGCCGGGTCGGCTATGTGGCCCACCTCTTCGAGGAGCTGGGCTTCCCCCCGGACGAGGCCGCCGACCGCGGTCTGCTGGCCTACACCACCTACCTGGGCCACACCCAGCTCACCCATGCGGTCCCCACGGCCCTCCCCGCGAACCCGGCCTACCTCGACTCGGTCCTGACGACCCTGCTCCACCGCCCCTGACCCCCGCCGGACACCGGGGCGCCGCCCCCGAAGCACCCCCGGGCGTCGCGCCGACGCGCTGCCCGGACGAACACATGGCGCCCAACGCCGGGCAGCCCCGGCCCATGACCCCGCCGCGGCGTCGGACCGGAACCGCCCGGGCAACGCCGCCCGCCGCACGACACCGGCACCGACCGGGGCCGGGCGCTCAACGCGACCGCGGAGACGCCCGCGGCGTACCCGGTCGCGACGGGACTCCGGGGGCTCGCCCGCTCACACGACACCAGGCCCCCGGCGCACCACGACCACGGGTGTTGACGGCACTTCGCGCCGTCAACACCCCGTGCCGCGGCGGGGCACCGGGCGCACCCCCAGCTCGCGACACCGCGCGAGGGGTCCGCACACAACGCCCACTGGTGGGGACCACGCACTTCGCGCGGGCAGTGCCCCGCGGCCGTGCCGGGGCGCCGGGGGCCGCCCGGCCGCGTCGGGGGGCCGTAACCCGGGTCAGGCCGAGCGCTTGCGCGGGGGCGTCGCCTTCTTCGTCGTTTTCTTCGCCGCCGCCTTCTTCGCCGTCGTCTTCTTCGCCGTCGCCTTCTCCGCCTGCTTCCCGCCCGACGCCGTCTTCGACGTGGACTTGCGGGCCGGTGCGGCCGCCTTCTTCGCGGCGGTCTTCGCCGTGGACTTCTTCCCGCCCGCCTCCTTGGGGGCGGCCGGGGCGCTGCGGCGGGAAGCCGCCGCCTTCTTGCGGGTCTTCGGGAGTTCGGTGACCGACGCCTCCGGCTCGCCCTCTCCGCGCGCCTCCCTGGCCGCGCGGACACTGCTCTCCAGCGCCGCCATCAGGTCGATGACCTGGCCTTGGGGCCGCTCCTCCGCGGGCGCCGGCACCTCCAGCGCGCCTTCCGCCTTGGCCGCGATCAGCTCCTCCACCGCGGCCCGGTAGTCGTCGTGCAGCGACTCGATGTCCACTTCGCCGAGGGTGTCCATCAGGGCGTCGGCGAGGTCGAGTTCGGCCTCGCGGACCGTCACGGACGTGTCCGGGGCGACCCCCTCGGGGGTGCGGATCTCGTCCGGCCACAGCAGCCCGTGCATCGCGATGACGTCGTCGACGACCCGCAGCATCCCGAGCCGCTCCCGCCCGCGCAGGGCGAACTTCGCGATGGCCACCCGCTCGCTCCGCTTGAGCGCCTCCCGCAGCAGCGTGTAGGGCTTGGCCGCCGGCACGCCGTTGGCGGCCAGGTAGTACGCGGCGTCCATCTGGAGCGGATCGATCTCCGACGCGGGCACGAACGCCACGATCTCGATCGTCTTCGCGGTGGGCAGCGGCAGCGCGGCGAGGTCCTCGTCGGTGATCGGGATCATCGTCCCGTCGGCCTCTTCGTACGCCTTGCCGATCTCCGGGGCCGACAGCTCCTCGCCGTCCAGCTCGCACACCTTGCGGTAGCGGACACGGCCGCCGTCCTCGACGTGGATCTGCCGGAAGGAGATCGACTTGTTCTCGGTCGCGTTCACCAGCTTGATAGGGATGCTGACCAACCCAAAAGAAATCGCACCGTTCCATATGGATCGCACGTTTCATCCCTTTCGTCCCGAAATCGTGGGATTCTCATCGTATGACGCCGATCACGGAGGTGGAGGGGCGGCGCCTGCCGCTCAGCAACCTGGAGAAGGTCATCTATCCCGCCACCGGGACGACCAAGGGCGAGATCCTGCACTACTACGCCGTGGCCGCCGAGGCCTTCCTCCCCCACCTCCACCACCGTCCGCTGTCCTTCCTGCGCTATCCGGACGGCCCGGACGGACAGCTGTTCTTCACCAAGAACCCGCCACCGGGCACCCCCACCTGGGTGACGACCGTCTCCGTCCCCCGTACGGAGGACAAGGACGCCCACCAGGTGATGGTCGAGAGCCTCGCCTCGCTGATGTGGGCCGCGAACCTGGTCGTGGAGTTCCACACCCCGCAGTGGCGCTCCGACTCCCCGGCCGTCGCCGACCGCCTGGTCCTGGATCTCGACCCGGGCCCGCCGGCCACCGTCGTGGAGTGCTGCCGGGCCGCCCTGTGGCTGCGCGAGCGCCTCGCGGCCGACGGGCTGCGCTCGTACGCGAAGACGTCCGGCTCCAAGGGGCTGCACCTGTACGCCGCGCTGGAGCCCACCCCGTCCCGGGCCGTCTCGGCCTACGCCAAGGCCCTCGCCGTGGAGGCGGAGGCGGAGCTGCCCGCGCTGGTCGTACACCGGATGACCAAGGCCCTGCGCCCGGGCAAGGTGTTCGTCGACCACAGCCAGAACGCCGCCGCCAAGACCACCGCGGCGCCCTACACGCTGCGCGCCCGCCGGACGCCGGCCGTCTCCACCCCCGTGACGTGGGAGGAGGTCGAGGCCTGCCGCCACCCCGGCCGGCTGGTGTTCCTGATGGCGGACATCCCCCCGCGCCTCCAGCGCTACGGGGACCTCCTCGCGCCGCTGGCCGACCCCGGGCACGCGGGCCGGCTGCCATGAGGCCGCCATGCCCCTGAGACCGCCCCTCAAGGTGGCGCTCGCCGAGACGGTGGGCACCCTGCCGCGCGAGCCGGGGCTGGCGTACGAGCCGAAGTTCGACGGCCACCGCATGCTGGTGTTCCGGCAGGCCCAGGGGGTGGTGCTGCAGGCGCGCTCCGGGCGGATCGTCACCGCCGCGTTCCCGGACCTGTCCGAGGCGGCGGAGAACCTGCCGGACGGCACCGTCCTGGACGGCGAGGTGGTCGTCTGGTCCGGCGGCCGGACCGACTTCGCCGCGGTCCAGGGACGGGCGGCGGCCACCCCGGGGCGGGCGCCCGGCCTGGCGCGGCGGCTGCCCGCCTCGTACGCCGCGTTCGACCTCCTCGCGGCGGGCGGTACCGATCTGCGCCCGCGGCGCTACGACACGCGGCGCGAGCGCCTGGTCGAACTGCTCGCGGACCTGGGCCCACCGATTCAGGCCGTTCCCATGACGACCGATCCGGACCTGGCCACCACCTGGTACGAGACGCTCACCGCGAACGGCATCGAGGGCCTGGTGATCAAGCGGCTGGACCAGCCGTACAGGGCGGGCACGCGCGCGTGGCGCAAGCTTCGGCACACCGACACCCGGGACGCCGCGGTGGTCGGCTTCACCGGCGCGCAGGCGCGGCCCGCCGCGCTGGTCCTGGTCCTGCCGGACGACGACACCCCGGTCGTCTCCAGCCCGCTTCCTCCCGCGCTGCGGGCCCGCGCGGGTCTGGCCCTCGGCGCGCTGACCCCGGGACCGGCAGGCACGGCGACGGCGATCGGCCTGGGCGAGGTCGCCTATCGCTCCGTGCCGCCCGAGCTGACCGCGGAGGTCGCCACCGGCACCACGCGCCACACGGTGACGACGGTGCTGCGGCTGAAGGAGGGCTGAGAGGGACGCGGGGCTCCGGCCATGGCGCGGCGGGGCCGGGCGGCGTTGTGGCGCCGTTCCGGCGGGGCACGGCGGGGCCCGGCCGGGAGCTTCCCAGGCCCCTTTCAGGGGTCGCCGAAAGGTGCCGTCCCGGGCCGCCCGGGAGCACGATGCGTGTCCGATTGCCGGGTCATCCTTCTCGGGGGTGTGGTGCACTATTGCCCCCAAGTGCAGTGTTGACGGGGAGGGATGGGCATGTTCACGGGGATCGACGAGGTCGACTGGGCCTCGCTGGGTCATGCCTACGGTCCGGCAGACGACGTGCCCGCCCTGCTGCGCGGCCTCGCCTCCCCGGACCCGACGGAACGCGAGATCGCCCTCGACGGGATGTACGGCGCGGTGCACCACCAGGGCGATGTGTACGACTCGACACTGGCGTGCATCCCCTTCCTGCTGGAGCTGGTGGCCCGCCCCGACGTGCAGGACCGCGGCTGCATCGTCGAGCTGCTGACCAGCATCGGCGGCATCGACCTGGGCGGCGACGACGAGCTGGAACTCGACCCGGAGGACGAGGGGTTCGAGGACGCGGCGAACTACGCGATGGCCGCGGCGGCCGTCGCCGCCGGGGCCGACGTCTTCGTCGGTCTGGTCCGGGACGACGACCCCGAGGTCCGGCTCGCCGCGCCGGGCGCGCTCGCCTCGCTGCACGGCGACCCCGCACGCGTCCTGGTGCTGCTGCGGGAGCGGCTGACCGTCGAGAGGGAACCGGAGGTGCGGCTCGCGCTGATCGAGGCGGTCGGCCGGATCGCCCTGCGGTACGAGTCGCTGCGCGACGAGATCGCGGAGTGGCTCGGCTGGCTGACGGGCGCCGCGCAGGACCCGGCGCTGCGGCTGGCGGCGCTCGCGCAGCTGGCCCGGTGCGCTCCCGCCCGGCTGCCCGCGGACGTGGTGGCGACGGTGACGGGGCTGCTGGCCCAGCTGCGGGAGCCGCGGTCCGCGCGCCGTACGGCGGACCTGCCCGGCCGGGGGGACACGCCGGGGGCGCTGTTCGCGGCCGGTCCACGCGATCCCGCCGACCTGTGCGGACCGGCCGACCTGTGCGGACCGGCCGACCTGCGTGAGCCCGCGGATCTCGGCGAGCCCGCCGAGGCGCTCGACCGGGCCGAGCCGCGGCCCACCGCGCCGACGCTGGTGGGACAGTTGCGGGAGCTGCGCGAGGAGCAGCGGGCCGGCCGCGGCACGGCCTGGGCGGACGATCTGCTGCGCACCCTGCACGGCGCCCTGGACGACCGGGTGGACGACCGGATCGCGCTGATCACCGCCCAGCTGCGCAGCCCCGACTGGGACCAGCGGGCGGACGCCGTCTGGATGTGCGGCGGCCTCGTCCGCACCTGGCGCGGCGGGTACGAGGAGGTGGTGCGGCTGGTCGGCGAGCAGCTGGACGACCCCGAGCCCCGGCTGCGCGAGGCGGCCGCGGTCCGGCTGGAGGACCTTTTCGGGCTCGCCCGGCCCGCCGCCGACGCCCTGGCGGCGAGGGTCGCGGCCGATCCGGCTCCCTGGGCCCCCGAACGGCCCGGGCTGCGGCCCGGTTCGGGCAGCACGCTTCTCGCCCTCACCCGGGCGGGTGACGCTCGGGCGGTTCCGGCGCTGGCCCGGGCGCTGCGGGAGCCCGAGGTGGACACCAAGCTGCTGTACGCGGTGACGGAGCTGGCGGAGGGTGCCGCCCCGCTCGCCCCGCTGCTGCGCCGCAGACTGGCCGAACTGCCGCTGGACGACGACCTGGGCGAGCAGGCCGCCCCGCTGCTGCTGGGCCTCGCGCATCTGAGGGCCGTCGAAGCGCTGCCGGAGGTGCTGCGGGCGCTGCGCGGGGCGCCCGTGTTCCGCCGTGAGTGGGTGATCGAGTCGGCGTTGCGGGCGCTGACCGCGTTCGGGCCCGAGGCCGCGGAGGCGGTGGGCGACCTGCGGGCACTGATGCGGGACGCCTCGGCCGGGACGGTGACGGCCGCGGCGCGTGCCCTGTGGGCGGTCGAGGGCGACGCCGGGGCGGTTCTGCCGACGCTGCGGTCGCTGCTGCTGTCGAGGGACGTCCACCACCGGCGCGAGGCGGCCTGGGCGGTCGGCGCGATGGGCCGGGCGGGTCTGCCCGCGGTGCCGGAGCTGCTCGCCGGGCTGGCCGGCCACGACCTGTGGCTGCGGGTGGACACGGCGACCGCGCTGTGCCGGGTGACCGGGGACGGACGCGAGGCGCTGCCGGTTCTGATGGCAGCCTGGAGGGAGAACCGGTACACCCGGGTGGAGATCGCCGAGTGCCTCGCGGAGCTGGGACCGGGGGCCGCGGCGGATGCCGCCCCGCTGCTCCGGGCCGAGCTGGCCCGGTCGCGTCGGCACAACGTGTGCGAGGGCAGCGCCGGGGACCACGACATCCACCACGACGAGAAGCTGCTCACCCTGTGCCGACGGGCACTGGGCCTGGCCGGGGAGGCGACCGGATGATCATCTTCGGCACCAAGGCGTACCTGTACCAGCTGGCGATGCTGACGCTGGTCTGCGGGCGGTGCGGCAATCCGGCCGCGCACTCCCTGCGCAAGAAGGTCACCAAGTTCACGCTGTTCTTCGTGCCGCTGTTCCCGGTCTCGGCGAAGTACGCGACGCAGTGCACGTTCTGCGGGGCGGAGGAACGGATCTCGCGGGAGCAGGCCGAACGGCTGCTGAGCCGCGACGGGCGGGTCCACAGCTGAGTCGGGAGTCCGGTCCGCGGCGTTTTCCGCGGCCGTTCCGCGGCCGGTTCCGCGGCCGTGCCGGGCGGTGCGCCCGCGGATCCGGTCGGCACGCAAACGGGACTTCCCTGCGAATAAGGTGGGCGGGACGACCTCCCGCCCGGTGACCCCGCCCGGTGGCCCGACCCACAGGAGCACAGTGAGCCCGCACCGCACCGCCGCGTACGCCGCGGCTCTGCTGCTGCCCCTGGCCGCGCTCGCCGCGCTGCTCACGGGCTGCGGCAACGCGGGTGAGCTGCAGAGCGCGGGGCCCACTCCGACAGCCGTCGGCCCGGTCCGTCTCTGGCCCGATCTGCCGCCGATCACCGCGCCGCCGATCGACTACGGCGAGAGCGACACCGAGCGGGTCCCCGGGATCAAGGCGCCGGGCGGGGACGTGTACCGGGTCGACCCGGTGGCCGTCGTGCAGGCCGAGGTGGCCGCCAACCCCGACCAGTACAGCGGCGGCGACGGCCTTGACGACGAAACGGTTCGGCGGATCGGGGAGTGCCGTCGGAAGCCGAAGGCGTGCCCCGTGCTGCGGCCCTACTACCGGGATCTGACCGGGGACGGCCGGGACGAGCTGATCGTCGGCATCCGGATGAGCGACGCGAACGTGGGCGTGCGCTGCTACCTGCCCGAAGGGGGCGGGCTGACCCGCATCATGTCGACCGTCGACCAGATCGTGAGCGTGGAGATGGCGGGCCGGGACCTGATCCTCCGCGTGGTCTCCGCGGGCATCCCGGGCTATGAGTACCGGACCGCCTGGTCGTGGGACGACCAGCAGCGGACCATGCTGCCCAAGCGCGACGAGATCATCCGGGTGAAGCCCGTGCCGCCGACGCCGAGGACCCCGGCCCCGCGGCCGCCGGGCCCCACACCGACGCCCCCGACCGCCTCGCCGTGGGCGGGCACCCGGTGACCGGCACGGGGACGAAGGGCCCGCGCCGCCCGCGCCGCCCCCGGGTGCCGGCCTGGGCCGCCACCCTGACGTGGAAGGCCGCGGTCTTCATCACCCTGATGTGCTGTGCGCTGGCCGCGCTGCTGGGCGTCCTGGTGCATGTGTCGGTCACCCGGCAGACCGTGGACACGGCGCGCGAGAAGGCGCTGGACCGGCTGGAGGAGGTGACCCGGGCCTACGAGGCGGGCGAGCCGCTGCCGCCGTTCGCGGGTGTCGACCCGCCGGGGCTGCCGTCGTCGCTGCGCGATCTCGCCGCCGGGGGCAGCCGCGGCACGCTGGTCTCCAGCTACCGCGACCGGCCGACGATGTGGGCGGCGGGGCCGGCCGACGGACGGGCGCTCGCGGTGCGCGTGGACTACTCGCTGAGCGCGAACACGATCTCCGGCCTGGACCAGGCGATCCTCGGTTCCTCGGTGCTGGCGATCGGGGCGACGCTGCTGGTCGGCGCCTTCGCGGTCACCCGGGTCACGCGCCGGCTGCATCTGACGGCCCAGGTGGCCCGGCGGATCAGCGCCGGCGACCTCGACGCGCGCGTGAACGACCCGCGGACGAAGGACCCTTCGCGGCCGGAGGACGAGGTGGCAACGGTTTCCGGGGCACTGGACACCATGGCGTCCTCGCTGCAGAGCAAGCTGCTGAGCGAGCAGCGGTTCACCGCGGACGTGGCCCATGAACTGCGTACGCCGCTGACCGGGCTGTCGGCGGCGGCCGAGCTGCTGCCACCGGGCCGCCCCGCGGAGATGGTGCGGGACCGGGTGAAGGCGATGCGCGCGCTGACCGAGGACCTGCTGGAGATCTCCCGGCTGGACGCCCGTACCGAGACGGTCGATCTCGATGTGCACGAGCTGGGGCCGCTGGCCGAGCGGGTGGTGCGGGCGTCGGCGACGGACACCGAGGTGCGGATCGTCCGGAACGTCCGGGTCGAGACGGACAAGCGACGCCTGGAGCGGGTGCTGGGCAATCTGGTGGGCAACGCGCACAAGCACGGCCGGGCACCGGTGACCGTGACCGTGGACGGACCGCGGCTGACGGTCCGGGACCACGGGCCGGGCTATCCGGACTACCTGCTGGAGCACGGGCCGCAGCGGTTCCGCACGGAGAGCGGCAGCAAGGGCCACGGCCTCGGGCTGACGATCGCGGCGGGGCAGGCGGCGGCCATCGGCGCGGAGCTGGTCTTCGTGAACGCGACGGACGGCGGGGCGGAGGCGCGGCTGACTCTGCCCGAGTACGTGGACTTCACCGGACCGTCCGAGGAGCACGATGCGGGCGCCGGGCCGGACGAACCACGCGGCACACTATGACATAGGGGACATATGCCCCCCTGCTTGCTACGTTGCGGTCCATGACCGCAACGCCGGCCGACGCCCCGCCGACCGGGCTGCGCCTCCACAAGCGCCGCGGCGTGGAACTGTCCCTGCTCGTCTGCGCCGTCCTCATCTCGGTGTACGGCTACGTCGGTGTCGGTCTCGCCCGCGGCGGCGCCGTCCCGCCGGACGCCGCCGGCTACGGCGCCGGACTCGGCCTGCTGGCCCTGCTCGCCCACCTCGCGGTCCGGCTGCGCGCGCCCTACGCCGACCCGCTGCTGCTCCCCATCGCGGTACTGCTCAACGGCCTCGGCCTGGTCCTCATCTACCGCCTGGACCTGGAGACCCCGGCCGACCGGGCGGCCCCCACGCAGCTGGTCTGGTCGACGCTCGGGGTCGCGCTGTTCATCGCCGTGGTCACCGCGCTGCGGGACCACCGGCTGCTGCAGCGGTACGCGTACGTGTCGGTCGCCGCGGCCCTGCTCCTGCTGCTGGTGCCGATCTTCTTCCCCGCCGTGAACGGGGCGAAGATCTGGATCCGGATCGGCGGACTCTCCTTCCAGCCGGGCGAGTTCGCCAAGATCCTGCTGGCGCTGTTCTTCGCCGCCTACCTCGCGGCCAACCGCAACGCGCTGGCCCACACCGGTCGCCGGGTGTGGGGGATGCAGTTCCCCACCGGACGCGTACTCGGCCCGATCGTCGCGATCTGGCTGCTCAGCGTGATCGTACTGATCCTGGAACGGGACCTCGGCACCTCGCTGCTGTTCTTCGGCCTCTTCGTGATCATGTTGTACGTGGCCACCGGCCGGACCGGCTGGATCGCCGTGGGCATCCTGCTTGCCGCGGTCGGCGCCGTGGTGGTCGGCCACCTCGAACCGCACGTCAACGGCCGCGTCCAGGACTGGCTCGACCCGTTCGCCTCCATCGACGCGGGCCGGGGGCCGGGCCAGCTCGCCCAGTCGCTGTTCGCCTTCGCGGCCGGCGGCATGCTCGGCGCGGGACTGGGACTCGGCCACTCCACCCTGATCGGCTTCGCCGCCAAGTCCGACTTCATCCTCGCCACCGCCGGGGAGGAGCTCGGCCTGGTGGGCCTGACCGGCATCTTCCTGCTGTACGCGCTGCTGGTGGCGCGCGGCTACCGCACCGGGCTCGCGCTGCGCGACCCCTTCGGGCGGCTGCTCGCGACCGGGCTGGCCGCCATCCTCGCGCTCCAGGTCTTCGTCATCGCGGGCGGCGTGATGGGGCTGATCCCGCTGACGGGCATGGCCATGCCCTTCCTCGCGCAGGGCGGTTCGTCGGTCGTCACCAACTGGATCATCGTGGCCCTGCTCATCCGGGTCAGCGACTCGGCCCGTGCCCCGGAGCCCGACAGCTACGAGCCCGGTGTGATCGCCCCTGTCACCGAGGACGCCCGGTGATCATCCCCCCGGGACTCGACTTCGCCCGCCCGGGAGGCGCCCCCAGCATCCGCCGCGCCGCCGCGCTCTGCCTGCTGATGCTGGTCGCCCTGCTCGCCAACGCGGCCCGGGTCCAGGTCCTCCAGGCCGACAGACTCGACGGCAACCCGGCCAACCGGCGTACGGTGCTGTCCCGTTACGCCGAGCCGCGCGGCGACATCATCGTCGGTGGCAGACCGGTCACCGGCTCCAAGGACACCCACCAGCAACTGCGCTACGAGCGCACCTACACCGACGGCCCGCTCTACGCGCCGGTCACCGGCTACGCCTCGCAGACCTACGGCACGACCCTGCTGGAGAACACGGAGGACCACGTGCTGTCCGGCACGGACCCGCTGCTCGCGCCGTTCCCCTTCTGGCACGACATCAGCCGGGGCCGGCAGCCCGGCGGCCGGGTCGTCACCACCATCAAGGAGTCCTTGCAGCGGGCGGCGTACGACGGCCTGGACGGACGGCGCGGGGCGGTCGCCGCCCTCGAACCGTCCAGCGGCCGCATCCTCGCGCTGGTCACGAGCCCCTCGTACGAGCCGGGACAGCTCTCCGGCACCGGCGCCGGGGTCGCCGACGCGTGGGCGCGGCTCAACGGCACCCCGAGCAGGCCGATGCTCAACCGGGCGATCCGCCAGACCTACCCGCCCGGCTCCACCTTCAAGATCGTGACGGCGGCCGCCGCGCTGGACGCGGGAGTGGTGAGCGACGTCGACGCGGCGAGCGGTACGCCCGACCCGTTCCTGCTGCCGGGCACCCGCACCGTGCTGCCGAACGAGGCGACCGGCTGCGACAACGCCTCGCTCGCGTACGCCATCCGCTGGTCGTGCAACACGGTGATGGCCGACCTGGGTGTGAGGGTGGGGGCGGCCGGGATGTTCGACGCGGTGGCGCGGTTCGGCTTCAACGACACCACGCTGCGCGTCCCGGCAAGGGTCTCGAAGTCCAACTTCGACCAAGACATGACGGTGGATCGGCTGGCGCTGTCCGTGATCGGCCAGTACAACACGACGGCGACGCCGCTGCAGATGGCCATGGTCGCCGCGGCCGTCGCCAACGGCGGGGACATCGCCCACCCGCACCTCGTCGACCGGACCACCTCGAAGAGCGGCCGCGTGGTGGCGCAGCACGTACGCCGCACCTACCAGCAGGCGATGAAGCCGTCGACCGCGGTGCTGCTGCAGCGGCTGATGGTCGACGTGGTGGAGCGGGGCTCGGGCCGCAACGCGACGATCGAGGGGGCCCGGGTCGGCGGCAAGACCGGCACGGCCCAGCACGGCGTCGGCAACATGGGCACGCCCTATGCCTGGTTCATCGGCTGGGCGCAGGCCGTGGACGAGGGGATGCCGGCGGTGGCGGTGGCGGTCGTCGTCGAGGACGCCTCGGCGAACCGCGAGGACGTCAGCGGTGGCGGCAGCGCCGCGCCGATCGCGCGCGCCGTGATGGAGGCGGCCCTGCGGGAGCGGGAGCCGTAACCGGCGCCGTCGTCTCGGCACACGGGACGGGCCTGGGCTCCGCAACAAGATCATGCCTATGGTGCGGCCATGTCCTACGAACTCGCCCAGGCGAACATCGCCCACCTCAAATTCCCGCTGGACTCCGCCGAATTGAAGGACTTCGTCGACGCCCTCGACCCGGTGAACGCCGTGGCCGACGCCGCGGACGGGTTCGTGTGGCGGCTGCAGAGCGACAGCGGCAACGCCACCGACGTGCCGGTCCTCGGGGACCGCCGGCTGATCATCAACATGTCGGTGTGGCGCGACACCGACGCCCTGACCGCCTTCATGTACCAGGGGCGGCACCGGGAGCTGCTGCAGCGCAGATTCGAGTGGTTCGAGCGGGTGCGCGAGGCGATGACGGTGCTGTGGTGGGTGGAGACGGGGCACCGCCCGACGGTGGAGGAGGCCGAGAAGCGCCTCCTCCACCTGCGCGAGCAGGGCCCGACGCCGCACGCGTTCACGCTCCGGACGAGCTTCCCGCCGGGCGCGGCGGGCTGAGGCTCAGCCGAGCGGCTCGCGCATCTCCTCGCGTACCTGGAGGGTCACTTCGGCGGCCTTGGCCAGGTCGATGTCGGCGGGCTTCCGGCCCGTCGACGCGGCGTCGACCAGGGCGACTCCGGCCGCCGTGTTGTCGTCGCCCCAGGCGCACATGGGGAAGGTGACGTTGTTCTTGGTGTTGGTGAGCACCTCGCACTCCACCTTCACCTCGGAGCCGGCCGGGGTGGCGTCCTTCGGCGGGATCTCCACCTTCGCGTCGTCCGCGGTGCCCGCGCCCCGCAGGACACCGCGGCGCTCGGCGTCGGGGTCCTTCAGCTGCCCGTAGAGCCCGGAGACGACCAGCGCCTTGGGCCCGCCCTCCGCCTCGGCGGACAGGTACTGCGCGACGGCGGCGCCACCGGTGCGGACATCGCTGCTGTAGGTGTCCTCCAGCAGCTTCTTGCCCTCGGTGCCGGACATGTCCTGGGCGAGCTTGTACTCGCCCTTGACCAGGGTCTCCGGGACGGAGAGCTTGTGCTCGGCGGCCGGGAACGGCTTGCCGGCGCCGGAGGCGTCGAACAGCGCCTTCGCGCCGAAGCCGAGGCCGCCGAGCAGCACGAGCGAACCGGCGACGATGCCGATGACCAGCCCGGTGCGCTTCTTCCGCGGCGGCGGGCCCGCGGGCGGGAAGCCCATGGCCGGTCCGCCCGGTTGCGGCTGCCCGTACGAGCCCGGGTAGTGCTGCGGCTGCGGGAACGCGGGCTGCGGGTACCCGGGCTGCGGCTGCGGCGGGCCGTAAGGACCGGGCTGGGGGCCCGGGGGCTGCTGGGGCGGAGGCGGCATGGTCATGTCCAAAGGCTATGTCACGCGCGTGAGGTCGCTCCGGGCGCGTCCCCAGCACGGCTCACGCCTCCTCGGTCACCGCTCGCCGCTCACGCCTCCCCGGCGCCCGCCGTGATGGCACCCTCGACCTCCCTCACCCGCTCGGCCTCCTCGGCGGCGAAGCGCTCCCGGTCGAGCTGCTCGGCGATCTCCTCGTCCTGGGTCATCAGCAGATCGAGGTTGGAGTCGCCGAGCTCGAAGACGCCCATGTCGACATACGCCTTCTGCAGTCGCTCGCCCCACAGGCCGATGTCCTTCACGCACGGCACGATCCGGCTGAACAGCAGCTTGCGGAACAGCCGCAGGAACTCGGAGCGCTCGGAGAGCTCGTCGGCCTCTCGCCTCCCTATCCCGAAGTTTTCCAGGACCTCCACGCCGCGCAGCCGGTCGCGCATGAGGTAGCAGCCCTCGATGACGAACTCCTCGCGCTCGCGCAGTTCCGCGTCGGTCAGCTGCTTGTAGTAGTCGCGCAGGGCCATCCGGCCGAAGGCCACATGACGGGCCTCGTCCTGCATGACGTAGGCCAGTATCTGCTTGGGCAGCGGCTTGTCCGTGGTGTCGCGGATCATGCCGAAGGCGGCGAGCGCCAGTCCTTCGATGAGGACCTGCATGCCGAGGTAGGGCATGTCCCAGCGGGAGTCCCGCAGGGTGTCGCCCAACAGGCCCTGCAGGTTGTCGTTGATCGGGTAGAGCATCCCGATCTTCTCGTGCAGGAACCGGCCGTAGATCTCGGCGTGGCGCGCCTCGTCCATCGTCTGCGTGGCGGAGTAGAACTTGGCGTCCATGTCGGGCACGGACTCGACGATCCGGGCCGCGCAGATCATGGCGCCCTGCTCGCCGTGGAGGAACTGGCTGAACTGCCAGGACGCGTAGTGCCTGCGCAGCTCGCCCTTGTCCTTCTCGGTCATCTTCGACCAGTGGCGGGTGCCGTACAGGGTCAGCGCCTCGTCAGGGGTACCGAGGGCGTCGTACGGGTCGACCTCCAGGTCCCAGTCGATCCGGGTGGCGCCGTCCCACTGCTTGTCCTTGCCCTTCTGGTAGAGCGCGAGAAGGCGGTCCCGGCCGGAGCCATTCTTCTGGCCCGGGAACACGGCCTCCCAGCTGAAACGGGCCGCGCCCGTCGCCGGCACCTGCCAGATCGGATCTCCCGGGTCCTTGCTGTAGAACTCGTGCGTCGACACTGACGGCTCCTTCGCCTGACTGAGTCCCGCGTACGTTCGGCTGTTCGGCAGGCTCACACGTTGGTAGACGCCGGGTCAACAAGTCGCGCGCGGGGGATTGACGCCCCTTGCTGACAGGCAGTCTTATAAAGGATGACCCCCGGTAACTCAACTGCGGCGAGGTGCCTCAGACATGACGACCGTGACCGAACGCGACATCCGTCAGCTCCGCGACGCGCTCGGCCCGCTGCGGGACCGCGAACAGGTCGCCGAGCGCCTGCTCGAATCCTCCGCCAAGCACTCCTTCGACCCGGACAAGGAACTCGACTGGGACGCCCCGATGGAGGAGGGCAAGTGGTTCTGGCCGCCGGAGCTGGTATCCCTCTACGACACCCCGATGTGGCGGAAGATGTCCGAGGAACAGCGGATGGACCTGGCCCGGCACGAGGCCGCGTCCCTCGCCTCGCTCGGTATCTGGTTCGAGATCATCCTCATGCAACTGCTGGTCCGGCACATCTACGACAAGTCCGTCACCAGCAACCACGTTCGCTACGCCCTCACCGAAATAGCCGACGAATGCCGCCACTCCATGATGTTCGCCCGCATGATCCAGAAAGGTGAGGCCCCGGCGTACCCGGTACCGCGCGTGTACCACAACTTGGCCCGCGTCCTGAAGACCGTCTCCACCACCCCCGGCTCCTTCGCCGCGACCCTGCTCGGCGAGGAGATCCTGGACTGGATGCAGCGGCTGACCTTCCCCGACGAGCGCGTCCAGACCCTGGTGCGCGGCGTCACCCGCATCCACGTCGTCGAGGAGGCCCGACATGTGCGCTACGCCCGCGAGGAGTTGCGCCGCCAGATGGTGACGGCGCCGCGCTGGGAGCAGGAGTTCACCCGGATCAGCTGCGGCGAGGCCGCCCGTGTCTTCTCCGTCTGCTTCGTCAACCCGAAGGTGTACGAGAACGTCGGCCTGGACCGGCGCGAGGCGGTCGCCCAGGTGCGGGCGAGCGGCCACCGGCGCGAGGTCATGCAGTCCGGCGCCAAGCGGCTGACCGACTTCCTCGACGACATCGGAGTACTGCGGGGCCCGGGGCGCAGGCTCTGGAAGAGCTCCGGCCTGCTGGCCTAGGTGTAGTGCCCTGTGAGGTTGCGGACGCGAGGCGGAGGAGGAAGCCACCGCGATGGGGGCACCTCCCGTGCCCGAAGGACCACGGGGGACGACAGGGCGACCGACGACAACGCGGTAGCCGGGCGTGCCGGGGCGGCTCGCGAGCCCGGCACGATCCGGAGAAAGCGCTGGGCGAGAAGCACCGGCGGGGGGCGGGCGCCCGCCGCCCCGGGACGGTGCGGACGTTTTCTGGCGCGGGAAGCGCTGGTCCCCGTGCCGCCTCGCGGAGTTACGCTGCGGGCATGACGAGTGCCGCCACGCCCGCGTACCGACGGCTCAGCGTCGAGGAGCGCCGCACCCAGCTCCTCGGCGTCGCCCTCTCGCTCTTCGCGCACCGGCCGCCGGACGAGGTCTCCCTCGACGACGTCGCCGAGGCCGCGGGGGTCTCCCGGCCGCTCGTCTACCGGTACTTCGCCGGCGGGAAGCAGGAGTTGTACGAGGCGGCGCTGCGGTCGGCCGCCGACGAGCTGGAGCTGTGCTTCGCCGAGCCGGCCGCCGGCCCGCCGACCGAACGGCTCGCCCGGGTCCTCGACCGGTACCTCGCCTTCGTCGACGAGCACGACGCGGGGTTCAGCGCCCTGCTGCGCGGCGGCAGCGTCGCCGAGACCTCACGGACGACCGCGATCGTCGACGAGGTGCGGCGGGCCGCCGCCGAACAGATCCTGGTCCACCTGGGCGTCACCGCGCCGGGCCCCCGGCTGCGGATGATGGTGCGGACCTGGATCGCGGCGGTGGAGGCGGCCTCGCTGATCTGGCTGGACGAGGGGAAGCAGCCGGCCGCGCCCGCGCTGCGGGCCTGGCTGGTGGACCACTTGGTCGCCCTGCTGACGGCGACCGCCGCGACGGACGAGGAGACCGCCGGGGCCGTGGCGGGGCTGCTGGCGCTGGAAACGGCACAGGGTCCGGTCGGGACGCTGGCGCGCCGGGTGATCCCCGTCGTGAGCGAGGCCGCGCACCTGCTGTGAGACTGGTCCCGTGCGAAGCGAGAACACCCCCTTCTACGGCGGGCCCCTGGACGGCCAGGTCCTGCCCGTCCTGACCGGCCCGACCGGCCACCCGCCCAAGTGGTACGAGATCCCGGTCCCGGCCACCGAGGCGGGCCCGGCCACGGTCCACACCTACCGCCGCGTCCCGGCCGGGCACACCAAACGGCTGGGCATCCAGCGCGGCTGGAAGTACGAGTACGAGCCGGCGGGCCGTGAGCGGCTTACCCCCAAATGGCCCTGGTCCAAGCCCCACGGGGGAGGTCCGGCGGGGAGCGGCTCGGCATAGGATCACGGGCGACCGTGCCACCAGGGGGGAGCTTCCGCATGGAGTCGTCGCTTCAGCCGATCCAGCCGGCGCAGCCGCTTCAGCCGATCCAGCCACTGCGGGCCGGTGATCCGCGCCGGGTGGGGCCGTACACCGTGCTCGCCCGCTTCCGGGAGTCGGCGAGCGCGGTGCGCTACCTCGCCCACGGGCCCGACGGGGTGACCGTCGTCGTCGCCGTGCCGCCGCCCGAGCTGGCCGGACTGGCCGCGTTCCGGCGACGGTTCACCGCGGAGGTGCGGATGGCCGAGCGGCTGGCCGGGGGCTGGGTGCCGGAGCCGCTGGACGCGGCCACCGACGGACCCGAGCTGTGGGCGGCGACCGCTTACGTACCCGCCGTGACCCTCGGTGAGGCGGTCGCCCTCGCGGGCCCCCTGCCGCCCCAGGCGGTCCGGGTCCTGGGCGCGGGCCTCGCCGAGACCCTGTCCCGCGTGCACGCCACGGGCGCCGTGCTGCACGGTCTCGCGCCCGGCACGGTCCTGCTGGCCGCGGACGGGCCCCGGCTGAACGCGTTCGGCGCGCTCGGCGCCGCCGAGGCGGCCGGGGCCAGGCCGGGCGGCCGGCTGTCGGTACGGCTGGGCTGCCTCACCCCGGAGCAGGCCGCGGGCGACGAGCCGGGCCCGGCGGCCGACGTCTTCGTCCTGGGCCTGCTTCTGGCGTACGCCGCGACGGGCACTCCCCCGCTCCCCGACGCCGCCGACATCGCCCGGGCCGAGCCCGATCTGGCCGCCGTCCCCGAGGAACTGCGCCCGCTGATCGCCCAGTGTCTGGCCAAGCCGCCCGCCGACCGGCCCACCGCCGGCCGGGCCGCCGCCGGACTCGCCCTGGAGGGCGCGGCGAACCTGGCCCGCGACGGATGGCTCCCCGCCCCCCTGACCACCGCGATCAGCACCCAGGCGGCCCGGGCGCTGGCCCTGGAGGCACCGGCCGAACAGGCGGCCGCCGAACAGGCAGCGGCGGAGCCGCCGCACGAGGAGTCCGACGGGCGGACCGTGCGCTTCGGAAGGTCCGCGGAGCCGCGTGACCGGAGCACCACCGAGCTCGTGGTGGCCCCGTCCGCGCCGACCGCCGGCGGCCCCGCGCCCGCGCCCACCGCGCCCGCCGCCCTCCCGGCGGTCCGGCCGCCCGCCCCCGTGGTACCGGCACCCGCCGCCACCACCGTGCCGACGCGGGACACCGGGCCGTCGCGGCGCGCGCTGTTCACCGGGATCGCCGCCGGTGTCGCCGGGGCCGTCGTCGGGGGCGGCGGCGTGCTCGCGATCGCCTCGGGCGACGACGCGCCGCCGGCCGACGCCGAGCCCGCAGCCAGGCCCCGGCCCGCGGCGGTGCCCGGACTGGCACCCGGGCCGCGCTGGACGTACGAGAGCCCGGCCACCCGGCTCGGCTTCGTCAACGCCGCCGTATGGCACGGCCGCACGCTCGTCGTCACCACCGACGAGCACACCACCGCCGTGGACGTCGCGACCGGCCGGCGCCTGTGGCGGCGCGAGGAGTCGCCGTCCCTCGGCGCGGCCCTCCCCGCCGGGGACGACCTGCTGTTCGTCGCCGGGCCGACCGAGTTCCAGTGGCTCTCGCCCGAGGACGGCGTGGTCAGGCACCGGCTGCGGTTCAGGGACCGGTTCCCCTCCGCGCCCGGCCTGTTCGTGTCGGCCGTCGCCGGACGGTCCGGGAACGTCGTCTGGTTCACCGGCACGGTGAAGAACGGCGCGCCGCCGAAGGAGACCGTCCGTACCTTCCTGTTCGCCTTCGACGTCGTACGCCGCACAGAGCTGTGGCGGGTCCAGGTCCCCAACGGGCGCTCCCCCCACACCCCGGTGTACGAGGTGCTGGCGCTGCGGCCGGACGCCCTCGTGGTCCGCCAGGACCCGCGGTCGCTCACTCCGGCACAGACGAAGGCCGCCAAGAACCTGGCGATCTTCTACTCCCACGACCGGGTCACGGGAAAGCAGCAGTGGTTCCGCCCGTTCGGCTCGGTCCTGCCGGGCACCACGGTGTCGGGTGACGAGTCGGGGCGGCTCTTCGCCGCGGTCGGCGACGACCTGCACGCGTTCGACACCCGTACCCGCGGACCGCTGTGGCAGATGCACGGCGCGCCGGCCCTCGGCGGCACGGCACCGTTCGTCTTCGGGCGCGGCACGGTCCAGGACGGCACGCTGTACATCGCCAACGCCTACCAGACGGTGTACGCCGTGGACGCGGCGACCGGCCGGCCTCGCTGGCAGCGCGCGACGGAGGCGTCCGCCCGCGGGGCCGGCGAGGCCCCGGAGACCACCCTGGCCGCCGGTGGCCGCACGCTGCTCGCCGCCGACCGCTCGCAGGTGACCGCGTTCGCCGCGGCCGACGGACGACGGCTGTGGAAGTTCCAGAACGCCGGCGTCCAGGACCCGGGGAGCAAGGACACGACCGCGCCGTACACCGCCCTGGCGGCCGGCCCGGCGACCGCGGTCGTGTACCGCGAACGGACCTTCTACGCCCTGCCGCTGGAGTGACCCGCGTACCGCGGCCCGGACACCGGCACCGGCTGTCTCCGCAGGCGCGCGGGCGGGTCGTCGTGTTCCCCCTCCACGGGTGACCCGACTACTCCGATCCGACCACTCCTGCGTTAGTCGTACGAATCACCGCCACATGCATTTCGGTGGGAGGTGATGACATGTCAGTACGCCCGGTCGTCCGGGAGCGCGTGGCCGTGTGCACGGCGGTCTGCACGGCGGCGCTGGTCGCGGCGCTGCCCATGGCCCCGGCGGTCGCCGAGCCCTCCCCCGCTCCCCCGCCCGCCTCCGGCCCGCCGTCGGCCGCCGGCTCGCTGCCGGTGATGCTGGGCCGGCTGCGCACCCTGTACCAGCAGGCGGAGGAGGCCACCGAGGCGTACAACGCCGCCGAGGAGGAACTGAAGGCCCACACGGCGGAGACGACGAGGCTCACCGGCGATCTCACACGCACGAGGGACGCTCTGGCGGAGAGCCGGATGGCGGCGGGGCGGCTCGCCCGGGCGCAGTACCAGGGCCGCCTCGGCTTCTCCTCGTCCCTCCAGCTGCTGCTCTCACGCGACCCCGACCACGCCCTGGACCAGAACCACCTCGTCCGCCGCGCGGCGCGCGAACAGGCGGCGACCGTGATCCGGCTGCGGACCGGCGAACGGCGGGCGGACGAGCTCGCCACGGCGTCGCGCCGGGCGCTGGACCGGCAGCAGACGCTCGCCGCACGGCAGAAGGAAGCCCGGGACAGCGTCCAGGAGCGGCTGCGGGAGGTCGAGCAGATGCTCGCCGCCCTGTCACCGGAGCAGGCCGACGAGCTGACCGAGCTGGAGGACGCGCAGACGGCCGACGCGCAGGAGGAGCTCCTCGCCACCGGTGACCTCGACGACACACTGACCCCGTCGGAGGAGGGCGACGAGGCGCTGGAGTACGCGACCCGGCAGATCGGCAAGCCCTACGTGTGGGGCGCCGAGGGGCCGGAGTCGTTCGACTGCTCCGGTCTCACCTCCCGCGCGTGGGCCGCGGCGGGCCGGACGATCCCGCGCACCAGCCAGGAACAGTGGCGCACTCTCCCGCGGGTGCCGCTGCGGGCACTGCGCCCCGGTGACCTGGTCGTGTACTTCCCCAAGGCGACCCATGTGGCGATCTACCTCGGCAAGGGCCTGGTGATCCAGGCGCCCCGGCCCGGCGCCCGTGTCAAGGTCTCGCCGATCGCCGCCAATCCGCTGCTGGGCGCCGTGCGCCCGGACCCGGCGGCCCGTCCGCTGGCGGCGTACACCCCGCCGGAGCTCCCCGGAGACGCGGCGGCCGGCTCCGACGAGGGGTACGACGGAGTCGCCGGGGGCTGACGCCCCCTGCACCCCCACTCCGGACCACCGGGATCCGGGGCTCCGCTCGGCTACGCGGGGGTGACCGACGCCAGGTACGCCGCCGTCCTCTCCGGGTCGTAGAAGTAGTCCTCGAAGTCCGAAGGGTCGTTGAAGCCGTTGGCGAACCGGTCGGCGACCGGCTGGAGCTGCCCGGCCGCGCCGATCAGGTTCAGCACGTGCTCCGGCGGGACGCCCAGCATGGCGTTCGTCCACTTGGTGACGTGCCGCGCCGTCTCCCAGTAGCGGTCGAACGTCTGACGCATCCACGCCTCGTCGAACGGCTTGTCCCCCTGCTCGACGATGGAGGCCAGGTAGGAGGCGGCGCACTTGGAGGCGGAGTTGGAGCCCTGGCCGGTGATCGGGTCGTTGGCGACGACGACGTCCGCGACGCCGAGGACCAGCCCGCCGCCGGGCAGCCGGCCGACCGGGTTGCGCACCGTCGGGGCGTACCGCCCGGCCAGCGTGCCGTTGGCGTCGGTCAGCTCCGCCTTCGTCGCCCGCGCGTACTCCCAGGGCGTGAACTTCTCCATCAGCTCCAGGGTGAGTGCCAGGTGCTCCGCCGGGTCCCTGACGCCCTGGAAGACGTCGAGCGGCCCGCCCGGGACGCCCTCCCAGAACAGGATGTCGGCCCGGCCGCCGGTGGTGAGCGTCGGCATGACGAACAGTTCACCGACGCCCGGTACCAGGTTGCAGCGCACGGCGTCGTAGTCCGGGTGCTCGGGGCGCGGGCCGAGCCCGTGGACGTAGGAGACGGCCAGCGCGCGCTGCGGCTCGGCGTAGGGCGAGCGGGCCGCGTCACGGCCGAACATCGACACCAGCTCGCCCTTGCCGGCCGAGACCAGGACGAGGTCGTAGGTGCGGGAGAAGTAGTCCAGGTCGGAGACCGCCGCGCCGTGGATCACCAGCTGGCCGCCGCGCTGGGCGAAGGTCTCCATCCAGCCGGCCATCTTCACCCGCTGGTCCACGGACTGGGCGTAGCCGTCGAGCCTGCCGACCCAGTCGACGACCCGCTCGGACCCGGGCCCCGCGACGGAGACGCCGAGGCCCTCGATGCGGGGGGCCTGGGACTCCCAGAAATTGATGCCGAGGTCCCGCTCGTGCTGCAGGGCGGTGTGGAACATGCACTGGGTCGACATGACCCGGCCGGTCCGGATCTCGTCCGCCGTGCGGTTGGACATCAGGGTGACCTCGTAGCCCCGCGTCTGGAGGCCGAGGGCGAGCTGGAGCCCGGACTGGCCGGCTCCGACGACGAGTATCTTCCGCATCGGGTTCTTTCCTTACTCGGGAGTGGCTTCGAGGGCCCGGGCGACGAGTGCCAGAAGCGACTCGATGACGGTGATCCGGCTGCGGGCGTCCATGACGACGACCGGTACGTCCTTCGGCACCGTGAGCGCCTCGCGGACGTCCTCGGCGTCGAACAGTTCGGTGCCCTCGAAGTGGTTCACGGCCACGATGTACGGCAGGCCGCAGCTCTCGAAGTAGTCGAGGGCGGGGAAGCAGTCGGTCAGCCGGCGCGTGTCCGCCATCACCACGGCGCCGATCGCGCCGCGCACCAGGTCGTCCCACATGAACCAGAAGCGCTGCTGGCCGGGCGTGCCGAAGACGTACAGCACCAGTTCGTCGTCGAGGGTGATGCGGCCGAAGTCCATCGCGACGGTGGTGGTGAGCTTCCCGGGTGTCGCGGTGAGGTCGTCGGTCTCCTCGCTCGCCCGCGTCATCAGCGCTTCCGTCTGCAGCGGTGTGATCTCGGAGACCGCCCGGACGAACGTCGTCTTCCCGACCCCGAAGCCGCCGGCCACGACGACCTTGGTGGCGACGGGGGCCCGGCTGTGGTCGAGCTGCCAGGCCTGCAGCCCCTCCTCCGGGACGTCGGAGAGGTGCGGGACGTCAGAGACGGCGGAGCCCACTGAGCACCCTTTCGAGCAGTGCGCGGTCGGGTCGGCCCTCGCCGTGGCCGGTCCCGTACACACGGATCCTTCCCTGGTCGGCCAGATCGCTGAGAAGCACCCGGACGACTCCCAGCGGAATCCGGAGCAGTGCGGAGATCTCGGCGACCGTCCGCATCCGGCGGCAGACCTCGACGATGGCCCGCATCTCGGGCATGACGCGCGCGAGGGCGCCGCCCGTGGTGAGTTCCCTGCGGTCTTCCGGTGCTTCGAGCGCGGCGACGAACGTCTCGACGAGGAGGACGTGGCCGAAGCGGGTGCGACCGCCGGTGAGCGAGTACGGGCGGACGCGGGCGGGGCGACGCCCTTCCCCGCGTACGGGCAGCTTGGCGTTCATGCCGGCGGCGGAGGCGGAGATCGACGTCACTGGGCACTCTCCATCGACTTGCGCAGCTCGCTGCGGAGTTCGGGGGTGAGGACGTGTCCGGCGCGGCCGACGAAGAGCGCCATGTGGTAGGCGACCACGCTCATGTCGCAGTCGGGGGTGGCGTGGACGCCGAGCAGGGAGCCGTCGCTGATGGACATCACGAAGACGCTGCCCTCGTCCATGGCGACCATGGTCTGCTTGACGCCGCCGCCGTCCATGAGCCTGGCGGCGCCGATGGTGAGGCTGCCGATGCCCGAGACGATGGTGGCGAGATCCGCGCTGGAGCCCCGGGGGCCGTCGGGGCGGCCGGGGGTGGAGGGGGCGGTGTGCCCGTCCGGGTCCGAGGACAGCAGCATCAGCCCGTCGGACGAGACGACGGCGACGGAACGGACCCCTGGCACCTCCTCGACGAGGTTGCCGAGCAGCCAGTGGAGATTTCTGGCCTCGCTACTGAGTCCGAATGTGCCGGTCGTCGCAGTCAACTGCGTGCCTCCTCGACTGTCTCCCCCGTCTCTTCGGTCGGTACTGCTTCCATCTGCCGGGTCGTTTCCGCGATCTCCGCCTCGGCGTCGCGGCGGCCGTCCTTGGCGCCCTGGTGGAACCCGCCCAGCCGACGGCGCAGCTCGCTCGCGTCGACCCCGCCCGTGCGCTCCGCGCGCGGGGCGCCGGACTGCACGACCTTGGGCGTCCGCTTGGGCAGCCCCTTGTCGGTGACGCGTTCCGACTCGGGCTCGCGGGGCTCACCGCCGGCGGCCTCGCCGTCCCCGGGCCGGTCGTGGGCGTCGGGTCCGATCGCGTAGGGGCCGGACCCGTCGCCCTGCGGGGTGTCCGCGGCCTCGGGTCCGGAGTCCCCGGCCGGGGCCTCTTCCCGGGCGGGCTGGGCGTCCGGTCCGGGGGCGGTCTCCTGGTGCGGGAGCGCGTGGTGCTCGGGCTCCGGCTCGGGCTCCTGCTCGCCCTGGCCGACCGCACCGGGCTCCGGGGCCGGGCTCACCACGCGCACCTGCAGGGTCGTCTCGGGGTTGTCCTCTCCCGGCGCCCGCTCATCGGCTGCCGGAGCGGCCGGTTCGTCCTCGTCGGTCGTGTCGGTGGCGTCCAGCGCCTCGGTGGCGTCCGGCGCCTCGGTCGCGTCCGGCGCGTCCACGACCGGATCGGACGCGGCGTCCCCGGGCACCGCCTCCTCGGACGCTTCCTCTGAAGCTTCCTCCGGCTCGGCGTCCCCGGGGGCGGCCTGCGCGCCCGCCAGAGGGTCACCGGCGTCCCGGGTGCGGCTGCCCGGCAGCGTGTTGGAGTTGGCCTCGGCGACCGAGCCGGGCAGGTTCAGGGTGGGCACGGTGGCCCCGACCGTGACGGACGGCGGCACGGCGTTCGCCGGCGCCTCGGGGAGCAGGGCGGTCGGGAGGACGACGACCGCGGCCACTCCGCCCTGCTTCTGGTCGCGCAGCTGGACCCTGACGCCGTGCCGGGCGGCCAGCAGCGCGGCGACCCGGATGCCGAGCCCCTCGCCCTCCTGGTCGTCGTCGGTGGCCGGGTCGGGGTCGGCGAGCCGGGTGTTGAGCTCGGCCAGCCGGCCCTCGGTGATGCCGATGCCCTCGTCCTGGACGGACAGCATGACCTCACCGCTCTCCAGCAGCCAGCCGGAGAGCTGGACCTGCGCGTCCGGCGGGGAGAAGGAGGTGGCGTTCTCCAGCAGCTCGGCCAGCAGATGGCTGAGGTCGTCCGCGGCGAACCCGGCGACGTGCGCGTGCGGGGGCAGCGACTGGATGGTGACCCGCTCGTACCGCTCGATCTCGCTGACGGCGGCGCGCAGGACGTCCACCAGCGGCACCGGTCCGTGGTGGGCGTGGCTGTGCTCGTGACCGGCCAGGATCAGCAGGTTCTCGCTGTGCCGGCGCATGACCGTGGCCATGTGGTCGAGCTTGAAGAGGGTGGAGAGCCGCTCGGGGTCCTGCTCGCGCTCCTCCATCTTCTCGATGACGCCGAGCTGCCGCTCGACGAGACCGAGCGTGCGGAGGGAGAGGTTGACGAAGGTGTGGTGGACGGTGTGGCGCAGCCGCTCCAGCTCGGCGGTGACCTCGGCGGTCCGCTCGCGCAGTTCGGCGCGCTGCCCGGCCAGCTCGGCGGCGAGGGCCTCGCGGGCGCCGGTCAGGTCGGCGCGGTCGCCGTCGAGCTTCTCGGCGCGGGCACCGAGGTCGAGCAGCTTGCCGTGCAGGGTGTTGAGGGACCGTACGACCTGGGCGAACTCGTCGTTGCGGCCGGTGAAGCGGACCGGCTCCTCGATTTCCGGGGCGCCGGCGACGCGCGCGGCGCCGATGCGCAGCACGGCGAGCGGGCGGGTCAGGGTGCGGGCGACGGCGGTGGAGACGCCGACGGCGATGAGCAGGCAGCCGCCGAGCAGGGCGATGCGGAGCTCCAGCGCGGTGACGTCGTCGTCGCGCAGCCGCTCCATGTGCTCGACCCGGCCGGTGGCGAGCGCGGATTCGACACCGCGCATCTGCTCGATCCGGGCGGTGAGCGCGGCGTCCAGCTTCTCCCGGTCGGTCCCGCGCTCCGCCTTGGACAGTTCGGGCTGGTCGGTGAGGCGGGCGAGGTAGGCCTCGGCGCTCTTGACCTCGGGGCCGGTGACGGTGCCGGCGAGGGAGTCGCGGGCCTCGGGGTCGGCGGCCTGGTCGAAGTCGGCGAGGGCGGCCTGCTCGCGGACGCGAGCCTGCTGGGCGGCGGCGCTGAGGGCGCCGCGATTGCGGTCGGCCTCGTCGCCCGCCGGGTCCTCCTGCTCGACGTACCGGCCGGTGATCGGGTCGAAGACGGTGCCGGTGCTCTTCCTGCCGGGTACGGCGAGGGCACCGAGGAGCAGGCCGCGGGTGGCGGAGGCCTGTTCGACCGCCTGTCCGAGTTCGGCGGGGGCGCGGGTGCCGGTGAGCTCCGCGCGGGCGGGTGTCCGGTCGGCGAGTTCGGCGGCGAGGGCCTGGAGCTTGGCGATGACGGCGGTGTAGGCGCGGTGGGCCTCCAGGGCGGAGCCCTTGCCGGTGAGGGCGGCGCGCCGGATGGCGGGCACGGTGGCGAGCTCGCGGCGCAGTTCGTCGGGCGCGGCGCCGTGGATCTCGTCTATCTGCCGGTCGACGCGGGCGCTGCGGCTGCCGTCGGACGTGGCGGCGCCCTCGCCGCCCTTGGCGTTGCCGCCGGGTCCGTCCTTCTTGTCGTCCCGGCCGCCCGCGACGTACGCGGTGACCTCGTCGCGCTCGTCGGCGAGGGAGTGGGCGAGGGTGACCGCCTGCCGGTTGAGCTGGGCGAGGGTGACGAGCCGCTGGGAGTCCGTCAGGTCGCCGGACGCGGCGAGGACGGCGGGGGTGCCGGCTCCGACGACGGTGATGCCGACGAGCGCCACACCGGCGACGAGCCGGCTGCGTACGCGTACGCTGCGGCCGCCCGGGGCCTGGGGGTCGCCGGGAGTGTCACTGCGCTTCTGCACCGGTGCTCACATTCTTGAACTCGTCCGCCCATGAAGCAGGGGTGACGACCGGTCATTCGAGAAAGCGCTCCCACCCCTGGTACGGCCTCCGACCATTCCAGCGCTTTTCTCGAACGGGACTCGCGTCGGCCACTCCGCCACCCGAACGAGTGAACAACACTCCTGAGTTGGCGAACAACTCCCGTGGGTGCGTGGGACCGGTGCCGCCGGGGGTGCGGGTTGGAACTTCCGGGCGGGCTTTGGCAGGATGCGCGCCCGCATCTTCTCGGAGCCTCCGATTCCGACCCCTGCGCATACTCTGACCTGGTGGTACAGGCCAATTTCAGCCTGTTGTCCACGGTGTGAAGGAGTCATGCAGACTGGGGTGATGCAGACCGAGATCGCTTCCGTGCCGGGCAGCCCCGAACGCCCCAACGAGGACTGGTCTTCCGTGGCTCTTCCAGCGTCGGGCCGGGGCGGAGTGGTGGTGCTCCTGGACGGGGTGACACCACCGGAGGGTGACGACGGTTGTGTGCACGGCGTGCCGTGGTTCACCGCCCGGCTCGGCGGGGCGCTGACCGAACTGTCCGGTTCGCGGGCGGATCTGACACTGGCTGAGATCCTGGCGGAGGCAATCCGGCGCACCGCGGGGGCCCACCGGAACACGTGTGACCTTTCTCACGTACGAACGCCTCAGGCGACGGTGGTCATGGCGCGCTGGGGCGCCGAGGCGGTGGAGTATCTGGTCCTGTCCGACTCGACGCTGCTGCTGGAGTCGCCGGACGGGACGGTACGGGCGGTCCTGGACGACCGGCTGGTCCGGCTGCCGCCGGGTTCCCTGGTGAGCGCGGAGATCGCCGACGCGACCGTGCGGAACAAGGAGGGGGGCTTCTTCACGGCCGCGGCCGACCCCTCGGTGGCCGCCCTCGCCGTGACGGGCCGTGTCCCGCTGACCGCCGTCCGGGCGCTGGCGGCACTGACGGACGGGGCGGCGCGATGGACGGAGACGTTCGGGGCGGGCGACTGGACCGACCTGTTCCGGGTGCTGCGCAAGGAGGGGCCGCGTGGCCTGATCGCGCGGGTCCGTGAGCTGGAGGCGGCGGAGGCGGCGAACACCGCGCGCGCCCGGCCCCGCCGGGGCAAGGTCCATGACGACGCGACCGCGGTGTTCGCCGAGCTCCGGCTCGTCTGAGGGGCGCCGTCAGGCCTCCGCCCGGGTGTTGAGCTGGTGCAGCAGCCGGGCGAGCTCGGCGACCTCGGCACGGTCCCAGCCGGCGAGCTTGCGGACGTAGCGGGCGCGGCGGGCGTCGCGTACGCGGCGGAAGCGGTCGCGGCCCTCCTCGGTGAGGCGCACGAGCGAGGCCCGGCCGTCGGCGGGGTCGGGGTCCCGGACGACCAGGCCGAGCACCTCCAGGGCGCGCAGTTGCCGGCTCATGGTCGCCTTGCCGACGCCGAAGTACCCGGCCAGGTCGGTGGCCCGCTGGCTGCCCGCCTCGTCCAGCCGGACGAGGAGGCCGTAGGCGGCGGGTTCCAGCTCGGGGTGGACTTCGCGGGCCATTTCACCGGACGACGCGCGGGCGCGGCGCAGAAAGACCGCCAATTCCCTTTCCAGGGCGAGGTATTCCTCGTCCACACCATTCTTTCCGTGGGACTCCGGGCCACTCCCCGTACCGCTTCCGTGCACGTCAGCACCCCTCGCGCGCTTTCCGATCGCTGAAAGTTTCTTTCCCGCGCCGCCATTGCCGCAGCTCGGCACAGTATTTCGCAGGCGTAGACCAACGGCGCCACTCCGACCCCCTTCCGTGGCGCGGGTCTACGTGCGTAGCGTTCTTATGACATGTCCACACCATTACCCGGGGCGTGTCGTCCTCCCCACCCCCACCGAGGCCTTTCGGAGGCACGCAATGACCGTGCACAGATCCGGAACGACCCGTCTCAGAAGATTCCCCGCCACGGCCGCGGCCCTCCTCGCGGTCCTGGTCCTCGTCCTCTCCCTCCCGGGCGCGGCGACCGCCGCCGACAAGCCCGCCCGGGGCACCGCCCACATGGGTATGGGCGTCGCCGCCCACGACGGAGTGGGCGGCCTCCCGCCGGACTCCCGAGCCGTCCAGACCGAGGGCGTGGACGTCTCCAGCCACCAGGGCAACGTGAACTGGTCCGCCCTGTGGACCAGCGGTGTGAAGTGGGCCTATGTGAAGGCCACCGAGGGGACGTACTACCGGAACCCCTACTTCGCGCAGCAGTACAACGGCTCCTACAACATCGGCATGATCCGCGGCGCCTACCACTTCGCCACCCCCGACACCACGACGGGCACCGCCCAGGCCGACTACTTCGTCGGCAACGGCGGCGGCTGGTCCCGCGACGGAAGGACCCTGCCGGGCGCCCTGGACATCGAGTGGAACCCGTACGGTCCGGCCTGCTACGGCAAGAGCCAGTCCGCGATGGTGAGCTGGATCCGCGACTTCCTGAACCGCTACAGGTACCGCACCGGCCGTGACGCGGTGATCTACACCGCCACCAGCTGGTGGAAGCAGTGCACGGGCAACTACGGCGGCTTCGGGGCCTCCAGCCCGCTCTGGGTGGCCCGCTACCACACGACCGTGGGCGAGCTCCCCGCCGGCTGGGGCTACTACACGATGTGGCAGTACACGTCCTCCGGCCCGATCGTCGGCGACCACAACAGGTTCAACGGCGCGCAGGACCGGCTGCAGGCCCTCGCCAACGGCTGAGGCGCGGACGGAAGGGGAGGACCCCCGGCGCACCGGCGCCGGGGGTCCTCGTCACGGACCGTGCGGTCAGCCGCACCGGCCTGCCGGGCGGGACCGGGTGACCAGGTTGGTCCAGCCCGTCGTGGCGTCGATCCAGACGACCTGGGCGCCCGTCACCGCGGCGGGGGAGATCTGTTCGCCGCGGTTGCAGGAGACCCGCTCCTTGCGGGAGCCGTCGGTGGTCAGCTGCCACAGCTTCGGCAGCGACTCGTTCGTGAGGGTCGCGGAAGGGGTGGCGGCGGCGACCGTGACCGCCGTCTCCGAGACCGTCAGGTCGAGGGAACGCAGGGCGCCGGGCTTGGCCTCGGAACTGATGTCGAAGGCCGAGGTCCCGTCGAGGTTCGCGCGGCGGATGCCCATCTGCCCGTCGTCGGCGAGGTTCTCGTCGGTCAGCCAGAAGACGTTGCTGCCGTTGATGCCGGTCTGGCCGATGCCCCACGGCTCGCCGAGCTGCTCGGTGAGCGTCGTCCGGTTCGTCTTCAGGTCGTAGATCTCGACACCGAGCCGGTACTCCTCCGGCGCCGGGTACAGCTTGGCGTAGGCGATCCTGCCGTCGGACACCGAGGCCAGCCCGGTGGCCAGCTCGTAGCGCCCGCCGTCGACGAACGTGGGCTCCCGGTCACCGGGGCGGAGGAAGCCGACATGGCGCCCGCCGAGGATGTCGCCCGTCTCGAAGACGGTCACCCCGTCGTCGATGCGCACGCCGGCCACGTCCGTCGCGGCGCTGTACAGCTTCTTGATGGGCCCGCCGGAGAGCGGACGCGACAGCAGGTCGACGGAGGTCGCGCTGTACGCCGCCCAGACGACGGTCCTGCCGTCGGTCGCCGGGTAGACGTGGTAGCGGCCGTCGTTGGGGCTGATCAGCTTGGGGGTGCCCGCGCCGTCCGCCCGTCCCGCGTAGACGGAGTACGGCTCGGAGCCCTCGTCGTTCGACTTGGACGTGACCCACCAGCCGCCGCCGGCCTGGACACCGGTGCCGGCGATGTTAAGCCTGCCGAACAACTCGTCCGTGTCGACGCCCAGCGCCTGCTCCCAGCCGGGGACGACGCCGTGGGCGTTGAAGGAGCGCTTGGTGGTGTTCAGCTCCCGGGTCGTGGCGCCCAGGTCCTTGGCCGCCGCGAGGACCGCGTTGCGGGCGTCGGTGAAGCCGTCGAGCGGCGTCATGTACTCGGTCAGGGCCTTGTACACGATCCGGTCGGCGAGCTCGCCGCCAAGGTCCCGGCGCATGTCCCACAGGGCGCCGGAGAAGATGGTGGAGTTGAGGTGGACGCCGCCGTTGTCGGTGCCGAAGGCCACACCGAGGAAGTTCTTCGACGTGGTGGCGCCGTCGTCGAGGTCGCGCAGGGCACACGCGCGGGGCGTGCCGGCGCGGCAGAGGTCCTCGCCGATCAGGCCGGCGTCCGGGTGGTCCATGGTCAGGCCGGACCGGGTGACGTCGATGGCGTTGCCGAAGTAGTCGGCGATGGCCTCGTTGAGGGCACCGGACTGGCCGGCGTACACGAGGTTCGCCGTGTTCTCGACGACGCCGTGGGTCATCTCGTGGCCCACGACGTCCAGGTCGGCGGAGAGCGGCCGGTAGGTGTCGTCGCCGGAGCCGTACACCATCTTGGATCCGTCCCAGAAGGCGTTGACGTACGGCTGGCCGAAGTCGGTGACCCCCACCACGGAGTTGACGGCCGTGCCGCGGCCGTCGAGGCCGTTGCGGGCGTGCTGCGTCCGGTAGTAGTCGTAGACCTGCCCGGCGGCCCAGTGGGCGTCGACGGCGCCCGCGTCGGTGGCGTCCTTGCCGAACTCGGCGGTGGCGGAGCCGAACTCCCCCAGCCCGGACGGCCAGGTGCCCGCGACGTCGTTCACGTCCTTGCCGCGCCCGTCCCAGGTGGTGAGCGGGTTCTTGGTGCTGTCCGCCATCCGCGCGTGGTCGGACAGCAGGTACCGGTCGCCCTTCTTGTACACGTTGAGGTCGACCTTGGTTCCGTTCAGCAGTGTGCCGCTGCCGGCGGAGCCGGGGTGCGGGGCGCCCGGGTCGTCGGCGGCCCGGGCGCCGGCCGGAGCGGCGCCGCCCGCCGTCCTCGGCGGGGCGACGGTCTTGATGCCGCTGTACTGCAGGAGCGGGTAGCCGGCCCGCGCGTCGACGTAGACCTGCTGGAGCACCGGCGCGCCGGTCGCCGGGTTCGTGCCCCGTACGGTCACGTGGTACGCGAGGACGCCCTCGCCGCTCGGGATCACCACCAGCCCGCGGGCCGTTCCGCTCAGCGGCTGGGTGCGGGAGGGCGCGGCCTTGCCGAGCCGGTGGCCGCCCACCCGTTCCAGGGTCGCGGTGACCGCGCGGCGTACCGCGACGTCCTGGGCGACGGACGGCTCGGTGCCGGTGTCGAGACCCGTGAAGTACTTGCCGGAGGTACCGGTGACGACCCGCTTGCCGCGTTCGGTCTCCATCCGCACCAGGTACTGGCCGCCGAGCACCGGCACGCCCCGGTGCTTCTGCTGCAGCCGTACGGTCTCCTCCCCGCCGCGCTTCAGGGTCTGTACGGGGGCGAGATCACGCCCCGGCTCGGCGATCTTGTAGCGGCCCTCCCTGGCGGCGAGATGGCCGCGGGCGGCGTCCGCGGGGCTCGCCTTCGCGTCCACCGCCTCGCGGATCCCGTCCACCAGGGCGGGGGTCTCGGTCCGCGCTCCCGGAACGACGTCGGCCGGCGGTGCGGCGGCCGGCGGGGTCGCCGCCAGGGCCGGAACCGCGGTGATCAGAAGGCCCGCGGCGGCGAGCAGTGCCGCTCCCGACGCCCCGGTCCGTATGCCGGCTCTCGCCGCGTGTGGCTTGCGTTCGCGCACAGTACGTACCCCTCCCACGTGCTGGTCAGCCGTACAGGTGGTCATGGCCATTGCAAGTGCTGGGACGTCAGGGCGGCAATGAGACAGGGGTGTTGAGAAGTGGACACGCACACTTGTGGGTCCCGTGAGGGCGGCGTGAGAATCCGGTGCATGATCCAGGGGGAACTGACCACTCTTGGCCTGGGCGAAGTCGAGCAGCGGGCGTACGAGGCACTGCTGGGGGAACGGGCGGACGGGCCGGACGAACTGGCCCGCCAGCTGGGGCTGGAGCGGGCGCGGCTCGACACCGCGCTCGACCGGCTCGTGGAGCACGGCTTCGCACGGCGGACCGACCCGCCCCACGAGGACGGCCTGCCGCAGCCCGCGGCCCCCGCGGCCGCCATCCGCACGCTCATCCACCGTCGCCAGGCGGAACTGCACCTGCGCTCGGCCGAGCTGGAGCGATTACGGATGACCGCCGACCGGCTGGCGGGCCGGCTGCCGCCGGACGCGGCCGCCACCGGCGGCGTGGAGGTGGTGACCGGCCGGCGGGCGATCGGCGAGCGGGCCGGCCGGCTCCTCGCGGCCGCCGCGCGGGAGGTGCTGGTCCTCGACCGGTCCCTGCCCGCCGGCCTCGGCGTCGAGTCGCTGCTGGCCCGCGGTGTCCGGGTGCGGGCGGTGCTCGACCGGGCGGGCCTCGCACAGCCCGGCCGGGCGCGGGCGCTGGCCGCCCTGGCGGAACGGGGACTGCGGCTGCGGCTGGCCGCCGCCGTGCCCACCCGGCTGACCGTGGTGGACCGCCGGGTCACGCTGGTGCCGCCGGCCGACGCCGCCGATCCGGAGGCGGCCGCGCTGGTGATCGGAGACGGCCCGCTGCGCTCCGCGCTGGTGCCGCTGTTCGAGACCGCGTGGGAGCGGGCCACCCCGCTGGGCACCGGCGGGGGTGCGGCGCCGCCGGGTCAGCAGCGGGAGTTGCTGGCACTGCTGGCCGCCGGGCTCAAGGACGAGGCCATCGCCCGCCGGCTGGGCGTCCATGTGCACACCGCGCGGCGGCGGATCAGCCGGCTGCTGGAGTCGCTGGACGCGCGGACCCGGTTCCAGGCGGGGGCGCAGGCCACCCTGCGGGGCTGGCTGGAGCCCTGACCGTACTCCCGGAGAACGCTCTGATCGGCAAGGATGGGGCGCATGCACTGGAAGAGGCCGTCGCTGTGGACCGTTGTCGCAGCCACCGTCATGACCGCCGCCTGCGGGTGCGCCGCGACCTCGCACTCGGCTCCGCGCCCTGCCGGGGACGCGGACGCCGGCACCGCGGCCGCGAGACCGCCCGCCGCCGCGCCCTCACCGCAGCGCTCGGCCGTGCCGTCCGCCGGGCTGAAGTCGGTCGGCGTGCTGCTGGACGGTGAGGAGCACTGGTGCACGGCGAGCGTCGTCGACAGCCCGGGCCGCAACATCGTGGCCACCGCCGCGCACTGTGTCTTCGAGTACGGGACGTACGCGGAAGGCATCGCCTTCGCACCCGCCTTCCGGGGCGCCGGCAAGGGCTCCGCCCCGTACGGGACGTGGAAGGTCGCCGCCATCCAGGTCGACGACAGGTGGCGCAAGAACGGGGACGAGTCGGCCGACTTCGCGTTCCTGACCCTGGAACCCGACGCCAAGGGGCGCGATGTGCAGGACGTCGTGGGGGCGGCGACGCCCGACTGGGCGTCACGGCCGCAGCGCCGGGTGACGGTGGTGGGTTACCCCAACCCGGAGCACAACCCGGACAACCGCCCCATCACCTGCACGACCGACGCCCGCCACGACGCCGACCAGCCCGCCGCGATGGTGCGCATCGAGTGCGCCGGGTTCTGGGACGGCACCAGCGGCAGCCCGTGGCTGGCCGACTACCGCGACCCGGCGCACCCGGGCCGGATGATCGGCGTCCTGAGCGGCGGTGACACGGACACCGAGTCCACGGCGGTGCTCTTCGACGCGAAGGCGCGGGCGCTGTACGACCGCGCGGTGGCGGAGAAGCCCTGACCGGTCACGCCCGGAACCCCCCGCGGCGGGCAGCACCGCGGGGGGGGTTCCGTGCGCCGGTGGCGCCCTGGGCGGAGGCCCGGTGGCCGAGGCCCGGTAGCCGAGGCCCGGTAGCCGAGGCCCGGTGGCCGGTCGCCGGTGGCCGGTCGCCGGTCGCCGGTCGCCGGTCGCACGGTGCCCCGGCGAGCGGTGCCCCCGTGGCCACCGGCGGGCACCGCTCGTCGCGGTCAGCCCCGGGCGGTGCGCGGTGGGCGAGCCCGCGGCTCTCGGCGCGGCCGTGCGCGCCCGGGACGTCCCTCTCGGGGTCGCCCCTGGCCGGGCGGGGCGCGCGGGGCGGGTCAGGCTGCCAGGGGCAACGCCGACCTGGCGGGGGACAGCGCCAGCTCCAGCACCTGCCGGACGTCCGTCACGGGGTGGACCTCCAGCTTGTCGAGGATCTCGGCGGGGACGTCGTCCAGGTCCGCCTCGTTCCTCTTGGGGATGATCACGGTCGTGATGCCGGCCCGGTGCGCGGCCAGCAGCTTCTGCTTCACGCCGCCGATCGGCAGGACACGTCCGGTCAGCGACACCTCACCGGTCATGGCGACTCCCGTCCGGACCGGTCGCCCGGAGAGCAGCGACGCGAGCGCCGTCGTCATGGTGATGCCGGCGCTCGGGCCGTCCTTGGGGACCGCGCCCGCCGGGAAGTGGATGTGCACGCCCCGGTCCTTCAGTCCGGTGACCGGGAGCTCCAGTTCGGCACCGTGCGAGCGCAGGAAGCTCAGCGCGATCTGCGCGGACTCCTTCATCACGTCCCCGAGCTGGCCGGTCAGGGTGAGGCCCGCCGCGCCCGTCTCGGGGTCGGCCAGCGACGCCTCGACGAACAGGACGTCGCCGCCCGCGCCGGTGACCGCGAGTCCGGTGGCCACGCCCGGTACGGCCGTGCGCCGCTCGGCCGGGTCCTGCGCGGACTCGGGCACATGGTGCGGGCGGCCGATCAGCTCGCGCAGATCGCCGTCCGTGACGGTGAGCGGGAACTCTCGCTCGCCCAGTTCGTGCTGGGCGGCGACCTTCCGCAGCAGCCGGGCGATCGACCGCTCCAGGTTCCGTACGCCCGCCTCCCGGGTGTACTCCCCCGCGAGCTTGCGCAGGGCCGGCTCGTCGAGGGTCACTTCACCGCTCTCCAGGCCCGCCCGCTCCAACTGGCGCGGGAGCAGGTGGTCGCGGGCGATGACGACCTTCTCGTCCTCGGTGTATCCGTCGAGGCGGACCAGCTCCATCCGGTCGAGCAGCGCCTCGGGGATGGCCTCCAGGACGTTCGCCGTGGCGAGGAAGACCACGTCGGACAGGTCGAGTTCGACCTCCAGGTAGTGGTCGCGGAAGGTGTGGTTCTGCGCCGGGTCGAGGACCTCGAGGAGGGCGGCCGCCGGGTCGCCGCGGAAGTCGGAGCCGACCTTGTCGATCTCGTCGAGCAGGACGACCGGGTTCATGGACCCGGCCTCCTTGACGGCGCGGACGATACGGCCGGGCAGCGCGCCGACGTACGTACGCCGATGGCCGCGGATCTCCGCCTCGTCCCGCACGCCGCCGAGGGCCACCCGGACGAACTTGCGCCCCATGGCGTGGGCGACGGACTCTCCGAGCGAGGTCTTGCCGACGCCCGGCGGGCCGACCAGCGCGAGCACCGCGCCGCCGCGGCGCCCGCCGACGACGCCCATTCCGCGGTCGGCGCGCCGCTTGCGTACCGCCAGGTACTCGGTGATCCGTTCCTTCACGTCGTCGAGGCCCGCGTGTTCGGCGTCGAGGACGGCCTTGGCGCCCCGGATGTCGTAGCTGTCCTCGGTGCGTTCGTTCCAGGGGAGTTCCAGCACCGTGTCGAGCCAGGTGCGGATCCAGGAGCCCTCGGGGCTCTGGTCACTGGACCGCTCCAGCTTCTCGACCTCCTTGAGGGCGGCGTCGCGCACCTTCCCGGGGAGGTCGGCGGCCTCGACGCGGCTGCGGTAGTCGTCGGACTCGTCCCCGTCCGCCTGGCCGTTGAGCTCGCGCAGCTCCTTGCGCACGGCTTCGAGCTGGCGGCGCAGCAGGAACTCGCGCTGCTGCTTGTCGACGCCCTCCTGGACGTCCTTGGCGATGGACTCGGCGACGTCCTGCTCGGCGAGGTGCTCGCGCAGCTGTTCGGTGGCGAGCTTGAGCCGGGCGACCGGGTCCTCGGTCTCCAGCAGGGCGACCTTCTGTTCCACCGTCAGGAAGGGTGAGTATCCGGAGTTGTCGGCCAGGGCGGAGACGCCGTCGATCTGCTGGACGCGGTCGACGACCTGCCAGGCGCCGCGCTTCTTCAGCCAACTGGTGGCGAGGGCCTTGTACTCCTTGACGAGTTCGGTGACCGCGCCGGGCAGCGGGTCGGGCAGGGTCTCCTCGACCACGGCGCCCTCGACCCACAGGGCGGCGCCCGGTCCGGTGGTGCCCGCGCCGATGCGGACGCGGCCGCGGCCGCGGATGAGCGCGCCGGGGTCACCGTCGGAGAGCCGTCCGACCTGCTCGACGGTGCCGAGGACACCGGTGCCCGCGTAGGTGCCGTCGACGCGGGGCACCAGCAGCACGCGCGGCTTCCCGGACCCAGGCCCGCTGGACCGGGCGGCGGCTTGTGCGGCCTCCACCGCGGCTCGTACCTCCGTGTCGGACAGGTCCAGCGGCACCACCATTCCGGGCAGCACGACCTCGTCGTCGAGCGGCAGCACGGGCAGGGTCAGGACGTCGTTGTAGGACGAGGACTCAGCAGCCATGATCTCCCCTTAGGCAGCGAAGTTGAGCTGTACCGACTCAATGCCTCACGCCTCCGGGATGTTCCCCGGGGCGCGTTCGCTCTGAGCGATCACCGCCCCGCCCGCGACGGAAGGCGGCTTGACGCCCTCTCAGATCGGGGCGGTACCGCCAGGACTCCGGACCGCCGAAACCCTGGCTTCACGACGGCCCTCCGTGTGTAATAGACCCATGGACAGTTCAGCCATTACAGCAGCGTGGGTCCGGGGATGGGCCGTGTCCCGCGGCACGCCCCCGCCCGTCGAGGAGCCCTGGGGCCACCGCATCGACGTCGGTCTGCCGCACCACGTGTTCCGGCACGTGCTGCCGGAACCGGACGAGATCTCCGTGGGCAAGCTCTGCCGGGACGTCACCGAGCCGAACGCCTGGCTCAAGGTCCTCGCGGAGCCCGGGGAGGTCACCGGCTGGATCACGCCGGACTGGACCGTCCCGGACGACCCCGGCTTCATGATGTTCACCGAGCTGCGAGCGGCGGCCGCACCCGCGCCGCCCGCCGGATACACCGTGGAGGACGAGGACACGGGCGGCGTCTTCCGGGTGCGCGTCCTCGCGGCCGACGGCACGCTCGCCGCCCGCGGCCAGATGGCGGCGACCGGCGCCACGGCGGTGATGGACCAGATCGAGACACACCCCGGCCACCGGCGCCGGGGCCTCGGCCGCCTCGTCATGCGCCGGTTGCAGACGGCCGGCGCCGAGACGGGGGCCGTGACCGGAGTGCTGAGCGCCACCACCGACGGCCGCGCCCTGTACAGCGCCCTGGGCTGGCGGTACCAGGGCCCGCTGACCGGGATCGTGCGGAACGCCCGGCCCGATCGAGAAGAAGCGCCCTAGGTGGGCATGGGTGCCGCCCGCCGCACCAGCGGCCAGCCGGCGATGCCGATCAGCAGGGCCAGCGGATGTCCCCAGTTGGTGAGCGGGTCCTCGAAGGCCAGCAGGTCGTGGAGGAGCAGCACCGACACCCACGCCAGCACGACGGCCCGCACCACCGGGGTGAGCAGCCCGGCCAGCGCACCGACGCTCGCCATCAGCCCGAAGCTGATGCCGTAGTCCAGGCGGTGCAGCGAGCTGCCGGGCAGGTGGCCGGCCAGGACGGACAGGGCGACCGGGATCTCGGTGGCCAACGTGGCCACCACGTGCCCCACCAGGAAGACGGCGGCCGCGCGCCACGCCCCGATGCGCCGCTCCAGCGCGGTCAGGACGAACACGAACGCCACGGCGTACGGCGACAGCAGCCCGCCCGCCACCCACAGGGCACTGGCGGCCAGCACCAGCAGCGGGGTCCGGGACAGATGGGCGACGTCCGTGCTGGAGGCCCGCAGCAGGGCGGAGACGGTTTCGGGGTCGCCGAACTCCGCGAAGAGCGACGAGGCGATCAGCAGGAGCGTGTAGCAGAAGGTGAACGGCGTACCGATGGGGCCGGGAAGCAGCCGGACGGCCGTGCGCCACCACGCCCCGGCGGGAGCGGGGGCGCACCCCGGGACGGGCGGCCCCGCGGGGGGCGCGGCCGCGGCGGTCCGCTGGCGCGGCACGGCGTTCAACAGCGCCGCGCCGTCGCGCACCACGCCGCGCGTCCCGCCTGTCTCACGCCTCTCGCGCGTTCGCAGCTGATGCACCGCGAGGCCCCTTCGTTCGACGAACCCCCCGGTCCACCCTGCCCCCACTCAACGCGATCATCCGTGCGATCACCAACGCGGGCGCCCATGATCTGGATCACACCGCACAACCTTCGCCGCGGCCGGGGCGTCGCGAAACCGGCCCGCCCACCGGGGCCGTCTCAGTAGGCTGAGGATCATGGCTCAGACGCTCGACCGACGTGAAGGACCGTACGGCGAAGTGGTGCTGCGGCAGCGCGGCGACGACTTCGAGATCATCGCCAACGGCACCTTCCTGATGGACACTTCCGACGGCCGTTCGGAACGGCTGCTCGTCGACGCCGCCCGGGACGCGCTGGGGGCCCGTCCCGGAGGCGCCGCGGCGGGCGAGGGGCCCGCCGTCCTCATCGGCGGCCTCGGGGTGGGCTTCTCGCTCGCGCACGCCGCGGCCGGCCCCCACTGGGGCCGCATCGCCGTGGTCGAGCGCGAACAGGCCATCATCGACTGGCACCGGGAGGGACCGCTCGCCGCGATCTCCGGCACTGCGCTCGCCGACCCGCGCACGGTCCTGATCCACGCCGACCTCGTGTCCTACGTCCACACGTCGCCCGACCGGTACGACGCCCTGTGCCTGGACATCGACAACGGCCCCGACTGGACCGTCACCGAGGACAACGACAGCCTCTACTCACCGGCCGGTCTGGCCGCCTGCGCGGCCCGGCTGCACCCCGGCGGGATTCTCGCCGTGTGGTCCGCCCAGCCCTCCGCCGATTTCGAAGAGTCATTGCGGAATGCCGGATTCACCGGGGTAAGAACCGAAGAGGTCCCGGTTGCCCGGGGCGTACCGGACGTGGTCCACCTCGCCGTTCGCCCTGCGTAGCCGGGACCCGGTCGGTGCCTTTACGCTGCTGACCGAACACACGGATCTACACGCGGTTCGCGCACGGCGCGACAGGGGCGGGGCGATGGAGCAGACACACACCACCCACACCGGCACCACGGTCGCGCCTGGTGCTCAGCGCCGAGTGCTGGTCGTCGAGGACGACAACACGATCGTCGATGCCATCTCCGCCCGGCTGCGGGCCGAGGGCTTCCTGGTGCAGACGGCGACCGACGGCCCGGCGGCCGTCGACGCGGCGGAGGCCTGGCAGCCGGACCTGATGGTCCTCGACGTCATGCTGCCGGGCTTCGACGGCCTGGAGGTGTGCCGACGGGTACAGGCGCAGCGTCCGGTACCGGTGCTGATGCTGACCGCACGGGACGACGAGACCGACATGCTGGTCGGGCTCGGGGTCGGCGCGGACGACTACATGACCAAGCCGTTCTCGATGCGCGAGCTGGCCGCCCGGGTGCACGTACTGCTGCGCCGGGTGGAGCGGGCCGCGCTGGCCGCGGTGACGCCGCGCAGCGGCATCCTGCGCCTGGGCGAGCTGGAGATCGACCACGCCCAGCGCCGGGTCCGGGTGCGCGGCGAGGACGTGCACCTCACCCCGACCGAGTTCGACCTGCTGGTCTGCCTGGCCAACACACCGCGCGCCGTCCTCTCGCGCGAGCAGCTGCTCGCCGAGGTGTGGGACTGGGCGGACGCCTCGGGCACCCGCACGGTGGACAGCCACATCAAGGCGCTGCGCCGGAAGATCGGCGCCGAGCGCATCCGCACGGTCCACGGCGTCGGCTACGCGCTGGAGACGCCCGCGCCATGAGTTCGCTCCGGTCCCGGCTGCGCTCCGTCTCGATCTCGATCAAGACCAAACTGGGTTCACTCGTCGTCGTCTCGGTCTTCATCACGACCGGCCTGCTGATGGTGGCCCTGCGCACGGAGACCGAGCTCCGTTTCATCACGGTGTTCTCGGTGATCGCCACGCTGCTGATCACCCAGTTCGTGGCGCACGGCCTGACCGCGCCGCTGGACGAGATGAACACGGTCGCCAAGTCGATCTCGCACGGCGACTACACGCGCCGGGTGCGCGGCGCCGGCCGCCGCGACGAGCTCGGCGACCTGGCCTCCACGATCAACCGCATGGCGGACGACCTGGAGGCGGTGGACCAGCACCGCAAGGAGCTGGTGGCCAATGTCTCGCACGAGCTGCGCACGCCCATCGCGGCGCTGCGGGCGGTGCTGGAGAACGTCGTGGACGGGGTCTCCGCGGCCGATCCCGAGACCATGCGTACGGCGCTGAAGCAGACCGAGCGGCTGGGCCGGCTGGTCGAGACGCTGCTGGATCTGTCACGGCTCGACAACGGTGTCGTACCACTCCGGTCGCGGCGCTTCGAGGTGTGGCCCTATCTGTCCGGCGTGCTGAAGGAGGCCAACCTGGCCGCCGCGCAACGCGCCCTGAGCTCCGGCTCGGGCAATCACACCCGCACCGACGTCCATCTGCACCTGGACGTGTCGCCGCCGGAGCTGACCGCGCACGCGGACGCGGAGCGGCTGCACCAGGTGGTGGCGAACCTGATCGACAACGCGGTGAAGCACTCGCCGCCGCACGGCCGTGTCACCGTACGGGCCAGGCGCGGGCCGCAGCCCGAGTCGCTGGACCTGGAGGTCGTGGACGAGGGCCCCGGCATCCCCGAGTCCGAACGGCACAAGGTCTTCGAGCGGTTCAACCGGGGCAGCGTCACGGCGCCGCACGGGCCGGGCAGCGACGGCGGCACGGGACTGGGGCTGGCGATCGCCCGCTGGGCGGTCGATCTGCACGGCGGCCGTATCGGGGTGGCCGAATCCGCACGTGGATGCCGGATTCTGGTCACTCTTCCAGGGATCCCCCAGCAGCGCGGTTGACGTAGGGTTCGAACCGGACGGGCTGCTTCTGCGAGGACATATGCAGGAGATGCCCGGACGAGGTCGGGCTTGCACGCCATCGCGGGCGTGTGGCGATGCTGTCGCGTACCCGATCGCGGGTGAACCACGCTTGTTTCCCGCCATTCCCGGCCGCGAAACCAAGGTTTCCGTGTGATGTACGCGACGATGGCACGCCCGGTCTGCACCTCCCGGCCAGGGAGGCGTAGCCTTTATTTCCGCTGTCCATCACCTTGTGAAGCGGAAGAGGGCGGTTGCCGCCGTGTCGTCTCAGTCCCCCAGTAACTCGAGCACTTCGACCGACCAAGACGGGCAGGGTCTGAACCCTGCCGCCGCGTTCGGTGCCAATGAGTGGCTCGTCGACGAGATCTACCAGCAGTACCTCCAGGACCCGAATTCGGTCGATCGTGCCTGGTGGGACTTCTTCGCCGACTACAAGCCGGGCACCGCCGGCTCGGCGGACAAGCCCGCGGGCGAGGGAGCCGCAGCCGCGGGGGCTGCGGGTACCGCGACCCCCGCCGCCCCGGCCCCGGCGACCCCGGCCCCGGCGACTCCGGCCCCGGCGCAGCCGGCAGCAGCGGCTCCCGCACAGACCGCTGCCGCCCCCGCTCCCGCCGCCCCGGCCGCCAAGCCCGCCGCCGCCAAGCCCGCCGCGAAGGCCGCTCCCGCGGCCGAGGCCCCGGCCGGCCCCGAGCTCGTGACGCTGCGCGGCCCCGCCGCGGCCGTGGCGAAGAACATGAACGCCTCGCTGGAGATGCCGACGGCCACGTCCGTCCGCGCCGTCCCGGTGAAGCTGCTTTTCGACAACCGCATCGTCATCAACAACCACCTCAAGCGCGCCCGCGGCGGGAAGATCTCCTTCACGCACCTCATCGGGTACGCGATGGTGCAGGCCATCAAGGCCATGCCGTCCATGAACTGGTCCTACGCGGAGAAGGACGGCAAGCCGACCCTGGTCAAGCCCGACCACGTGACCTTCGGTCTGGCCATCGACCTGGTGAAGGCCAACGGCGAGCGCCAGCTGGTCGTCGCCGGCATCAAGAAGGCCGAGACGCTGGGCTTCTTCGAGTTCTGGCAGGCGTACGAGGACATCGTCCGCCGCGCCCGGAACAACAAGCTGACGATGGACGACTTCACCGGCGTCACCGTCTCGCTGACCAACCCCGGCGGCCTGGGCACCGTCCACTCCGTGCCGCGGCTGATGCCCGGACAGTCCGTCATCATGGGCGTCGGCTCGATGGACTACCCCGCCGAGTTCCAGGGCACCTCCCAGGACACCCTGAACAAGCTGGGCATCTCCAAGGTCATGACGCTGACCTCGACGTACGACCACCGGGTCATCCAGGGTGCCGCGTCGGGCGAGTTCCTGCGGATCGTGGCCAACTTCCTCCTCGGCGAGGACGGCTTCTACGACGAGATCTTCAAGTCGCTGCGCATCCCCTACGAGCCGGTCCGCTGGCTCAAGGACATCGACGCGTCGCACGACGACGACGTCACCAAGGCCGCCCGCGTCTTCGAGCTGATCCACTCCTACCGGGTCCGCGGCCACGTCATGGCCGACACCGACCCGCTGGAGTACCGCCAGCGCAAGCACCCCGACCTGGACATCACCGAGCACGGCCTCACCCTGTGGGACCTGGAGCGGGAGTTCGCGGTCGGCGGCTTCGGCGGCAAGTCCATGATGAAGCTGCGCGACATCCTCGGCGTGCTGCGCGACTCGTACTGCCGCACCACCGGCATCGAGTTCATGCACATCCAGGACCCCAAGCAGCGCAAGTGGATCCAGGACCGCGTCGAGCGCCCGCACTCCAAGCCGGAGCGCGAGGAGCAGCTGCGCATCCTGCGCCGGCTGAACGCCGCGGAGGCGTTCGAGACGTTTCTCCAGACCAAGTACGTGGGCCAGAAGCGGTTCTCGCTGGAGGGCGGCGAGTCCGTCATCCCGCTGCTCGACGCGGTCATCGACTCGGCTGCCGAGTCGCGCCTGGACGAGGTCGTCATCGGCATGGCCCACCGCGGGCGCCTCAACGTCCTCGCGAACATCGTCGGCAAGTCGTACGCGCAGATCTTCCGCGAGTTCGAGGGCAACCTCGACCCGAAGTCGATGCACGGCTCCGGCGACGTGAAGTACCACCTCGGCGCCGAGGGCACGTTCACCGGCCTCGACGGCGAGCAGATCAAGGTCTCCCTGGTCGCCAACCCCTCGCACCTGGAGGCGGTCGACCCGGTCCTCGAAGGTGTCGTCCGCGCCAAGCAGGACGTCATCAACAAGGGCGGCACGGACTTCACCGTCCTGCCGGTGGCCCTGCACGGTGACGCGGCCTTCGCCGGCCAGGGTGTCGTCGCCGAGACGCTCAACATGTCGCAGCTGCGCGGCTACCGCACCGGCGGCACGGTCCACATCGTCATCAACAACCAGGTCGGCTTCACGGCGGCGCCCGAGTCGTCCCGCTCCTCCATGTACGCCACGGACGTGGCCCGCATGATCGAGGCGCCGATCTTCCACGTGAACGGTGACGACCCGGAGGCCGTGGTCCGCGTGGCGCGGCTGGCCTTCGAGTTCCGCCAGACGTTCAACAAGGACGTCGTGATCGACCTCATCTGCTACCGCCGCCGCGGTCACAACGAGGGCGACAACCCGCAGTTCACCAACCCGCAGATGTACAGCCTGATCGACAAGAAGCGCTCGGTGCGCAAGCTGTACACCGAGTCGCTGATCGGCCGCGGCGACATCACGCTGGAAGAGGCGGAGCAGGCGCTCCAGGACTTCCAGGGCCAGCTGGAGAAGGTCTTCGCGGAGGTCCGCGAGGCGGTCAGCAGCCCCGCCCCGGCGCCCAGCCCGGAGCCCCGGGCGGAGTTCCCGGTCGCCGTCTCCACCGCGGTCTCCCAGGAGGTCGTGAAGCGGATCGCCGAGTCGCAGGTCAACATCCCCGAGCGGATCCAGGTCCACCCGCGTCTGATGCCGCAGCTGCAGCGCCGCGCGGCCTCCGTCGAGGACGGCACGATCGACTGGGGCATGGGCGAGACCCTCGCCATCGGCTCGCTGCTGATGGAGGGCACCCCGGTCCGGCTCGCCGGCCAGGACACCCGCCGCGGCACCTTCGGCCAGCGCCACGCGGTGCTGGTGGACCAGGAGACCGGCGAGGACTACACCCCGCTGCTGTACCTCTCCGAGGACCAGGCCCGCTTCAACGTCTACGACTCGCTGCTCAGCGAGTACGCGGCGATGGGCTTCGAGTACGGGTACTCGCTGGCGCGTCCCGAGTCGCTGGTCATGTGGGAGGCCCAGTTCGGTGACTTCGTCAACGGCGCGCAGACCGTCGTCGACGAGTTCATCTCCTCGGCCGAGCAGAAGTGGGGCCAGACCTCCGGCGTCACGCTGCTGCTGCCGCACGGCTACGAGGGCCAGGGCCCGGACCACTCGTCCGCCCGCCCCGAGCGCTTCCTCCAGCTGTGCGCGCAGAACAACATGACGGTCGCCATGCCGTCCCTGCCGTCGAACTACTTCCACCTCCTGCGGTGGCAGGTGCACAACCCGCACCACAAGCCGCTGGTCGTCTTCACCCCGAAGTCGATGCTGCGCCTCAAGGCGGCCGCGTCCAAGGCGGAGGAGTTCACCACGGGCGGCTTCCGCCCGGTCATCGGCGACGCGTCGGTGGACGCGAACGCGGTCCGCAAGGTCGTCTTCTGCTCCGGCAAGGTCTACTACGACCTCGAGGCCGAGCGGCAGAAGCGCGGTGTCACGGACACGGCGATCATCCGGCTCGAGCGTCTGTACCCGCTGCCGGGTGCGGAGCTCCAGGCCGAGATCTCCAAGTACCCGAACGCCGAGAAGTACCTGTGGGCCCAGGAGGAGCCGGCGAACCAGGGTGCCTGGCCGTTCATCGCGCTCAACCTGATCGACCACCTCGACCTGGCGGTCGGCGCGGACATCCCGCACGGCGAGCGCCTGCGCCGCATCTCGCGTCCGCACAGCTCCTCCCCGGCGGTCGGCTCGGCCAAGCGCCACCAGGCGGAGCAGGCCCAGCTGGTCAGCGAGGTCTTCGACGCCTGAGCGGAGCCTCAGCGGTAGCTGTCGGGCCCGGCCCCCACGAGGTGACTCGTGGGGGCCGGGCCTTTTCCCGCGCCCTTACCCTGAAGGGGTACACCCCGTCCGTACCAGGAGCATGTCTTGTACTTCACCGACCGTGGCATCGAGGAGCTGGAGAAGCGGCGCGGCGAGGAGGAGGTCACCTTCGAGTGGCTCGCCGAGCAGCTGCGTACGTTCGTCGACCTCAACCCCGACTTCGAGGTACCAGTCGAGCGCCTGGCGACGTGGCTGGCCCGGCTCGACGACGAGGACGACGACGAGTAGAGGGCTCCTCAGGCAGTGCCGTCCTCGCGCACGCGGTCGTGGGCGAGGCCGAGGGCGCCCTGGGCGGTGAGCAGCGCGCCCGCCGCCGCCCAGCCGGGACTGCGCCGGGCGAGGGCCCAGACCAGCAGCGGGAGGCCGGTCGCGAGTTGGACCGCGGCGAGCATCCGGACCCCGGGGCCACGGAGCCGGGAGCCCGGGCCCCGGGGGTCGAGCCGGCCGGCTTCGGCGGCCTCCGGTTCGGACCGGACCCCGCCGGACAGGCCCTGCTGTTCGACCGGTTCGGCGCCGTAGGCGTGCGCGGCGGTGCGCAGGCGGTCGGCCGGCTCCCCCGGCGTGAGGCCCGGCGGCAGGGTGAGGCCCCGCCGGGTCAGGACGGCGGTGAGGCCGAGCAGCCTGGTCCGGCCGTCGGCGTCCGGGTCGCGCCGGGTGAGGCGTTCCAGGTCCCCGACGTCCACGACCGGGTCCAGCCCGAGGCGGACCGCGAGGGTCCGCATCGCCTCGTCCTCGCCGACGGGGGTGCCGTCGGACAGCCAGGTGTATCCGACCGGGCGGCGGAAGCCGGTGGCGAGGGTGCAGCCGGCCCGGTCCGCGTCCCACCACAGCGCCACCACCGGCCAGGGCGCGCCGACGGCGAGCGCGGTGGCCCAGCCGCCCACGACCCGCTCGACCGGTTCGGCGCCGTCCAGCCAGGGCCTGCCCTCGGGGACGAGCACGCTCCAGTCGCTGCCGGCCGGGGCGAGCAGCAGCCGCTCGCGCAGCAGGTGCGCGGGCGACCGGACGGCGTCCGGCCCCGTTCCGCACAGCAGGAGCGCGCCGGGGTGAGTCGCGTTCATGCCCCTTACGCTAGGGCAATTTGCCCCGATACGGCGCGCTTGACTTCCCCGGACCGCGATATATCGTGTATCTCAAGGAGACGCGATATGTTGCGTCATGTCCCAGGGAGGCCCCATGCCGGAGTGGTCCGTCAACGCGCCGAGGAAAATCACCCTCGACGACCCTGTGACGACGCTCAAGGTGCGCATCGTCAACGGCACGGTCAACGTCGTCGGCACCGACGAGGGTTCCGCCCGGGTGGAGGTGTCCGAGCTGGACGGCCCCCCGCTGATCGTCACCCAGGAGGGCTCCACCCTCACGGTCGCCTATGAGGACCTGCCCTGGCAGGGCTTCCTCAAGTGGCTCGACCGCAAGGGGTGGCACCGCAACGCGGTCGTGTCGCTCGCCGTCCCGGCCGGCGCCACGGTGGAGGTCGGCGTGGTCGGGGCGGGCGCCGTGGTCTCCGGCATCCGGGGACGCACGGAAGTCCGCGGCGTCAGCGGCGACACCACGCTCGTCGGACTCTCCGGCGAGGTACGCGCCGACACCGTCTCCGGCAACCTGGAGGCCCAGGCCGTCACCGGTGACCTCCGCTTCCACTCCGTCTCGGGCGACCTGACCGTCATCGAAGGCGCCGGCACGTCCGTCCGGGCCGACTCGGTCAGCGGTGACATGGTCATCGACCTCGACCCGACCGAGGAGCCCACCGACATCCGGCTGACCACCGTCTCGGGCGAGGTGGCGATCCGGCTGCCGCACCCGGCCGACGCGCGGGTGGAGGCGAACACCGCGAGCGGCGCGGTGTCCAACGCGTTCGAGGACCTGCGGGTCAGCGGCCAGTGGGGCGCCAAGAAGATCACCGGAAAGCTCGGCACGGGGCGGGGCACGCTGCGGGCGACGACCGTCTCCGGCTCGATCGCCCTGCTGCGCCGCCCGCACGACAGCGAGCCCGCGCGGGCCACCGAGGGAAAGGTGCTCTGAGATGCCCCCCGTCTTCGCCCACGGCCGCCTGCGGCTCTATCTGCTCAAGCTCCTCGACGAGGCCCCGCGCCACGGGTACGAGGTGATCCGTCTCCTGGAGGAGCGCTTCCAGGGGCTGTACGCGCCCTCGGCCGGCACCGTCTACCCCCGGCTCGCCAAACTGGAGGCCGAGGGTCTCGTCACGCACGCCACCGAGGGCGGCCGGAAGGTGTACTCCATCACGGACGCCGGGCGCGCGGAACTGGCGGGCCGCAGCGACGAACTGGCCGACCTGGAGGTGGAGATCCGCGACTCGGTCTCCGAACTCGCCGCCGAGATCCGCGACGACGTGCGCGGCGCGGCCGGCAAGCTCCGCAGCGAGATGCGGGCGGCGGCGAGCGCGACCCGCACGTCGTCCGGCGGCGGTGTCGGCGCGGGTGAGGACTGGGAGGCCTGGCGCACCGCCAAGGAGGAGCTGCGGAAGGCCAAGCAGGAGTGGAAGGACCAGGCGCGGCGGGCGAAGGACGAGTCGCGCCGGGCCCGCGAGGACGCGCGGACGGCCCGCCGCGAGGCCCGGGAGGCGCAGGAGAACGCCCGTGAGGAGATGCAGCGCATCGCCCAGCAGGTCCAGGACCACATCGCGGCGGGCGACTGGCCGAACGGTGTCCGCGAGGGGCTGTCCGAACTGACCACCCGTCTTGGCGGCCTCTTCGGCGGCGGGACCCCGCCCACGACGGCCTGGCCGACCTGTGCGAAGCCCGAGCCGGCCGAGGCCCCCGAGTGGGACGACCTGGCCGCGACCGGCGACCCGGCGCGTGACCTGGAGCGGCTGCTGGACCGCTTCCGTGACGACGTCCGCGACGCTGCCCGCGACCACGGAGTGACACAGGCCCAGCTGGCGGAGGCCCGCCGGCACCTCTCCACGGCCGCGGCCCACATCGCGGCGCTGCTGCGGGGGCCGCGGGACTGAGGCAGCGCGGCTCAGCCCGGGGTGACGGTGATCCGCACCTCGGTGCCCGGGACCGCGTGGACGCGCAGGAGGGCGGGCCGGTCCGGCCGCACCGTGGCCGTGCGCGGCCAGGCCTGGCCCGTCACCTCCACCCGCCAGCCCCGCGGGTCCGGGGGCAACGAGAGCTCCGTGGTGCCGCGGGCGGCGGTGTAGGTGAGCGGGGACTCGGAGACGCCGCGGCCCGCCACCGCCCGCGCGTACGGCGCGGCCGTCTGTTCCTTGTTCGTACGGAAGGCTCCCGTGCCGTCCACGGCGCAGTACCCGCCGCCGTAGCACCACACATAGCCCGCCCAGCCGGAGCTGTAGCGGTTCAGGGAGGCCAGCGCCTCGCGGTAGAAGCGGCCCATGTTCGGCAGCGCGTTGTTCAGCGGGCCCCACTCCCCCACGACCACCGGGACGCGGTACTCCTTCGGGTAGCGGGTGACCGCCGCCTCGTAGGCCTCGATCCAGCCCGCGGCGGGGTCGTAGTCCGCGCCCGCCTCCATCGCCGAGTTGTAGAAGTGCGGGGCGTAGACGACCTTGGGGTCGTCGACCCTTCCGAGGGCGGTGGGCACCCCCTCGCCGACGAGGGGCGTGGGCTCGATGAAGAGCCAGTTGTCGCCGTCGACCGGGCGGATCGCGTCCGCGAGGCGGTTGTAGAGCGGTGTGAGGTGGTCGCGCTCGATGCGGCGGGCGGCCGCGGGCAGGTCCTCGCCCTCGCGCAGTTCGCCCATCGGCTCGTTGATGAGGTCGTAGCCGAGGACCGCCGGGTGGTGCTCGAAGCGGTCGGCGAGGACCCACCACATCCGCGCCTGCGCCCGGCGCAGGTCCTCGTCCTCGTAGAGGTGGGTGAAGGCACGCTGCACGGCCGGCTCGAAGTATTCGGCGAACCAGTCGTCCGGGTGCGGGGTGAAGGGCAGGCCGTCGGTGCGGGTGGCCCACTCGGGGATGCCGCGGTGTCCGAAGGCCGGGCCGAAGACGTCCTGGTGGGAGTCGATCAGGACCTGGACGCCGTAACGGTCGGCCCAGTCGAGGATGCGCTCGATCTTGCGGAGGTACGACTGGCTGTACCGGCCGGGCCGGGGCTCCAGGTCGTCCCAGAAGACCAGCAGGCGGGCGAAGTTGAAGCCCCGCGCGCTCATGTCGCGGAAGTGCTTCTCGGTGATGGCGGAGAGCGCCGCGTCACCGCGGTGCGTCTTGTCCTCGACGTTCCAGCCGCGCAGTGTGAGGACACGGCCGCGGTCGTCGGTGAGACGGGGTATGTCCGGTTCGGCCGCCCGCGTCGGCGGCAGGGTCAGCAGGGCGGCGAGTACGAGGGCGAGGGTGCGCATGAGGGGACCTCCGGCATCGGGTGCCGGAGATCCCATCAAGGAACCTGACGGTCCATCAAGACATCGTCAGGACGATCTTCCCGAAGAGGTCACCGGTCGCCATCTTCTCGAAGCCCTCGCGGGCCCGGTCCAGCGGCAGTACCTCGTCGATGACCGGCCGGACGCCGGTCGCGGCACAGAAGGAGAGCAGGTCCTCCAGCTCGTCCTTGGAGCCCATGGTGGAGCCGACGACCTTGAGTTCGAGGAAGAAGATCCGGGTCAGCTCGGCGTGCGCGGGGCGGTCGCCGCTCGTCGCGCCCGAGATCACCAGCGTGCCGCCGGGCCGCAGCGACTTGACCGAGTGCGACCAGGTGGCGGCGCCGACGGTCTCGATGACCGCGTCCACGCGCTGCGGCAGCCGTGCGCCCGGCTCGAAGGCCTCGACGGCGCCCAGCTCGATCGCGCGCTTGCGCTTGGCCTCGTCGCGGCTGGTGGCGTAGACGCGCAGGCCGGCCGCCTTGCCGAGGACGATCGCGGCCGTGGCGACGCCGCCGCCCGCACCCTGGACGAGGACCGAGTCGCCGGGGCGGACCCCGGCATTGGTGAAGAGCATGCGGTACGCCGTGAGCCACGCGGTCGGGAGGCAGGCGGCCTCCTCGAAGCTCAGCTCCTTGGGCTTGGGCAGCACGTTCCAGGTGGGTACGGCGACCTTCTCGGCGAAGGTGCCCTGGTAGCGCTCGGTCAGGATGGAGCGCGGCTCGTTCGGGCCGACGCCGTGGCCGGTCTGTCCGACGACGGAGTGGATCACCACCTCGTTGCCGTCCTCGTCGAGGCCGGCGGCGTCGCAGCCGAGGATCATCGGCAGCTTGTCCTCGGCCAGGCCCACTCCCCGCAGCGACCAGAGGTCGTGGTGGTTGAGCGAGGCGGCCTTGACGGTGACGGTGGTCCAGCCGGGACGGACCTCGGGCGCCGGGCGTTCACCCAGTACCAGGCCGTTCAGCGGCTGATCGCGGTCGATTCGGGCGGCGTAGGCAGCGAACATGACCTTGAGGTTAGGGCGGCACCGGTGCGCGGCGGAACCGCGTACCGGTGTGACGTCAGTCCCTGCGCGGTACGACGGGCACGGCGCGGCACGGCGGCACGGTACGACGGGCGCGGCGGCACGGCGGCGCGGGCGGGCACGGGCACGGCGGGCACGGCAAAGGCCCCGTCCCGGGGCGGGACGGGGCCTTCGGGGTACGTCAGCGACGCGCGACACCCTCCGCACGGGCGGCGGCGGCCACCGCGGCCGCGACGGCCGGGGCGACCCGCTCGTCGAACGGCGACGGGATCACGCAGTCGGCGGCGAGCTGGTCGCCGACCACGTCCGCGATCGCGTTGGCGGCGGCGATCTTCATGCCCTCGGTGATCCGGGACGCCCGGACCTGCAGCGCGCCCGCGAAGATGCCGGGGAAGGCGAGCACGTTGTTGATCTGGTTCGGGTAGTCGGACCGGCCGGTCGCCACGACGGACGCGTACTTGTGCGCGATGTCGGGGTGGACCTCGGGGTTCGGGTTGGCCATGGCGAAGACGAAGGCGTTCGGCGCCATCGACGCGACGGCCGGCTCCGGGACCGTGCCGCCGGAGACGCCGATGAAGACGTCCGCGCCGGCCAGCGCGCTCTCCAGGGAGCCGGAGAGCCCGGCCCGGTTGGTGATCTCGGCGAGTTCGCGCTTCACCGGGTTCAGGTCCTCGCGGTCCCGGCTGACGATGCCCTTGCGGTCCGCGACCGCCACGTCACCGAGGCCGGCCTCCAGGAGGAACTTGGCGATGGCCACCCCGGCCGCGCCGGCGCCGGAGATCACCGCGCGCAGGTCGCCGAGGCCGCGACCGGTCAGCTTCGCGGCGTTACGGAGCGCCGCGAGGGTGACCACGGCGGTGCCGTGCTGGTCGTCGTGGAAGACCGGGATGTCGAGCCGCTCCTGGAGCTTGCGCTCGATCTCGAAGCACCGCGGCGCCGAGATGTCCTCCAGGTTCACCCCGCCGAAGGACGGCGCGAGACGCACGACGGTGTCCACGATCTCGTCCGTGTCGGTCGTGGCGAGGGCGATCGGGACCGCGTCCACGCCGCCGAACTGCTTGAAGAGGATCGCCTTGCCCTCCATGACCGGGAGGGAGGCCTCCGGGCCGATGTCGCCGAGGCCGAGCACGGCGGTGCCGTCGGTCACCACGGCGACGACCTGGGACTTCCAGGTGTACTCGTGGACCAGCTCGGGCTTCTCGGCGATGGCGCTGCACACCTTGGCGACGCCGGGCGTGTAGGCGAGGGACAGGTCGTCCTTGTCACGGATCGGAACCGTGCTCTGCACGGCCATCTTTCCGCCCCGGTGCAGGGCGAAGGCCGGATCGAAGGGCTCGTCGGTCCCTTCGGTATCGCTGTCGCTGCGAGGATTGACGATCTCCGCTGCCATTTGTTGACCCCTTAAGTCTTCATCATTTGAGGGTGGCCACTCCTGGTTGAGGAGGGGTGGGCGGGCACCGCGGCCGCCGTGTCTGGTAGCCGCGCGGGCGCGCCGCACAACGCGCCCTGAGCCCCGGATGAGGGGTGTAAGGATCCTTCTTACCGGACGGACGGTACCGGCGACGAGTCGATTAGGCGCCTGCGGCCCCGCCCGGCGGTCCCGCATGACAGGTGGCGATCTCGCCACTCATGGCCGAATATCTGGACAAGTCCATACAGCGTCCGTATCGCGCGTTCGATCCCGCCCACATGGCGAGATCGGCCGGAGATTTTCCGGTTGCAAGAAGATAAACCCGCAGAAGGTCCGGCCTTGATGTACCGGCCCCGTCGGGTTCGGGGGTGACCCGTTATCCGATTTTGACATGCGAGGCCCCCTGTTTGGGCCAGTCCGAATGGCAAGATGCCAAATCACACGAGGTCGCGACACTCGAAGGTGCGTGCCCCGACCCTTGGCAACTCCCCAGATAAGCCGGAGGAACCCGACCATGACCGCAAGCACCACACGCCGCACCACCGCCGCGAAGCTCCGAACCGCTGCGGTCGGAGCCATCGCGGTCACCGGGGCCCTGCTGCTCACCGCCTGTGGCGACCAGACCAACGGCGGATCGGCCGGCACCACCGAGCCGGGCAAGACGGGCAACGCCGCCCCGCTCTTCGACAAGCTCCCCAAGAAGTACCAGGACGCCGGTGTCATCAAGGTCGGCACCGACGCCGCCTACGCCCCGATGGAGTTCGAGGAGGGCGGCAAGATCGTCGGTATCGACCCCGACATCGCCGCCGCGCTCGGCAAGGAGCTCGGGGTGAGGTTCGAGTTCACGAGCGGCACCTTCGACGGCCTGATCTCGTCCCTCAACACGGGCCGCCAGGACATCGTCATGTCCGCCATGAGCGACACCAAGGCCCGCCAGGAGGGCCTGGACGACAAGGGCAAGAAGGTCGGCGAGGGCGTCGACTTCGTCGACTACTTCAACTCGGGCGTCTCCCTCCTGGTCAAGAAGGGCAACCCGCAGAACATCAAGTCCCTGGACGACCTCTGCGGCAAGAAGGTGGCCGTCCAGCGCGGCACCATCTACGAGGACACCTTCAAGACGCAGGCCGCGAAGTGCGCCAAGGACAAGAAGGGCACGCTCACCATCGAGGCGTTCGACACGGACGCCGAGGCCCAGACCCGCGTGAAGTCCGGTGGCGCGGCCGCCGACCTCAACGACTACCCGGTCGCCGCGTACATCGCGAAGACCGCGGGTGGCGGCAACGACTTCGAGGTCGCCGGCGGCCAGACCGAGGCCGGTCCGTTCGGAATCGCGGTCGACAAGCAGAACACGCAGCTGCGTGACGCGCTCAAGGAAGCGCTGGACGCCATCATCAAGAACGGTGAGTACGGCAAGGTCCTGGAGAAGTGGGACGTCAAGAACAGCGCGGTCACCGCGGCGACCATCAACGCCGGCAAGTGATCCGTCGCTCCGTACCAAAGTTCGCGTTCCAGTGAAGGGCAGTCACTGTGACTGACAAGTTCGACAAGGTGCCCGCCGACGAGCCACCGGCCGAGGACGCGGCCGGGAAGCCGTCCGAGGCGGCGGCCGACAAGCCGAACGAGGCCGCGGCCGACAAGCCGGCCAAAGCCTCCGCCGAGAAGCCGGCCAAGGCTGCGGGCACCGAAGGGGCTCCGGCGGACAAGCCCGCCGGGGTCCCGAAGGAGGCGGGGCCGGGCGCCCTCGCCAAGTCCGACCCGCTCCCCGAGGAGATCAAGGCCATCCCGGTCCGCCACTGGGGCCGCTGGGTCAGCGGTGTGCTCGTGGTGGCCCTGCTGGGGGCGCTCGTCTGGGCCTTCGCCCAGGGTGACATCCGCTGGGAGACGGTCGGCGAGTTCCTGTTCGACGACCGGATCCTGACCGGCCTGGGCAAGACGCTGCTGATCAGCGTGCTGTCCATGCTCATCGGTCTGGTGCTGGGCGTCGTCTTCGCCGTGATGCGGCTGTCGAAGAACCCGGTGACCGGAGCCGTGGCCTGGCTCTACATCTGGTTCTTCCGCGGCACCCCGGTCTTCGTGCAGCTGCTGCTGTGGTTCAACCTGGCGCTGATCTTCCCGATCCTCAACCTTGGGTTCTACAAGGACGAGATGACGGACGTCATGACCCCGTTCATGGTCGCCCTGCTGGGCCTCGGCCTGAACGAGGGCGCCTACATGGCGGAGATCGTCCGCGCCGGCATCCAGTCCGTCGACGAGGGCCAGACCGAGGCCTCGCACGCGCTGGGCATGAGCAACGCCAAGACCATGCGGCGGATCGTCCTGCCGCAGGCCATGCGGGTGATCGTGCCGCCCACCGGCAACGAGTTCATCAACCTGCTCAAGACGTCCTCGCTGGTCTCGGCCGTGCAGTACGTGGAGCTGCTGCGCGCCGCGCAGAACATCGGCTCGACGTCCTTCGCGATCATGGAAATGCTGCTCGTCGCCTCCGTCTGGTACCTGGCCCTGACCAGTGTCTTCAGCGTCGGCCAGTACTACGTCGAGAGGTACTACGCACGCGGTTCGCTGCGCACGCTGCCGGATACACCGTGGCAGCGCGTCAAGAAGAACCTTCGCTTCGTCTCGTCCGACCGCTCGGCCGGAGGTGCCGTATGACCGCCATGGTGAAGGCCGAGGGCGTCCACAAGTCCTACGGCGCCGCGCACATCCTCAAGGGCATCGACCTCGAGGTGAACAACGGAGAGGTGTTCTGCCTGATCGGCCCGTCCGGTTCCGGCAAGTCCACCTTCCTGCGGTGCATCAACCACCTGGAGAAGATCAACGCCGGCCGGCTGTACGTCGACGGCGAGCTGGTCGGATACCGCCAGAAGGGCGACAAGCTCTACGAGCTGAAGGACAGCGAGGTCGCCCTGCAGCGGCGCGACATCGGCATGGTCTTCCAGCGCTTCAACCTCTTCCCGCACATGACCGCGCTCGGGAACGTCATGGAGGCCCCGATCCAGGTCAAGGGCGAGTCCAGGGCCGTGGCGCGGGAGCGGGCACGGAAGCTGCTGGACCGGGTCGGCCTGGCCGACAAGGCCGACAACTACCCCACGCAGCTCTCCGGCGGCCAGCAGCAGCGTGTCGCCATCGCCCGTGCGCTGGCGATGGAGCCGAAGCTGATGCTGTTCGACGAGCCGACGTCGGCGCTGGACCCGGAGCTGGTGGGTGACGTCCTCGACGTCATGCGCCAGCTCGCGGAGGACGGCATGACGATGGTCGTCGTGACGCACGAGATGGGCTTCGCCCGCGAGGTCGGCGACTCGCTCGTCTTCATGGACGGCGGTGTGGTGGTCGAGTCGGGTCACCCGCGCGACGTCCTGACGAACCCGCAGCACGAGCGGACGAAGTCCTTCCTGTCGAAGGTGCTGTAGCCGCACGGACGCGAAGGGGCGGTACGGAGCAATCCGTACCGCCCCTTGTGCCGTTCCGGGGGAACCGGGTCCCGCGGCCACCCCGCCGCCCCTCCCGCCGTAATACCCTCGTAGAGAAGCTGTGTCTTACCGTCCGCCCTGCCGATCCCAGCCCGCCGCCGTAAGGATTGAAAGTGGAACTGGCCTCTTACTCGGACTACGCCGTACGTCTGGTGAACACCGAGGAGCCGGCGCGCAACAAGGACTCCCTCACCTCCGTGGAGGCGGTCCGTGACCTTTTCGGAGCGTCCTCGCAGATGGCGCGGCGCGCGACCGACGCGGACGTGACCCGCTTCCGCTCGGTGCGGGCCCGGCTGCGGGCGGTCTTCACCGCGGCCGACTCCGGGGACCAGACCCAGGCGGTCGACCTGCTGAACTCGCTCCTGCTGGAGTTCCCGGTGGCCCCGCAGATCTCCGGCCACGACCACCTCGACGACGAGGGGCGGCCGCGCTGGCACATGCACCTCGCCGACCACCCGTCCAACGCGACCGCCGGATACGCGGCGATCGCCGCCATGGGGCTGGCCATCCACCTCACCGAGTACGGCGCCGACCGGCTCGGCCTGTGCCAGGCCGCCCCCTGCCGCAACGCCTATCTCGACACCTCGACCAACCGCTCCCGGCGCTACTGCTCCGACCGCTGCGCCACCCGGGCGAACGTCGCCGCCTACCGGGCTCGCAAGCGACTGGAGACCGAGCGGTCCGCCGGCACCGGCCGCACCGCGGACACCAGCCACGAGAGCACCGCGCCGAGCGACCGCTGACGCCCCGGCCGTATCCGCCGGTACCGGGCCCGTACGCGCCCCAGGACGAGTTCCCCGGGCACCGGGCCGAAGGCGCGGCTGTCCACGGCCTCGGCGTCCTGGTTGTCCCCGAGCACCCACCAGCCGCCGTCCCGCCGCTCGACCAGCCGCTTCACGATCAGCAGGTCCTGCTGCAGCGGATGCCTCAGCACGGCCACGTGCCCGGCCTTGAGCCCGGCGCCGTAGTGCACCAGCAGCTGGTCCCCGTGCCGCAGGGTCGGCACCATCGAGACCCCTGTCACCTCGGCGATCCCGAACGGTGCCCTCGGCTCCCGCCCCTGCTCCGTCATCCGGCACCTCCTGTTCTTTCCTCCACGAGTCCCATAGTGACCCTGGACTTTTGTCGTAAGCCCATGGGGGCACTCGCGAAAACCCCTCTCTCACGGAGTAATGTCCCACCTGAGAAGACGATCACGAGGAAGGACAGCTCAATGCTCTCCCGCCTGTTTGCCCCGAAGGTGAAGGTCAGCGCCCACTGCGACCTCCCCTGCGGTGTCTACGACCCGGCCCAGGCCCGCATCGAGGCCGAGTCGGTCAAGGCCGTCCAGGAGAAGATGGCCGCCAACGACGACGCGCACTTCCAGGCCCGCGCCACCGTCATCAAGGAGCAGCGCGCGGAGCTCGCCAAGCACCACGTGTCGGTGCTGTGGAGCGACTACTTCAAGCCGCCGCACTTCGAGAAGTACCCGGAGCTGCACACGCTGGTCAACGACACGCTGAAGGCGCTGTCGGCGGCCAAGGCCTCCACCGACCCGAAGACGGGCGAGAAGGCGCTGGAGCTCATCGCGGAGATCGACCGCATCTTCTGGGAGACCAAGAAGGCCTGACCCAGGTCACGCGTCCCGGACCACGAGTCCGGCGTCCCGGCCCGCGACCCCCGGTCGCGGGCCGGGTCGTTCCCGGCGCCCGGTGCGGTGTCACTGGGTGGCCCATTTCGCCATCCAGGTGTCGTTCAGGATCGAGATGACCTGCTCGCAGCTGTTGACGAAGTCGTCCTCCTCCGCGGGGTCCGGCGAGGGCGGCGCGCCGCGCTGGGCGAGCAGACGCTGCAGCTCCGCGGCGGTACGGGTGAACTCGATGTGCTGGTACTCGTACTTCGCCGCCAGCGCGTGCACGCTCACCGCCGTGCCCACCGTGGCGACGACCGCCACCCACGCCGCCGCCTGCTCCACGCCGAACGCGCCGGCGAGCGCGCCCAGGGCGCTGCCCGCGATGCCGAGGCCCAGCTCGACGCGGCGGGCCGTGGCCGCCCGGCGGCCCATCAGCTCGGCCTTGGGCCGGTAGTAGCCGGTGATCTGTCCCCGCACCCGTATGTCGGCGTACGTCGGGACATCGGCCACCGCGGGGAGCGACCGGGGCACCGGCTCGATGCCGGTGGTGTACGGCAGCAGATCCGAGGCCTCGGCCCGCAGCCGGTCGGTCCTCTCCCTCAGCACCGACCGGGGATCCCCGGTGCGGTAGGGCGTCACCCCGGCGAGGAAGGCGTAGACCTCGTTCTTGATGGCCTCGCTGACCGATCGCATCCGGGTCCAGTTCTCGACGGCGGCGGTGCCCGTCCGGACGGCGAGCACGGGGATCAGCCCGGCGGCGACGGCGGACACGAAGGCCGCGCCCTTGCCGACGGTCTCGTTCCAGCCCATGGTCTGTGCCGCGGCGGTCCCGGACACGGCGGCGGCGATACCGAGCAGCAGGCACGCCGTACGCGCCCGCCCGATCCGCCGCTTGAGCCGGCCGGCCGCCCGCGACCACACGCCCTGCTCGGCCCAGACCGCCGACTCGGTTGTTTCCGCGCGGAGTTGACTCACACGGGGATTGTGCAGAGCGCACGAACGGCAGCGCAACGTATTCGGCCGATCACCCAGCCGGCCTCACCGCGGAGGTGGGGCATTCGTCAGGCGGCCTGTACCAGGGGGCTGCCGTGGCACAGCAGCCACTGGCGGTAGGGGGCGGCGCGCAGGGCCGCCTCCCGGTACGCCGCGGCCAGTTCGGCGTAGACGGGTTCGGGGTCGCTCCCGGGCCGGGAGTAGAGCAGCAGGCGCACCGCCAGCGGGTCGCCCCGCAAGGGGCGGATGGCCATGTCCTCGCGGGGGCCGGAGGTCGGCTGGCAGGGCGCCACGACCTCGCCGACCACGATGAGGGAACCGGCCGTGTGGTAGTCGCCGTGGAGGACCGGGGGGTCGATCCCGGCCGCCGCGAGGACGCGCCGCAGGCCGTCCCACTCGCCGTCCACCGTGGGGTCGACCATCCAGCGGTCGGCGGCGAGGTCGGCCAGGTCGACGACCGGCGAGGCCGCCGCCGGATGGTCGCGGGACATGGAGATGAACTGCGGCTCACGCTCGACCAGCACCCGCCGCTCCAGTCCGTCCGGCACGCGCAGCGGGCAGCCCTCGACCTCGTGCACGTACGCCACGTCGAGCTGGCCCGTGGCCACGGCCCGCAGCAGGGCGTTGGCGGAGACGTCCATGTGCAGGGAGATGTCGGTACCGGGCAGCCGTTGGCGCAGCCTGCGCAGCCAGCCGGCCAGCACCCGGCTGGCGGTGGAGCCGATCCGCAGCCGGGCGACGCCGTCGGCCCGCGCGGCGGCCGCCCGGGTCTCGGCGACGAGCAGCGCCATCTGGGCGACGAGGGGGCGGGCGCGGCTCAGAACGGCGTGCCCCAACGGCGTGGGGCGGCAGCCGGTCCGCTCGCGGGCGAAGAGCTCGGCGCCCAAGGCATGTTCGATGCGGCGCAGTTGGGTCGTCAGCGAAGGTTGGCTGACTCCGAGCTGCCGGGCCGCCTTGTGCAGGCTTCCGGTGTCGGCGATGGCGCAGAGCGCCCGAAGGTGTCTCACCTCCAGCTCCATGCACCGAGAGTAGGGCCGCACCTTGGGTCACACCAGACACGTCAAGGCCGTTGAAGACCGGACCGCTGGCGGAGATACGCCGGTCCTATCGCTCGTTGACATCATCCGTTCACCCGTCGGCTCCTCGAAACTCTGTCCAACCGAACAGGTCCGACCGGACGGCCCACCCCACCGTCCAGGACGAGTAGGAGCCCCCCATGAGACACCCCAAGACCGTGCTGGCCGCCGCGTTGAGCCTCGCCGCCGCTCTCGCGGTCGCACCGGTCACGACCGCGACCGCCGCACCGGTGCCCGCGGCGTCGTCCGTTCCGTCGAGCTTCGCCGCGTACGCCGGGTCCCCGGAGGAAGCGAAGGCCAACAAGGCGTTCTACCAGGCCGTGATGCGGTCGGTGGCCGAGAAGCGTGCCGCGAGTCCGGGCGCCCAGGCCGTCACGGTCGTCTACTCGGCGTCGAGCGCCCCGAGCTTCCGCACGCAGATAGCCCGCTCCACCCAGATCTGGAACAGCTCCGTCAGCAACGTGAAGCTCCAGGAGGGCAGCAACCCCGACTTCCGCTACTACGAGGGCAACGACTCCCGCGGCTCGTACGCCAGCACCGACGGGCACGGCCGGGGATACATCTTCCTCGACTACCGGCAGAACCAGATCTACAACTCCACCCGCGTCACCGCCCATGAGACCGGCCATGTGCTGGGACTGCCGGACCACTACTCGGGTCCCTGCAGCGAGCTGATGTCGGGCGGCGGTCCCGGCCCGTCCTGCCAGAACGCCCAGCCGAACACCCAGGAGCGCTCCCGCGTGGACTACCTGTGGCGGGGCGGCCTGACGGCCGCGGCCGCCAGGGTCTCGTAGCCGCCCGGGACGAGAGGACGGGGCGCCCCGCGGGTCGGCGGGGCGCCCTCCTCCGTATCCGCCGTGGGCTGAAACCCGCCCGGCAGGCACCGGTCGTGCGACCGTGGGTCCATGGATGAGGCCGAAGAGATCGCGGATGAGCGCCGCGGGACGTTGTACGAGGCGGTGGGCGGCGAGGACGCCCTGCGCCGGCTGGCCGGCACCTTCTACCGGGCCGTGCCGGCCGATCCGCTGCTGGCGCCGGTCTTCGCGGACTTCACGCCGGAGCACACCGAGCATGTGGCGGTCTGGCTGGCCGAGGTCTTCTCGGGACCGGCCCGCTTCACCGGGGAGTTGGGCGGCCACCAAGCCCTCCTGCGGGCCCACCTCGGGATCTCGATCACCGAGGAACAGCGTCTGCGCTGGATGGAGTTGATGACCGCGGCGGTGGAACAGGAGCTGCCGGACGACGCGCTGCTGCGCCGTCGGGTCCTCGAGTACTTCGACTGGGGTACGAAGATCGCCCGGGAGGTCTCGGCGTCTCCGCCCGGCACGGACCTCGGCGACCCGGGCCCGACCCCCCGCTGGGGGTGGGACGGCCTGGTGTGAGACGCCGGCCGAGGGGTCCCGGGAGCCGGCCGGCTCCCGGGGTGTGTCAGGCGGCTTCCAGCAGCCTCCGCCCGAACCGGGCGCCGGGCGGCAGCTGGCGCAGGATGCGGTCGAGTGCCTGGTCGAAATCGCCGCCCGCCAGGCCCGACTCGTACGCCGCCCCACCGCAGTGCAGGGTCAGCTGAAGATCCACCCGCTCGGGTGAGCCGTCGGACAGGGCTTCACCCAAAGCCAACAGGCAGCTGAGGGTGGCCTGTTGGGGTGTGCCGTCGAGGACGACCGGCAACGGCAGGTCCCACTCCAGGACGCAGCCGGCCAAGGGCAGGCCGCCGTTCTCCTCCGCCCCCGTCAGCGTGGCGAGGCCCGCGCCCGCGTACTCCACGCCCCTGATACGGGTGGCGATGCGCCGCCCGTCCGCCGTGATGACGATCGCTTCCGCGCCACGGCGATCCCGGTACCAGCCGGTCCATACTTCCGTCGACTCCGATGACATGGCGCGGACTGTAGCGGTATGACTGCCTCCGACGTGCGGCCGGTCACCCCCGGAGCCTGACTTCAGCCGGTCTTGGTGCTCTTGCCCGGCTCGTTCCGCGCCTCACCGTCCGGCTCCTCGACGTACAGGACGCAGTCGGGGTTGTGGCAGGGGCGGGGGCGCCAGACCGGAACCCACGCACCCAGCGTCTTGTGTCGCTCGATCACCGTGCCGACAGGCCGACCGCAGGCGGGGCACACGGGTTCGCGCTCGGCCTGCGGGCTGCGGACGGTTCGACGTCCTTCGCTGCCCATGCCCCCAGGATATTGCGATTCCGGAGGACCGGACAGGCGGGCGTCACCGCTTTCTGCTGTACCACCGGACGACGACGCCGTTGTCGAAGCCGCGCATCTCGTCCAGGGTGAAGTCGCTGATGGCACAGTCGACACCGCCGAACATGGGCATGCCGGAGCCGTAGATCTGCGGATACGACTTGATCACCAGCTCGTCGACCTCGCCCATCAGCTGGCCGGCGATCTTCGAGCCGCCGCAGAGCCAGATGCCGAGGGGGCTGTCCTCCGCCTTGAGCTCGCGGACTCGGGCGACGACGTCGCCGGAGACGATCTCGACGTTCGGGTGCGGCGACTCGCTCAGGGTGCGGGACACCACGATCTCCCGCAGGTGGCCGTACGGGCTGGGCACACCGGCGTCGAGGCCGAGCTGGTAGCTGCCGCGGCCCTGGATGACGGTGTCGAAGTGCTTGTTCTCCGCGTCGGTGAGACCGAAGGCCTCGCGGGCCTGGGCCGGCAGCGTGTCGGGGAATTCGGTCTTGAGGAATTCCAGGTACTCCTCGCTGAGGAGCTGGATCATCGAGGTGGCGTCACCCTTGGGGTCGCCGATGAAGCCGTCGAGGGAGCAGGCGACGAAGTAGCTGAGCTTGCGCAAATCAGTCCTTGTCCTGGGGGAAAGTGGAGTGCCTCGCCCCGGTTCCCCCGGGACTCAACCACGACGGCTATAGTGCTCCATCTGTAGTGGTTGCGCAAGAGGCTTTGTGCGGCGAGCCGGGAGGCAGGCATGGCAAGGAATCCGGAGCGCAGGACGGCGCTGCTCGACGCCGCCATCGACGTGCTGGCGAGGGAAGGCGCCCGCGGTCTGACCTTCCGGGCCGTGGACGCGCAGGCCGGCGTGCCGTCCGGGACGTCGTCGAACTACTTCGCGAACCGCGACGACCTCCTCACCCAGGCCGGCTCCCGCATCCACGCCCGGATGGTCCCCGCCCCGGACAAGGTGGACGCGGCGATGCGTCCCGAGCCCAGCCGGGAACTGGTCGCCGAGCTGATGAAGTGGCTCGTCCAGCGGATGGCGGAGGAGCGTACCGGCTACCTGGCGATGCTGGAGCTGCGGCTGGAGGCCACCCGGCGGCCCGCGCTGCAGGCCGAGCTCACCCGGGCCGTGCGGGCGGACCTCGGCGAGAACACCCGCTTCCATCTGGCGTCGGACCTGCCCGGGGACGCCGACACCGTGCTGGTGCTGTACCTCGCCATGACCGGCCTGCTGCTGGAGCACTTCACGCTTCCCGGTGTGCTCGCCGCGGAGGAGCTGGACCGGGTCGTCGAGACGGTGGTGGACAGGATCGTGCCCGCGCGGTAGGCCACCGCCTCGGGGCGGGCACCTCCGTCGGTCAGCGGGTACGCCGGGTGACGAACTCGGCGAGTGCCAGCAGATCGCCGGCCGCGGCCGGGTCCGGCACCGCCTGTGACAGCTGGTGCACCGCCCTGGCCATCCGGTCGGCGGCCTGGACCTGGGCCCAGTCGCGGCCGCCCGCGCGGTCCACCGCCTCCGCCGCGCGCCGCACGTCCCTCTCGTCCAAGGCCGGCTGCCGATACAGCTCCGCCAGGTCCTCACCGGCCGCCGTGCCGGAGCCGAACGCGGCGACCACCGGCAGCGACTCCCTGTGGGCGGCGAGACCGGCGCCCACGGGCCTCCCCGTCTGCTGCGGGTCGCCCCAGATCCCGATCAGGTCGTCGATCAGCCGGAACGCCAGGCCCGCCTCACGGCCGAACGCGTCCATCGCCGTGACCTCCGCCTCGCCCGCGCCCGCGTACAGCGCGCCCACCGCACAGGCACAGCCCAGCAGCGCCCCGGTCCTGGCGGTCGCCGTGGCAAGGCACTCCTCCAGCGACACCTCGTGCGGGCCCCGGCCCGCGAGGGCGCGGTCCGCCTGCCGGCCGGCGCAGAGTTCGATCACACAGGCGGCCAGCCGCGCGGAGGCGGCCGCGGCGGCGGGGTGGGGGTCCTCGGCGAAGAGGCGCAGGGCCAGGGCGAGCATGGCGTCACCGGCGATCAGGGCGTCCGGCGTGCCGAAGACGGTCCGCGCCGTCGGCCTGGTCCGGCGGGTGGCGTCCCCGTCGACGATGTCGTCGTGGAGCAGGGTGAAGTTGTGCGTCAGCTCCACCGCGGCGGCGGCGCGGACGGCGGCGCTCGGGTCACCACCCGTCGCCCGGGCCGCCGCGAGGACGAGCGCGGGGCGGATCGCCTTGCCGGCCTGCCCGGCCGCCGGGGTGCCGTCGGCGTGCTCCCAGCCGAAGTGGTACATCGCCACCCGCCGTACCGGACCGGGCAGCGTCTCGACGGTGGAGCGCAGTTCGGGCTGGACGACGGTCCGGGTGCGCTCCAGGAGCGCCGCGGCCCCCTGACTGTCGGCCGCGGCGTCCCTGTCGGTCGTGGTCACCGCCAGCGGCTGACTTCGACGTTCTCCAGGACTCCCAGGGCGTCCGGGACGAGGACCGCCGCGGAGTAGTAGGCCGTGACCAGGTAGGAGATGATCGCCTGTTCGTCGATGCCCATGAAACGCACCGAGAGGCTGGGCTCGATCTCGTCCGGGAGGCCGGTCTGGTGCAGGCCGATGACGCCCTGGTCGGCCTCGCCCGTGCGCATACAGATGATCGAGGTGGTGCGTGCCTCGGTGACCGGGATCTTGCTGCAGGGGAAGATCGGCACACCACGCCAGGCGGGGATCTGGTGGCCGCCCACGTCCACGCTGCCCGGGACGAGACCGCGCTTGTTGCACTCGCGCCCGAAGGCGGCGATGGCGCGCGGGTGGGCGAGGAAGAGCTTGTTGCCCCGGCGCCGGGAGAGCAGCTCGTCCATGTCGTCCGGGCTGGGCACCCCGTCGTGCGGCTGGAGCCGCTGGCCGTAGTCGCAGTTGGCGAGGAGACCGAACTCCTTGTTGTTGATGAGCTCGTGCTCCTGGCGCTCGCGCAGCGCCTCGACCGTGAGCCGCAACTGCTGCTCGGTCTGGTTCATGGGCTTGTTGTAGAGGTCGGCCACCCGGCTGTGGACCTTCAGCACGGTCTGGGCGACGCTCAGTTCGTACTCGCGGGGCGAGGCCTCGTAGTCCACGTAGGTGTGCGGGACGACCGCCTCGCCGACGTGGCCGGCGGAGAGGTCGATGGCCTTCTCGCCGTACTTGTTGGTGCGCTGGTGCGGCAGGGACGCCAGACCGGCGAGGTGCCCGGCCAGCGAGTCCGCGCGCTCCGCCAGGTTGGTCACATCGGCGCGGGTCAGCTCCAGCACGGTGCACGCGGTGGCCGCGCGGGCCGTGTAGTCCCAGGTCGCGTCGGCCTCGGCCAGGGAGCGGTCGCCGAGGTACGCGCCGTCGGCGAGCACACCGAGCACCGCCTCGTCGCCGTACGGCCCGGTGCCGAGCTGCTCGACCCGGCCGTGGGCGAGCAGGAAGACCCGGTCGGTCGGCTCGCCCGCCGTGGCGAGGACCTCGCCCGGGGCGAATTCCCGCTGCGTGCAGCGGTTCGCCAGCTCCGTGAGCGCCGCGTCGTCCTCGTACGTCCGCAGCGCGGGCAGCTCGCGCAGCTCGTTGGGGATGACCTGGACGCGCTGACCGGTCTGGACGAACGTCACCCGACCGTCCCCGACCGAGTAGCTGAGCCGCCGGTTCACCCGGTACGTACCGCCCTGCACCTCGACCCACGGCAGCATCCGCAGCAGCCACCTGGAAGTGATCTCCTGCATCTGCGGTACGGACTTGGTGGTGGTCGCAAGGTTGCGGGCGGCTGCCGTACCGAGACTCTGCTGCGGCGGCGCCTGCACGGCCTGCGTCTCGTCGCCGACCGACCCAACCGAACCAACCGACATGAAATTACCTTTCGATCATCGACTGACTGCGGGAGAAGCCTTTCAGCACGCTGTGTGCCCGCGCCATTACACAAATGAGTGCGACTGGATCATCACACCGTGGGGTATGGAAGGGGCTTCCACGGGGCGCCAGGTTGTCCGGATCGGCTCGCATGACGCGCGATGCGCAGGGAGCGGAGAGAATGTCCCCGTGAACGCGCTCGACCTGTCCTCGCTCGGACCGCTCCTGCCCTCCCCCCTCCGGCCGGTGGACGACGAGCGCTTCGCCCGCCACGGCGTCCGGCTCCTGCTCAAGCGTGACGACCTGATCCACCCCGACCTCGTCGGCAACAAGTGGCGCAAGCTCGCGCCGAACCTGGCCGCCGCGGCCGGGCGTCCGGTGCTCACCTTCGGCGGCGCGTTCTCCAACCACCTGCGCGCCACCGCCGCCGCGGGCCGCCTGCTGGGCTTCCCCACGACCGGCGTCGTCCGGGGCGACGAGCTGGCCGGCAGGCCGCTGAACCCGTCGCTCGCGCGGTGCGCGGCGGACGGGATGCGTCTGGTGTTCGTGGACCGGGCGACGTACCGGACGAAGGACGACCCGCGTGTGCTGTCGGACCTGCTGCGCGAGGCGCCCGCGGGGAGTGTCGTCGTCCCCGAGGGCGGCAGCAACGAGCAGGCGGTGCGCGGCTGCGCCGGGCTGGGCCGCGAACTGCGCGGGCGGGCGGACGTCGCCGCGGTGGCGTGCGGCACCGGCGGAACCCTCGCCGGCCTGGCCGCGGGGCTCGGCCCGGGCACGCGGGCACTGGGCATACCCGTCCTGCGGGGCGGCTTCCTGGACGGTGACATACGGGCCCTGCAGGAGCGGGCTTTCGGCGGCCCGGCGGGCGACTGGAGCCTGGACGAGCGGTTCCACTTCGGCGGCTACGCCCGTACGGCACCGGTCCTCGACGCCTTCGCCGACGACTTCGAGGCGCGGCACGGGCTCGCCGTCGAACGCATATATGTCGCCAAAATGCTGTACGGGCTCGTCGCCCTCGCCGAGGAGGGCGCGTTCCCTCCCGGCACCGTCGTCGCGGCCGTGATCACCGGCCGTCCCGAACCGGACCCGGCGCCCGGTCAGCCGCCCGGTCAGCCGCCCGCCGTGCCCTCCCGGTAGGCCGCCGCCTCCTCCAGGTCCAGCCGGCGCAGCAGGGTCCGCATCATCTCGTCGTCGATGCGCCGTTCGTCGCGCAGCCGCACGAAGACCTCGCGCTCCGCGCCGATCATCTCCCGCGCGAGCCGCCGGTAGGTGTCGTCCGCGGACTCCCCGGTGAGCGCGTTGACCGCCCCCAGCCGTTCCCAGACGGCGTTGCGCCGCCGCTCCAGGACCGTGCGCAGCCGGTCGGCCAAGGGCTGCGGCAGAGCGTTGCGCTCGTCGCCCAGGAGTTCCTCCAGCCGCCGTTCGGCGGCGCGTGAGGCCTCGCTCTGGGCCTGGGCCTCGGCCAGGGTCTCGGCCCGCGCGTCCCGCCCCGGCAGCTTCAGCGCCCGGATCAGCGGCGGCAGGGTGAGCCCCTGCACCACCAGCGTGCCGATCACGGTGGTGAAGGTCAGGAAGAGGACGAGGTTGCGCGCCGGGAACGGCTCGCCGTCCGTGGCCACGGGGATGGAGAAGGCGATGGCCAGGGACACCACGCCGCGCATCCCCGCCCAGGCGACGATCACCGGTCCGCTCCACGAGGCGTCGGGTTCGCGTGCCCTGATGCGCGGGGACAGCGCCCGTGGCAGATAGGTGGCGGGGAGGACCCAGACGAAGCGGACCAGCACGACCGCGGCGAAGACGCCGGCCGCGTACAGGGCGGTCTGCCCCATGCCGTACTGGCCGAGCCCGCGGACCACGTGCGGGAGCTGGAGGCCGATCAGGGCGAAGACCGACGACTCCAGGATGAAGGCGACCATCTTCCACACGGCCTCCTCCTGGAGACGGGTGGCGAAGTCGACCTGCCAGGCGCGGTGTCCCAGATAGAGGGCGACCACGACGACCGCCAGCACTCCGGAGGCGTGGACCCGCTCGGCGGCGGCGTAGGCGACGAAGGGAATGAGCAGGGAGAGGGTGTTCTGGAGCAGCGGCTCCCCCAGGTGACGGCGGAGCCAGTGGATGGGCACCATCAGGACCAGCCCGACGCCGATGCCGCCGAGCGCCGCGAGGGCGAATTCGCCGATGCCCCCCGCCCAGCTCACACCCTCGCCGACGGCCGCGGCCAGCGCGACCTTGAACGCGGTGATCGCGGTCGCGTCGTTCACCAGGGACTCACCCTGAAGGATCGTGGTGATCCGGTTCGGCAGCCCGAGCCGCCGGGCGATCGCGGTGGCGGCCACGGCGTCCGGCGGGGCGATCACGGCTCCGAGGACGAGCGCGGCGGTCAGCGGCAGGTCCGGTACGAGGAGATGGGCGAGGTAGCCCACGGCGACGGTGGCGAACAGGACGTAGCCGACCGAGAGCAGCGCGACGGGCCTGACGTTGGCCCGCAGGTCGAGATAGGACGAGTCCAGGGCGGCCGTGTGCAGCAGGGGCGGCAGCAGCAGCGGCAGCACGATGTGCGGGTCGAGGGTGTAGTCGGGGACGCCGGGCACGTAGGAGGCCGCGAGACCGGCGGCGACCAGCAGCAGCGGGGCCGGGACCGGTGTGCGGCGGGCCGCTCCGGCGATCGCGGCGCTCACCGCGACAAGCGCCACCAGTGGCAGTACGTCCATCGTCTCCCCATTCGGCCCACCGATATCCTGGCCATCATGAGCGAGTGCCAGCACGTCGCGGAACTGCCGCGCCCCGAGCCCGCCCCGCTGACCGAGACCTGTACCGAGTGTCTGGCGGCCGGGACGCACCCGGTGCAGCTGCGGCTCTGCCTGGCCTGCGGGCACATCGGCTGCTGCGACTCCTCGGCGGGGCAGCATGCCACGGCCCACCACAAGGAGACCGGCCACCCCGTGATGCGGACCTTCGAGCGTGGCGAGAACTGGCGATGGTGCTTCGTCGACGGTTCGATCGTGTGAGGTCTGGGTACGTCAACCCTCCGCCGGTTTCTCGCGATTGGGCACCACACACCTCTAGCCACTGTGTGTACTCATGTGCTTACCATGAGTGACAGTCGTCGGACCGGGGGTCCCGGCGACACGGCACCATGGATCGCGATAGCGTCACGGCGGACTACGCATACCTGCGTACCGCACGGTTCCGGGGAGGATCGGCCCTCCCCGAGCCCCGAAAGAGCTTGTGCCACCTTGGAGGTGAGGGTGTCCCAGATCGCTGGCGAGCCCGGGACCCAGGACTTCGTGGAAGTCCGGCTGCCCGCTGCGGGTGCCTACCTGTCCGTGCTGCGTACGGCCACGGCCGGCCTGGCGGCGCGTTTGGACTTCACCCTCGACGAGATCGAGGACTTGCGCATCGCGGTCGACGAGGCCTGCGCGATCCTGTTGCAGCAGGCCGTGCCCGGCTCGGTCCTCAGCTGTGTGTTCCGCCTGATCGACGACTCGCTCGACGTGACGGTGTCGGCGCCGACGACCGACGGCCGGGCGCCCGAGCGTGACACCTTCGCCTGGACGGTGCTGTCGGCGCTGGCCGGCAAGGTGGACTCGTCCGTCGCCGACGACCGGACGGTCTCGATCAGCCTGTACAAACAGCGCGGCGCGGGACCCGGGCCGGCGTGAGGAACGGGGACGGTCCGGTGCGAGACGAGGAGCGCGGCCCACGGGAGCGGCTGCTGAGCGCGGCGGCGGGCATCCCGGAACAGCAGGCACGGCCGCACCCGGTGGACGGTCTTATTGACGCCTCGGAGCAGGCGGAAGCAGAGGCGGCGGCCCGGATGAGCGAAGACGAGCAGCAGCAGAAGCGGCAGGGACGGCACCACGACCCTCATGACCGCAGCGGTGCGCGGGCGATGTTCATCGAGCTGCGCAAGCTGCCGGACGGCTCACCCGAGCGCGCCGAACTGCGCAACCAGCTGGTGCGGATGCATCTGCCGCTCGTGGAACACCTGGCCCGCCGCTTCCGCAACCGTGGCGAGCCGCTGGACGACCTGACGCAGGTCGCCACGATCGGTCTGATCAAGTCGGTGGACCGGTTCGACCCGGACCGCGGTGTCGAGTTCTCGACGTACGCCACGCCCACGGTGGTCGGCGAGATCAAGCGGCACTTCCGCGACAAGGGCTGGGCGGTGCGCGTGCCGCGGCGGCTGCAGGAGCTGCGGCTGTCGCTGACCACGGCCACGGCGGAGCTGTCCCAGCAGCACGGCCGCTCCCCGACCGTCCACGAGCTGGCCGAACGGCTGGGCATCTCGGAGGAGGAGGTCCTGGAGGGCCTGGAGTCCGCCAACGCGTACTCGACGCTCTCGCTGGACGTCCCGGACACCGACGACGAGTCCCCGGCGGTCGCGGACACACTGGGCGCGGAGGACGAGGCGCTGGAGGGCGTCGAGTACCGCGAGTCCCTCAAGCCGCTGCTGGAGGACCTCCCGCCGCGCGAGAAGCGGATCCTGCTGCTGCGGTTCTTCGGCAACATGACCCAGTCGCAGATCGCCCAGGAGGTGGGCATCTCGCAGATGCACGTTTCCCGGCTGCTGGCCCGTACGCTCGCGCAGCTTCGCGAGAAGCTGCTGGTGGAGGAGTAGGCGAAGAGGCGGAGGCGCCTGGCGGGTCAGGCGCGGCCGCGGATGCCGAGGGCTTCCGTGGTCGCCGGGTGGACCAGCAGCACCAGGCCGGTGACCGCGGCGATCGCCAGGGCGATGCCGGCCGGGATGGCGACGCTGCTCGCCTGGAGCAGGGTCCAGGCGACCGGCAGGGCCATCAGCTGGGTGATGATCGCCGGGCCGCGGCTCCAGCTGCGGCACCGCAGCAGGCCGCGGGCGGCGAACAGCGGGATGAGCCCCAGCGCGATGAGGGTCGCCCCGCCGGTCAGGGCCTGGGTCAGATCGTCGGGCCGGCCCGTGAGGCTCGTCACGAGCAGGTAGAGGCCGCCCGCGAAGAGGGCCAGGGCCTCCGCTCCGGCCACGGCCGCGGCGCCGGTCACCCGGGCCGGGCGCCGGGCGGAATCGGGGGTTTCCGGGGTGTTCTGCTGCGTACTGCTCACCCGAGCAGGGTAGCCGCCGGACTCCCGTCGGGACCGGTCCGGGGGGCGAGACCCCCCTGGGCCAGGTACCGCGCGGTAGGTAACCTGGCGCTCATGCGCGCACTTCTCGTGGTCAATCCGGCAGCCACCACCACCAGTGCGCGCACGCGTGACGTTCTGATCCACGCGCTGGCCAGCGAGATGAAGCTGGACGCGGTGACCACGGAGTACCGGGGGCACGCGCGGGATCTGGCCCGGCGGGCCGCCGAGTCCCGGGACATCGAGATGGTCGTCGCGCTCGGTGGCGACGGCACGGTCAACGAAGTCGTCAACGGTCTGCTGCATCACGGCCCCGATCCGCAGCGGCTGCCGCGCCTCGCGGTCGTGCCCGGCGGCTCGACGAATGTCTTCGCCCGTGCGCTGGGGCTGCCGAACGACGCGGTGGAGGCGACCGGCGCGATCCTCGACGCGCTGCGGCAGCACCGGGAGCGGACCGTCGGCCTGGGGGTCGCGGCGGGCACTCCGGGCACGGAGGACGAGGCGGTCCCGGCCCGCTGGTTCACCTTCTGCGCCGGGTTCGGGTTCGACGCGGGGGTGATCGGCCGGGTCGAGCAGCAGCGGGAGCGCGGCAAGCGGTCGACGCACGCGCTCTATCTTCGCCAGGCGGTGCGCAGCTTCCTCGACGAGCCGAACCGCCGGCGCGGGACGATCACGCTGGAGCGCCCGGGCAGTGACCCGGTCCAGGATCTTGTGCTGTCGATAGTCTGCAACACCGCCCCCTGGACCTACCTGGGCAATCGTCCGGTGTACGCGTCACCGGAGGCGTCGTTCGACACGGCGCTCGACGTGCTCGCGCTGAGCCGGCTGTCGACGGCGGCCGTGGCGCGGTACGCGACGCAGTTGCTCAGGTCCACTCCGGAGCGCGGGCCGCGAGGTAAGCACGCGCTCTCCTTGCACGATCTGACGGACTTCACCTTGCATTCGAAGGTTCCGCTCCCGTTCCAGATGGACGGAGACCACCTGGGGCTCCGCACAAGCGTGACGTTCACAGGCGTTCGCCGTGCACTGCGTGTGATTGTGTGAGTGGAAGGGCCGTTAGTCCTTTATCTCGAACGTATGGGCTGGGGTCCACCCCATAGAAGTACGGCTGTGACCTAGCCGACACCGAGGAATCAAAAAAAACTTTCCGGAAGGGGTTGTATCCGCCGCCGAGGTTTGCGAATCTCTACATGGCGATCGGGACGGCCCGCAACACCGGCCTCCAGCGAAAGCCAGAACCCCTCCTCAAAGTCCAGGACCACACCAGTTCATCTGGGGGTCGGCCCTTCACTTGTTGAGGGATTCGTGAAAGCGTTCACATTCACAAGCAACTTGCATGCAACACCAAGGAGAGGTAGCAGCCATGGACTGGCGTCACAACGCCGTTTGTCGTGAGGAAGACCCCGAGCTGTTCTTCCCCATCGGCAACACCGGTCCTGCGCTGCTGCAGATCGAGGAAGCCAAGGCTGTCTGCCGACGCTGCCCCGTCATGGAGCAGTGCCTGCAGTGGGCGCTCGAGTCCGGCCAGGACTCCGGCGTCTGGGGTGGCCTCAGCGAGGACGAGCGTCGCGCCATGAAGCGCCGCGCCGCTCGCAACCGGGCGCGCAACGCCAGCGCCTGAGCGACGCCACCGCTACGAGCCTGAGCCAGGCGGCGCGTACAGCGTGTACGCACTGACCCGCCTCCCGAGCCGCAGCGCGCAGCAGTAACCAAAGCGTTCGAGCCCCGGACCGTCTCTCACGGTCCGGGGCTCGCTGCTGTGCGGGCGCCGCCGCGGCGGGCGCGGGCGGGGCCGCGGTTGCCCGTTACTTCTGCGACTGCACGGGGACGTCGAGGACGACCCGGGTGCCGCGCCCGGGCGCGGGCTGCATGTCGAAGGTGCCGCCCAACTCCCCTTCCACCAGAGTCCGCACGATTTGCAGTCCGAGATTGCCGGCGCGCTGCGGATCGAAGCCCTCGGGCAGACCACTGCCGTCGTCCTGGACGGTGATCAGCAGCCGGGCGTCGGCCGCGCGGGTGTCGGCGCGGACGGCCGAGACCTCGACGGTGCCGTGCTCGCCGGGGGCGAAGGCGTGCTCCAGGGCGTTCTGCAGGATCTCGGTGAGGACCATGGAGAGCGGAGTGGCGACCTCGGCGTCCAGGATGCCGAAGCGGCCGTTGCGCCGGCAGGTGACCTTGCCGGGCGAGATCTCGGCGACCATCGAGATCACCCGGTCGGCGATCTCGTCGAACTCGACCCGCTCGTCGAGGTTCTGCGAGAGGGTCTCGTGCACGATCGCAATCGATCCGACGCGGCGCACCGCCTCGTTGAGCGCCTCCCTGCCGCGGTCGGAGTCCATCCTGCGGGCCTGGAGCCGCAGCAGGGCGGCGACCGTCTGGAGGTTGTTCTTCACCCGGTGGTGGATCTCCCGGATGGTGGCGTCCTTGGTGATCAACTCGCGTTCGCGGCGGCGGAGTTCGGTGACGTCCCGGAGCAGTACCAGGGAGCCGATGCGCGTGCCCTTGGGCTTGAGCGGGATGGCGCGCAGCTGGATGACGCCGCCGTTGCCCTCCACCTCCGCCTCGCGCGGGGCGTAGCCGCTGGCCAGTTTGACCAGGGCCTCGTCGACGGGACCGCGGGAGGGGGCGAGCTCGGCGGTGATCTGGCCGAGGTGCTGGCCGACGAGGTCGGCGGCGAGGCCGAGGCGGTGGTAGGCGGAGAGGGCGTTGGGCGAGGCGTACTGCACCACGCCGTCCGCGTCGAGCCTGATCAGACCGTCACCGGCGCGCGGCGACGCGTCCATGTCGACCTGCTGCTCCGGGAAGGGGAAGGTGCCCGCGGCGATCATCTGGGCGAGGTCCGAGGCGGACTGGAGATAGGTGAGCTCCAGCCGCGAGGGTGTACGGACAGTGAGCAGGTTGGTGTTGCGCGCGATGACACCGAGGACACGGCCCTCCCGGCGCACGGGGATGGACTCGACCCGTACGGGCACCTCCTCGCGCCACTCCGGGTCGCCCTCCCGGACGATCCGCCCCTCGTCGAGCGCGGCGTCCAGCAGCGGACGGCGGCCGCGGGGAACGAGATGGCCCACCATGTCGTCCTGGTAGGAGGTGGGTCCGGTATTGGGGCGCATCTGTGCGACGGAGACGTATCGGGTGCCGTCCAGGGTGGGCACCCACAGGACGAGGTCGGCGAAGGAGAGGTCGGAGAGCAGCTGCCACTCCGACACCAGCAGGTGGAGCCACTCGAGGTCGGACTCACTCAGAGCGGTGTGCTGGCGTACGAGATCGTTCATGGAGGGCACATGTGCGAGCGTACCTGTGTGGTTGAACCTGGTGCTTCCACCGTCCGTGGTGGAGGATAGGCCCGTACACACGGACTGCTCGTGGATGGACAGACCTGAATGGTCTAGTCCACAATGAGTTGGTAAAGCCTCCATCCTCCCCGCACAGGAGGGTGGATCGAGGGGACCGGCGCTCTCTGCCCTGACTGCGACGGCACCTCTCACACGGCCGCGGCACCGCACACCGTCGGCCGGGCAACTCCGGGCTGCGGTGCCGGACGGGTTGAGGGTCCCGTCCTGGCGCCGCGGCCCGCGGGTGTTTCCGGGGCCGTCAGGGCGCGTTCCGCAGGCCCCGTCCGGCCGGGAACGCCTGGCACGCACCAGACGCCCCCGGCCCCGCCCTCCGGGCGGACGACGCCACTTTCGCAATACGCCCTACGCGCCGCCCCCCGCCGGCCACGCCCGCATCGCCGTCTCGGCCAGCGCCTCCAGCTCCTCCCGCGTGGCTCCGTCGCGCGACTGCTGCGACATGCCCTGCAGGACGGCTCCACTGAAGCGGGCGAGCACATGGGGGTCCGCGCCGGGCGCGAGCAGGCCCGCGTCCCGGTCCGCGCGGATACGCTCCTCGAAGCTCGCGATGTTCGCCTCGCGGCGGTCCCGCAGGGCACGCTCGACCTCCGGCGTGGCGCAGTTGATCGCCGCCGTGATCATCAGGCAGCCGCGGGGGTGAGCCGGGTCGGTGTACGCGGCGGCCGCCTCGCGCAGCAGCCGGGCGATGCCCGCCCGGGCGGTGGGCTCCTCGGCGAGGGCGCGGGCGCCGAACGCGCCGTAGGTCCGCGCGTAGGCCGCCACGACCTCGTAGAACAGGGCCTTCTTGTCCCCGAAGGCGGCGTACAGGCTCGGCGCGCCGATCCCCATGACGCGGGTCAGATCGGCGACCGACGTCGTCTCGTAGCCGTGCTCCCAGAAGGCCAGGGTCGCCTGCTCCAGCGCCGCGTCGCGGTCGAAGGAGCGGGGCCTGCCGCGCTGTCTCGTCGCCATGGCCGCATTTTATAGCGGGCACTAAAAAATCTTTGGTACGGTCTTTTCTGTAACGATCACTATGAAAAAAGGGGGGCGCCCCATGGGCACGCTCACGGGCAGGACGGCGCTGGTCACCGGCGGCAGCCGGGGCATCGGGCGAGGCATCGCGGAGCGGCTCGGCCGCGACGGCGCGCGGGTCGGGGTGCACTACGGCGGCAACGAGACGGCCGCCAAGGAGACGGTCGCCGCGATCGAGGCGGCCGGCGGCTCGGCCTTCGCGCTCGGCGGCGAGCTGGGCGTCGCGGGGGACGCGGACGGGCTGTGGGCCGCGTTCGACCGTTACGCGGACGGACTGGACATCCTCGTCAACAACGCGGGGATCGGGACGTCCCGGCCGTTCGCGGAGATCTCCGAGGCGGAGTACGACCGGGTCTTCGGGGTGAACGCCAGGGCTCCGTTCTTCGTGTCCCGGCTCGGACTGGAGCGGATGCGGGACGGCGGCCGGATCATCAACGTCTCGACGGGCCTGAGCCGGGCGGCGCTGATGCCGGACACGATCGCGTACGCGATGAGCAAGGGCGCGCTGGACGTGTTCACGAAGTACCTGGCGAAGGTGGTGGGCCCGCGCGGCATCACCGTCAACGCGGTGGCGCCGGGCATCGTCGACACGGACGTCAACGCGGGGTGGCTGCGCGGGAACGACGAGGCCTGGGCGGGGGCCGCGGCCATGTCGGCCACCGGGCGGGTGGGCACCCCGTCGGACATCGCGGACGTGGTGGCGTTCCTGGCCTCGGACGAGGCGCGCGCGATCACCGGTCACTGGATCGACGCGACGAACGGCTCCCTGCCGTAGGGCGTGTTGCGAAAGTGGCGTCGTCCCCCCGCCCGGACGGGACCTTCGAAGCACGCCCCGGCCGCCGGGGCCGGCGGCGAACCTCGGGCCCGGGATCAGCGGGTCTCGGTGACCTTGGCGAGGGCTCTCGGCGCGTCGGGGTCCTGGCCGCGGGCGATGGTCACCTCGTACGCGAGCAGCTGCAGCGGCAGGATCTCCAGAATGGGCTGGAGCTCCTCGTCCAGGCCGTGCGTCGGCAGCACGAAGCCCGCAGAGGCCGCCTCGACCTGGGGGCGGGGGCCGACGACGAAGAGGTCGGCACCGCGGCCGCGCAGGCGGTCCAGGACCGGCTGGAGCGCGGCGCCGCCCCGGCCGTCGGTCACCACCGCGATGACCGGTGAGATGTTGTCGACCATGGCGAGCGGGCCGTGCAGCAGATCGGCGCCGGAGTAGGACAGCGCCGGGATGTAGCTGGTCTCCATGAGCTTCAGCGCGGCTTCCTTGGCCGTCGGGTAGCCGTAGCCGCGCGAGGTGATGACCATGCGCTCGGCGAACCGGTACCGGGCCGCGAGCTGCCGGACCTCGGCCTTGCGGTCCAGGATGCGGGCGGCGAGTTCGGGCAGCGCCTTCGCCGCCCCCAGCGCCTCGTGGGCACCGCCCCTCAGCCCCTCCACGAAGAGGTAGAGGGCGAGGAGCGAGGCGGTGTACGTCTTGGTCGCGGGGAGGGCCTTCTCGGGCCCGGCCAGGATGTCGATGTGGTACTCGGAGACGGCGGCCAGCGGCGAGTCGGCGTTGTTGGTCACCGCGAGAGTGACCGCGCCCGCCTCCCGGGCGGCCCGGGTCGAGGCGACGAGGTCGGGTGAGCCGCCGGACTGGCTGACCGTGATCACGAGGACATCGGTCAGATCGGGCCGGGCGCCGTACGCCGTCGTGGTCGACATGGAGGTGAGGCCGCACGGCAGGCCGAGGCGGATCTCCAGCAGGTACTTGGCGTACAGCGCGGCGTTGTCCGAGGTGCCGCGGGCGGTCAGCAGCACGAAACGCGGCGCGCGGGCCGCGATCGCCTCGGCCACGGCCTGGATCCGCGGGGCGCCCTGCTCCAGGATCCGGCGCAGCACCGCGGGCTGCTCCGCCATCTCCCCCGCCATGATCCGACCCGGCTGCTCGCTCATGTCAGACAGTCGACCACGGTTTCTCGCGGGGCCGCCAGCGGGACGAGCCCTTCTGCTAGATTGGTCTATACCACATAGCCCACATGGACTACTCGGACCACTCAAGATCGGCAGGCCCAGCGTGGAAGTTGTCATCGTCCAGGACGCCAAGGCAGGCGGCGAACTCATCGCGGAGGGCATCGCCCGTCTGCTGCGCCGCAAGCCCGACGCTCTGCTCGGCGTGGCCACCGGCTCGACTCCGCTGCCCGTCTACGACGCCCTGACCGCCAAGGTCCGGGCGGGCTCCGTGGATGTCTCGCGGGCCCGGATAGCCCAGCTGGACGAGTACGTCGGACTGCCGGCCGGGCACCCCGAGTCGTACCGCTCGACCGTCCTGCGCCAGGTCGTCGAGCCGCTCGGGCTGAGCCCCGACGCCTTCATGGGCCCGGACGGCTCCGCCGAGGACGTCCAGGCGGCCTGCGAGGCCTACGACCGGGCGCTGGCCGAGGCGGGCGGCGTGGACCTGCAGATCCTCGGCATCGGCACCGACGGGCACATCGGCTTCAACGAGCCCTGCTCCTCGCTCGCCTCCCGGACCCGCATCAAGACCCTGACCGAGCAGACCCGCGTAGACAACGCCCGCTTCTTCGAGGGCGACATCGACCAGGTGCCGCACCACGTCATCACCCAGGGCATCGGCACCATCCTGGAGGCCCGCCACCTGGTCCTGCTGGCCACCGGAGAGGGCAAGGCGGAGGCGGTCGCGCAGACCGTCGAGGGCCCCGTGGCCGCCCTGGTGCCGGCCTCCGCGCTCCAGCTGCACCCGCACGCCACGGTCGTCGTCGACGAGGCCGCCGCGTCCAAGCTGAAGCTCGCCGACTACTTCCGGCACACCTACGCCAACAAGCCCGCCTGGCAGGGCCTGTAGGCAGGGCGGCGAAAGGGGCCCGGGTTCGTCACCGAACCCGGGCCCTCTTCGTGTCTCCGCACCGGCACAACCCCTGCGCACCGGTACGGACGTCCCTCAGGCGGTGCCCGTGAGGATCTCCGCCGCCGCGAGACCGCACACGCGGGCCGCCCCGCGCGTCGCGATGTGCGGGGCCCCCTTCGGCGCGGCCTGGCTCAGGCCCATCTCCACCACGGCGGTGTCCGGGCGGGCCGCCAGCAGGGCGTCCAGCGCCGCGGCCATCCAGGGATGGCGGTGGGCGTCCCGCACGACCGCGACGATCCGCCGCTCCCCCGCGTCCCGCAGGACCCGCTCCACGGCCGTGTCGGAGGCGTAGGTGCCGGTCCTGGTTCCCGGCAGCAGCCGGACCAGCTCGGCCCCGACGCCCCACGGCGTCTCGTCGCCGACCGCGATGTTGGCGACCGGCGTGAACGCGGCGACGTAGGCGGGCCCCGTCAGCGGCGTGCGTTCCCCGGTCACCGTCACGGCCCGGCGGGCCGCCACCAGTCCGATGTCGTAGCCGGGCGCGGTCCCCTCCTGCACTGCCGCGCCCGGCTCCGTCACAGCCCCCCTGACCCGGTGCGCCTGGGTCCAGGACGCCAGCGCGCGCACACGCGCGGCCGCGTCGGCCAGCCGCTCCTCGGGCAGTTCGCCGGTCCGTACCGCTTCGACCAGCGCGTCGCGCAGCCGCAGTACGGTCTCCTCGTCGGCCAGGCCGCCGCCGACGCAGATGGCGTCGGCGCCCGCCGCGATCGCGAGGACGGAGCCGCGCTCGATCCCGTACGTCGAGGCGATGGCCTGCATCTCCATGCCGTCGGTGACGATCAGGCCGTCGTAGCCCAGCTCCTGGCGCAGCAGTCCGGTGAGGATCCGCGGGCTCAGGGTGGCCGGGTGTTCGGGGTCGAGCGCGGGCAGCAGGATATGCGCGCTCATCACCGATTTGGAACCCGCGGCGATGGCCGCGCGGAAAGGCACCAGCTCACGGGCGTGCAGTGTGTCCAGATCCACATCGATGCGGGGCATCGCGTGGTGCGAGTCGACATTGGTGTCGCCGTGTCCGGGGAAGTGCTTGGTGCACGCCGCGACACCGGCCGCCTGGAGGCCTTCGACGTACGCGGCGGTGTGCCGGGCCGTGAGGCCGGTGTCGGCGCCGAACGACCGCACACCGATCACCGGGTTGTCCGGGTTGGAGTTGACGTCGGCGGACGGCGCCCAGTTGAGGTCGACCCCGCAGGCGGCGAGCCGGCGGCCGAGCTCCTGGGCGACGGCCCGGGTGAGCGCGGTGTCGTCCACCGAGCCCAGGGCGTAGTTGCCGGGGAAGGAGGAGCCGCTGCGCACCTCGAGACGGGTGACGTCGCCGCCCTCCTCGTCGATCGCGACCAGCACGTCGTCCCGCTCGGCCCGCAGCCGGGCGGTGAGCGCCGCGAGCTGTTCGGGGCTCGCGATGTTGCGGCCGAACAGGCCGACCGCGGAGAGGCCTTCGCCGATGCGGCGCAACAGCCAGTCGGGGGCCGTGGTGCCGACGAAACCCGGCTGGAGGACGGTGAGGGCGTCCCGGGTGAGGGTGTCGGAGGTGCCACGCACGAGAGTCGTCATGGGTGCCGTTATCCCTTCACTGCGCCGGCGGTCATGCCGCCGACGGCCCGGCGCTGGAGGAAGAGGAAGACGATGAGCACGGGGAGGGCGAAGAGCGAGGAGGCGGCCATGGTGGCGCCCCAGTCACTGCCGAACGCCGTCTGGAACTGCGTCAGCCACAGCGGCAGGGTCTGCGCCGTCTTGTCCTTGTTCAGGATCAGGACCATCGCGAACTCGTTCCAGGCGGTGATGAAGCCGAAGAGCGAGGTGGACATCAGGCCCGGCGCGAGGAGCGGGAAGAGGACCTTGCGGAAGGCCTGGCCGCGGGTGCAGCCGTCGATCTGCGCGGCCTCCTCCAGCTCCACCGGGACGGCGGCGATGAAGCCGCGCAGGGTCCAGATGGTGAAGGGCAGCACCATGACGAAGTAGATCGCCGTGAGCAGCGGGATGCTGTTCAGCATGTCGCCGTCGCGGGCGATCATGTACATCACGATGACCATGACCTCCCACGGGGCCATCTGGGCCATCATCACGCCGAGGACGAGGCCCTTGCGGCCGCGGAACCGCATCCGGGCGATGGCGAAGCTCGCGGCCAGGGCGACGACCAGGGCGAGCAGCACCGCGCCGACGGTGACGGTGAGACTGTTGCCGACATACGTCCAGAACAACTCGACGCCGGTGGCGGTCGGGTAGTTCTCGAACGTCGGCGCGAAGAGGAAGACCGGGTCCTTGGTGAGGATCTCGGACTGCGGCTTCAGCGACGAGCTGAACATCCAGTACACGGGGAAGACGAAGATCACCGCGAGGACGAGCGCGGTCAGGTTCTTCAGGACCGCGCCGGGCCGGACCGGCTTGCGGCGCAGTACCTGCGGCGCCTTGGCGTGGGTGGTGCTCACTGCTCCTCCTCCTGCTTCAGGATCAGGCGGAAGTAGAAGGACATGGCGGCGATCAGCATCACGATGGTGAGGACCGAGATGGCCGCGGCGAGGCCGTAGTGGGCCTGGCCCTGCCCCTCGATGTAGGCGAAGACCGGGAGGGTCTCGGAGGTGCGGTCGGGGCCGCCCAGGTTCATGGCGTAGACCTGAGCGAACGCCTTGAAGACCCAGATGATCTCCAGGAACGTGGTGATCAGGAAGAACGGCTTCAGGTTCGGGAAGACGACGGACCAGAAGGTGCGCCAGCCGTTCGCGCCGTCCATCTTGGCGGCCTCGTACAGCTCGGTCCCGATCGTGGTCAGGCCGGCGTACATGTTGAGCGCGACGAACGGGATCGATCCCCACACCACCAGGACGGTGACGATGACGAGGGTGGAGAATCCCGTTTCGAACCAGTTGTGCTGCTCGTAGCCGGCGAAGCCGAGTGTGCGCATCAGCCAGTTCGCGACGCCGAACTGCTCGTCGAACAGCCACCGGAAGACGGTGACGGACGCGACGATCGGCATCGCCCAGGCCAGCATCAGCGCCAGCGAGAGCACCAGGCGCATCTTCTTGCCGAGCCGGTTGAGCAGCAGACCGACGAGCGTGCCGACGCCCATGATCAGCACGACGTTGCCGGCCGTGAAGAGGACGCTGCGGACCACGACGGTCCAGAACTCCGGGTCACCCAGCAGCTCGGTGTAGTTCTCGAAGCCGATCCACTCCGGTTTGCGGGTGATCAGTTCCTTCCGGTTGACCTGCTGGAAGGAGAGGATCACATTGCGGATCAGCGGATAGAGCAGCAGCACCGCCATGGACAGGACGGCCGGGGCGATCAGCAGGTAGGGCAGCGCCCCGCCGGGCAGTGAGCGTCTGCCGCGAGGAGGCTGGAGGACTTGTCTGTCGCCGGAAGGGGGCGGCGGGGTCTTCCCGGCCGCCTTTCCGGGCGCGTCCTGAGGAACGGTGCTCACCGTTCCCTGGGAGTCCACGGTCATGGTCTTCTTCCTCGCGGTTCTCGGTGACCGCCCGTCGTGGTGGGCCTGGGACAAGGGGGCGGTGCCATGACCCGGTGGTGCGACCGGTCCGCTGCCGGCCGCACCACCGGGTGGTCACGGGCTACTGCTGGTTGACTCGCTCGGTGATCACCTTGTCGGCGGCCTCACCGGCCGTCTTGGGGTCCTCGCCCTTCAGCACCTTGGTCATGTAGTCCTTGATCGGGTTGGGCGCGGTCTCGACGTTCGCCCAGCCCGGGGTGACCGGGGTGATCTTGCCGACGGACGCGGACAGCGCCATGGCCTCGGCGAAGGAGCCGGGGGCCGGCTTGAACTGCGCGGCGTCGTTGTTCGGGAGCAGCGCGCCCTGGGTGGCGGCGGCGTACTTGGCCATGTGCTCCTTGCCGGCGGCCAGGGCCAGCCACTCCTTGGCCAGGTCCTTGTGGGTGGAGCGCTCGGCGACGGCGAGGTTGGAGCCGCCGAAGAAGACGGAGCCCGGCTTGTCGGCGGTCTTGCCGGGAATCGGGAAGTAGCCGAAGTCGGCGGTCTTGCCGGCCTTCTTCAGCGCGTCGATCGCGCCGCCGGCCTCCCAGCCGAGACCGATCCAGGACGCGACGCCGCCCTTGGGGACGATGTCGGTGGACTGCTGGGGGGTCGCCTCGTCCTTGTCCTTGGGAGCGGTCGAGTACGACTGCAGCTCCTTGTAGAAGTTGATGGCGGCGGTGGCCTGCGGGGAGGACAGGTTGCCCTTCCACTTGTCGCCGTCCTTGACCGCGAGGTCGCCGCCCTCGTCCCAGAGGAAGCCGGAGAAGACGTACCAGCTCTGGCCGGGGAGGTAGATGGGCTGGGTCTTGGGGTCGGCGGTCTTGAGCTTCTTCAGGCCCTCGATCCACTCGGCGCGGGTCTTCGGCGGGGTCACGCCGGCCTTCTTGAAGGCGGCCTTGTCGTAGACGACGACCCGGTTGGCGGCGTACCAGGGGGCGGAGTAGAGCTTCCCGTCCAGCTCGTTGGAGGCGAGCATGCCCTTGTTCCAGCCGTCGTGGCCGAGCTTGGCCTTGTCGTCCGTGAGGTCGGCGAGGCCGCCCGTGGCCGCGTAGCCGGCGGTCTGGGTGTTACCGAGTTCCAGCACGTCCGGCGGGGTGTCCTCGGAGAGGGCCGTGGTGACCTTCTCCTGGATGCCGTTCCACTGCTGGACCTCGACCTTGACCTTGACGCCCTTGTGCTTGGCCTCGAAGGCCTTGTTGACTTCCTTGATCCAGGCGTCGGGAGCGGACCCGTCCATGACCCAGACCGTCAGCGTCTTGTTGCCGCCGGCCTCGGTGTCGCCCCCCTTGCCGCTGTCGGAACCGCACGCGGCGATGCTGACCACCATGCCCGCGACGCCGATCGCCGCGATGAGCTTGCGCTTCACGCCACCCTCCTCAGGGATGCCTGCAACCCCTGCCCACCGCGAAGCCATACGCCTGGTAGTGCTCGTGGGACTGGGACTTGGTCTTTAATGGTTTAGACCAGTACCCGGGAGCTTGGCCTAGACCTTTAGGGGTGTCAAGGGTGTATAAGAAGGGCAGTCGGGTCCGTTACCGGACCGACACCTGAGGAGGGGCGACGACCCGTGACCGGTCCGTGCCACCATGTGAGCCGCAATAGACGGAGGAGCCGGTGACGGCAGCAGCACAGGAGTCGGGAAGGCGGGCCATGGCCACGGACGGGGGCGGTACCGAGACCGAGAGCGGAAATGCGACCCGCACGGCTCGCGTGCCCAAGTACTACCGACTGAAGCGGCATTTGCTGGAAATGACGGAAACGCTCCCGCCGGGCACCCCGGTGCCGCCGGAGCGCACCCTCGCCGCCGAGTTCGACACCTCCCGCACGACCGTGCGGCAGGCCCTGCAGGAGCTGGTCGTCGAGGGCCGCCTGGAGCGCATCCAGGGCAAGGGCACCTTCGTCGCCAAGCCGAAGGTCTCCCAGGCGCTGCAGCTCACCTCGTACACCGAGGACATGCGCGCCCAGGGCCTGGAGCCCACCTCACAGCTGCTCGACATCGGGTACGTCACGGCGGACGACACGCTCGCGGGACTCCTCGACATCTCGGCCGGCGGGCGCGTCCTGCGCATCGAGCGGCTGCGGCTGGCCAGCGGCGAGCCGATGGCCATCGAGACCACCCACCTGTCCGCGAAGCGCTTCCCCGCGCTGCGCCGCTCGCTGGTCAAGTACACCTCGCTCTACACCGCCCTGGCGGAGGTGTACGACGTCCGGCTCGCGGAGGCCGAGGAGACGATCGAGACCTCGCTGGCCACCCCGCGGGAGGCCGGCCTGCTCGGCACGGACGTGGGCCTGCCGATGCTGATGCTCTCGCGCCACTCGCTCGACGAGAACGGCGAGCCGGTGGAGTGGGTCCGCTCGGTCTACCGCGGCGACCGCTACAAGTTCGTGGCGCGACTCCAGCGCCCGAACGGCTGAGACGGCGGCGACGGGACCTTGCTGGGGGTCCGGGGGTCACCCCCCGGACAGACACAGCGTGGCCCGACTCCAGCGCCCGAACGGCTGAGACGGCGGCGACGGGACCTTGCTGGGGGTCCGGGGGTCACCCCACGGACAGACACAGCGTGGCCCGACTCCAGCGCCCGAACGGCTGAGACGGCGGCGACGGGACCGGGCCGGCTGGACAACGGGGATCCCCCAAAAGGTCCCCCGGACGGACCCGGCGTCGCCCGTTTCGCGGCGTCCGAACGACTGAACTTCCGTTTCGTACCGGCCCGGTGAGAGCCACGCCCCGTCAAAAGGCGTGGCTCTTCACCGTTTCCGCACGTCGAGACTGGTCCGTTATCCGGACGGGGGTTCCGCGCGACGAAACGGTCCCTTAGATTTCCTGCCCATTACGCAAGTGCTCGGTGAGGGGACGGAGTCGCTGCATGTCGCAGGAGCAAGAGGAGAAACAGCCGGTGAGCCCGCCGGCCGTCACCCCGGTGCGGGTGGTGGTGGCGCTCTGTCTGATCGCACCCTTTGTGGCGATGCTCTGGGTCGCCTCGTACGCCAAGCTCGAACCGGTCTTCATGGGCATCCCGTTCTTCTACTGGTACCAGATGCTCTGGGTCGTGATATCGACCGGTCTCACGATGATCGCCTACAAGCTGTGGCAGCGTGACCAGCGCGCCCGCAAGGGGGGTGGGTCGCGATGAAGGACGGTGTGAACGGCGTCGCGCTCGGCGTCTTCGTCTTCTTCTTCCTGGCCGTCACGGTCATGGGCTTCATGGCCGCGCGCTGGCGCAAGGCCGAGAACGAGAACAGCCTCGACGAATGGGGCCTCGGCGGCCGCTCGTTCGGCACCTGGGTGACGTGGTTCCTGCTCGGCGGCGACCTCTACACGGCGTACACCTTCGTCGCCGTCCCGGCCGCCATCTACGCGGCGGGCGCGGCCGGCTTCTTCGCCGTGCCGTACACCATCCTCGTCTACCCGCTCATCTTCACCTTCCTGCCCCGCCTGTGGTCGGTGTCCCACAAGCACGGATACGTCACCACCTCCGACTTCGTCCGCGGCCGCTTCGGCTCCAAGGGGCTGTCGCTGGCGGTGGCCCTCACCGGCATCCTCGCCACGATGCCGTACATCGCCCTCCAACTCGTCGGCATCCAGGCGGTGCTCGACGTCATGGGCGTCGGCGGCGGTGAGAACACCAACTGGTTCATCAAGGACCTGCCGCTGCTCATCGCCTTCGGTGTGCTCGCCGCGTACACCTACTCGTCCGGTCTGCGGGCCCCGGCGCTGATCGCCTTCGTCAAGGACACCCTGATCTACATCGTCATCGCGGTGGCGATCATCTACATCCCGATCAAGCTGGGCGGCTTCGACGACATCTTCGCCGCGGCCGGCGACGCCTACGCGCAGATCAACCCGGCCACCGACAAACCGCGCGGCGCGCTCGTGCCCGGCGAGGCGGGCCACTGGGGCTACGCCACCCTGGCGCTCGGCTCGGCGCTGGCGCTCTTCATGTACCCGCACTCCATCACCGCGACGCTCTCCTCGCGCAGCCGTGACGTGATCCGCCGCAACACCACGATCCTGCCGCTGTACTCACTGATGCTGGGCCTGCTGGCGCTGCTCGGCTTCATGGCCATCGCGGCGGGCATCAAGGTGCAGAACGGCCAGCTGGCGATCCCCCAGCTGTTCGAGAACATGTTCCCGGACTGGTTCGCGGGCGTCGCCTTCGCCGCCATCGGCATCGGCGCGCTGGTCCCGGCGGCCATCATGTCCATCGCCGCGGCCAACCTCTTCACCCGGAACATCTACAAGGACTTCCTGAAGCCGGACGCCACCCCGGAGCAGGAGACCAAGGTGTCCAAGCTGGTGTCGCTGCTGGTGAAGGTGGGCGCGCTGGCCTTCGTCCTCACCATGGACAAGACCGTCGCCATCAACTTCCAGCTGCTCGGCGGCATCTGGATCCTGCAGACCTTCCCGGCCCTGGTCGGCGGTCTGTTCACGCGCTGGTTCCACCGCTGGGCGCTGCTGGCCGGCTGGGCCGTCGGCATGGTCTACGGCACGGCCGCCGCGTACGGCGTCGCGAGCCCCACGCAGAAGCACTTCGGCGGCTCGTCCGCCGAGATCCCGGGCATCGGTGAGATCGGCTACATCGGCCTGACGGCGTTCGTCCTCAACGTGGTCGTCACCGTCGTCCTCACCTTCGTCCTCAAGGCCGTCAAGGCCCCCGAGGGCGTGGACGAGACGTCGCCGTCGGACTACACCGCCGACGCGGGCGACCCGGGCGTCAAGGTCGAGCTTCCGCCGGCCACGGCGGGTGCCGGTCACTGACGGCCCTCGCGCACGACGAAGGCCGCCGCACTCCCTCCGGGGGGCGCGGCGGCCTTCGTCGTCGCCGCACGAGGGGCCACACTGCGCCCATGGACATCACCATCAGGGCCGTACGGCCCGACGAGCACACCGCGCTGGGCGACATCACCGCGGAGGCGTACCTCGCCGACGGGCTGCCGGCCTTCGGAGAGAGCGACGAGTACCTGCACGAGCTGCGCGACGTGTCCGCGCGTGCCGCGGGGGCCGAGGTGCTCGTCGCCGTGGGCGAGAACGAACAGCTGCTGGGCGGCGTGACGTTCGTCGCGTCCGGCGGCCCGTGGGCCGGCATCGCGCGCGAGGGCGAGGCCGAGATCCTGATGCTCGCGGTGGCGGAAGCGGCCCGCGGCCGGGGTGCCGGCGAGGCGCTCGCACGGGCCTGCGTGGAGCGCGCCCGGGCCCTGCCGGGCTGCCGGGGGATCGTCCTGTCGACCCAGGTCGCGATGCGATCGGCCCACCGGCTCTACGAGCGGCTGGGGTTCGTACGGACCCCGGAACGGGACTGGGAACCCCTCCACGGCGTCACTCTGCGCACCTACGGCCTGAAGCTCTGAGCGACACGGCGATTGCCGACCGACACAACATGTGGGGGGTGCCTCAAGGGGAGCCCCCCACATGTATGCTCATGCTCGCTGTCGTCGCAGGGGAATCCGGTGCGAATCCGGAACTGTCCCGCAACGGTGTGTTGGTGTGCCTTTGCGCCCTTTGAAGTCCGAACACCTGCTGACAGTGCGCCCGGTCCGTCCGGCCCGGGTGCCCAGACGTCCGGGCCTCGCGGAGTGGGCCGGTGGACGCGGTGCATGCGCCCCTGTGCCCGGGCGCCCCGCTCCCCTGCCCGCCCGCCGGCCCCGAGCCGAGCGAGGGAGAGCCCCCACGTGACCATCGCGCCAGCCGATCCGGCCTCAAGCGTCACGGACACGGAGACCGACGGACCCGGGACCGCCCACCCGTCTCCCACCACCGCCCTCGACGGAGGTCCTTCGGGCCGCGGCGCCGACCTGCTGCGGACCCTGACGGACCTCACCGCCGATCTGCCCGACACGGACCCCGGCCGGGTCGCCGCCGCCGCGCTGCGCGGCCGGCACGCCGGTTCGGACGACGCCGAACTGCGGGAGCTCGCCACCGAGGCGGCCGCCGGACTCATCTCCGAGGACCCCGCGTACTCGCGGCTCGCCGCCAGGCTGCTGACCCGGACCATCGCCGAAGAGGCGGCGAGCCAGGGCGCGGTGTCGTTCTCGGCGTCCGTGGCCGTCGGCCACCGTGAGGGCCTGATCGCCGACCGCACGGCCGAGTTCGTCCGTCTGCACACCGTACGGATGGACGGCCTCGTCGACCCGGAGGCGGACGACCGCTTCGGCTACTTCGGCCTGCGGACGCTCTACTCGCGCTATCTGCTCCGGCACCCGATCACGCGCAAGGTCATCGAGACCCCGCAGCACTTCATGCTGCGCGTGGCGGCCGGCCTCGCGGAGGACGACTCGCTGCGCGCGCTGGACGAGGTCGCGGCGCTCTACCGGCTGATGAGCCGGCTCGACTACCTGCCGTCCTCCCCCACGCTGTTCAACTCCGGCACCCGCCACCCGCAGATGTCGTCCTGCTACCTGCTGGACTCGCCGCAGGACGAGCTGGACTCGATCTACGACCGCTACCACCAGGTGGCGCGGCTCTCCAAGCACGCGGGCGGCATCGGACTGTCCTACTCCCGCATCCGTGCCCGCGGTTCGCTCATCCGCGGCACCAACGGCCACTCCAACGGCATCGTGCCGTTCCTGAAGACCCTGGACGCCTCGGTCGCCGCCGTGAACCAGGGCGGCCGCCGCAAGGGCGCGGCCGCGGTCTACCTGGAGACCTGGCACGCGGACATCGAGGAGTTCCTGGAGCTGCGCGACAACACGGGCGAGGACGCCCGGCGCACCCACAACCTCAACCTGGCGCACTGGATCCCGGACGAGTTCATGCGCCGGGTCAACGCGGACGCCGAGTGGTCGCTGTTCTCGCCGGCCGACGTGCCGGAGCTCGTCGACCTGTACGGCGAGGAGTTCGACACCGCCTACCGCAGGGCCGAGGCGGCCGGACTGGCCAAGAAGACCATGCCGGCCCGTGACCTGTACGGCCGCATGATGCGCACCCTCGCGCAGACCGGCCAGGGCTGGATGACGTTCAAGGACGCCTCCAACCGGACCGCGAACCAGACCGCCGAGCCCGGCACGGTCGTGCACTCCTCCAACCTGTGCACCGAGATCATCGAGGTGACGAACGACGGCGAGACCGCCGTCTGCAACCTCGGTTCGGTGAACCTGGGCGCCTTCGTCGCCGGAGGCACGATCGACTGGGAGCGGCTGGACGAGACCGTCCGCACCGCCGTGACGTTCCTCGACCGGGTCGTCGACATCAACTTCTACCCGACCGAGCAGGCCGGCCGGTCCAACACCAAGTGGCGGCCGGTGGGTCTGGGCGCGATGGGCCTGCAGGACGTCTTCTTCCAGCTGAAGCTGCCGTTCGACTCCCCCGAGGCGCGCGCCCTGTCGACCCGGATCGCCGAGCGGATCATGCTCGCGGCCTACGAGGCCTCCGCCGACCTCGCCGAGCGCAGCGGCCCGCTCCCCGCATGGGAGCAGACCCGGGCGGCGCGCGGGGTGCTGCACCCGGACCACTACGACGTGGAGCTGAACTGGCCGGAGCGCTGGGCGGCGCTGCGCGAGCGGATCGCCTCGGTCGGCATGCGCAACTCGCTGCTGCTGGCCATCGCCCCGACCGCGACCATTGCCTCCATCGCCGGCGTGTACGAGTGCATCGAGCCGCAGGTCTCCAACCTCTTCAAGCGTGAGACGCTGTCGGGTGAGTTCCTCCAGGTCAACTCCTACCTGGTCGAAGAGCTGAAGAAGCTCGGCGTGTGGGACGCGCAGACCCGGGAGGCGCTGCGCGAGTCCAACGGATCGGTGCAGGGCTTCAGCTGGGTGCCCGCCGAGGTGCGTGCGCTGTACCGGACGGCCTGGGAGATCCCGCAGCGCGGCCTGATCGACATGGCGGCGGCGCGGACCCCGTTCCTGGACCAGTCGCAGTCGCTGAACCTGTTCATGGAGACGCCCACCATCGGCAAGCTGTCGTCGATGTACGCGTACGCCTGGAAGCAGGGCCTGAAGACGACGTACTACCTGCGCTCGCGTCCGGCGACCCGGATCGCCCGTGCCGCGCGGGCATCCATCCCCGTTCAGCAGGTCGCCGACCCCGAGGCGGTCGCCTGCTCCCTCGAAAACCCCGAGTCCTGCGAGGCCTGCCAGTAATGAGCGCCCACCCGTCGCCCGAGAAGAACCTCCTCGACCCGGGCTTCGAGCTGACCCTCCGTCCGATGCGCTACCCGGACTTCTACGAGCGCTACCGGGACGCCATCAAGAACACCTGGACCGTGGAGGAGGTCGACCTCCACTCGGACGTCGCCGACCTCGCGAAGCTGACGCCGGCCGAGCAGCACATGATCGGCCGCCTGGTCGCGTTCTTCGCGACGGGCGACTCGATCGTGGCGAACAACCTCGTCCTGACGCTGTACAAGCACATCAACTCCCCGGAGGCGCGCCTGTACCTGTCGCGCCAGCTCTTCGAGGAGGCCGTGCACGTCCAGTTCTACCTGACGCTGCTCGACACCTACCTGCCCGACCCGGAGGACCGTTCGGCGGCCTTCGCGGCGGTCGAGAACATCCCCTCCATCCGCGAGAAGGCGCAGTTCTGCTTCAAGTGGATGGACTCGGTCGAGAAGATCGAGCGGCTGGAGACGCAGGCGGACCGCCGGCGCTTCCTGCTCAACCTGATCTGCTTCGCCGCGTGCATCGAGGGCCTGTTCTTCTACGGCGCCTTCGCCTACGTGTACTGGTTCCGCAGCCGCGGCCTGCTGCACGGCCTGGCCACCGGCACCAACTGGGTGTTCCGCGACGAGACCATGCACATGAACTTCGCCTTCGAGGTCGTGGACACGGTCCGCAAGGAGGAGCCCGAGCTCTTCGACGACGAACTCCAGCGGCAGGTCACCGACATGCTGAGGGAGGCGGTCGAGGCGGAGCTGCAGTTCGGCCGCGACCTGTGCGGTGACGGCCTGCCCGGCATGAACACCGAGTCGATGCGCGAGTATCTCCAGTGCGTCGCCGACCAGCGCCTGGTCCGGCTCGGCTTCGCCCCGGTGTACGGCTCGGAGAACCCGTTCTCGTTCATGGAGCTGCAGGGCGTCCAGGAGCTGACCAACTTCTTCGAGCGCCGCCCGTCGGCGTACCAGGTGGCGGTGGAGGGCTCGGTCGACCTCGACGAGGACTTCTGAGCCGCCGCGCCTTCCGCGACGGCGAAGGGCCCCGCTCCCGGAGGAGCGGGGCCCTTCGCCGTACGGCGGGATCAGTCGTTCGCGACGACCGGGTAGCGCGGGGTGCCCTCGGCCATCTGACGGAGCGCGTCCTTGCGGTCCCGCTTCGAGAGGCGGTCGATGTACAGGTAGCCGTACAGGTGGTCCGTCTCGTGCTGGAGGCAGCGGGCGAAGTAGCCCGTGCCGCGCACCTTGACGGGGTTGCCGTGCATGTCCTTGCCGTGCACCTCGGCGTAGTCCGGGCGGGCCAGCGAGGCGTACGCCGTCGGGACGGACAGGCAGCCCTCGTTGGAGTCGTCGAGGACACGGCGGTCCGCCGGGAGGTCCTGGAGGACGGGGTTGACGACGTAGCCGGTGTGCCGCACGCCCTCGTCGTCCGGGCAGTCGTAGACGAAGACCTTCAGGTCGACGCCGATCTGGTTGGCGGCCAGGCCGACGCCCTCCGCCGTCCGCTGGCTGGCGAACATGTCGTCGATGAGCTGCGCCAGCTTGTCGTCGAACTCGGTGACGTCCTTGCACTCCTTGTGCAGCACCGGGTTGCCGACGACCGTGATGGGGCGGGAGGTGCCGCGCTCGCGGTACGCGGTCTCGCGCTCCTCGCAGTCCTCCGTGTCGATGACGAAGCCCTCGTCGTCGACCTGCTGAGCCGTCTCCTGCTGCGCCATGTCCGCCACTGCGCCTTCCCTGTCACCCGATGCTGCGTTGTGCCCGTACAGCCTACGGGCACGAGTCAGCAGACTTCTTCGAGATCCCGCCACTCGCGGCTGTCGGGACTGTCCGCCACCCATCCGTCGAGCAGGCCGCGCACCAGTCCGGCGGGCGCCGCGATGCCGCATTCGCGCTCCGGCACCCACAGCTCGCCGGGCGAGCGGTGGCCGAGCGGCCCGGGGTGGCCCGGCTCGCTGTGATCGTGCGGGTCCAGGTGTTCGCCCTCGCCCTCGGCACTGGGCATCCGCGACTCCGAACAGGCACGGCACAGCAGCCGCACCGACGAGGACCAGTCCTCGGCGGCGAAGCCGGCGTCCGCGGCGAGCTGCTCCAGGGCGTCCCGGTCGGCCTCGGTGGCCGCCTCCAGGAGCACCACCCAGGTCGGCACCGGGGACGGCGCCCACAGTTCGATCTCGTCGAAGACGGGGAAGCTGTGCCCGGCGGAGGTGGTGCGTTCACCGTGCGGGACGCCGTCGTGCAGGACGACCTCGCCCCAGCGCCGCCCGGACGACGGCAGCGGGATGGACAGCACCTCTATCCGCGCCGGATCCAGCCGGCGTCCCCACACGACCTCGGCCTCGCCCTCCGGCGACAGCCGGACGGCCGCGCTGCCCAGCTCCATCCCGGCCGGCTCCCCGCCGGCCGCGGCGGCTCCGGGCACCTTCAGCCCGTAGGCCTGCCAGGCGCGGCGCGCCAGCGGCCAGTCCTGGAGCGCGGTGGCGGCGATGCCGACGTTCCACCAGTCCGGTGCGCCGGTCTCCTTGTCGAGCAGGGCGACGGCCCGCAGGCCCGCGGTGCGCGCCTGCTCCCAGTCGTGCCGGAACTTGTGCAGCAGCGCCAGGTTGAACCAGGACTCCGAGAGCCAGGGCTCCAGGTCCGCCGCACGCGTGAGCAGCGCGCCCGCGTCCTCGTACCGCCCGTCCCCGATCAGCGTGAACGCGCGGTCGGTGGCCTGCCGCCACGAGGCGGAGGGCCGATGCCGTACCTTCCCGAAGATCCTCACGATTCCCGCCTGCCGGTCGCTGAAGGTCACTGCCCCCGGACACCCTCTTGTTCGCATCCAACCATGCCGGGTCACACGCCCGCTCATTACCCATGGGTTACCCAGGTGCCGGGCGGGCGACGCCGCCGCGGGCGAGGACTCTGGCGAGGGACTCCACCACGGCCGGATGATGGTCCCGGGCAGTGCCCAGCCTGAGCTGTTCCAGGGCGCAGAGCGCTTTCCGGTCGCTTTCCCCGGACAGGTCGTCGTACGCGTTGACGGTGCGGACGATCCTGGCCGGCAGGGGCTGCTCGCGATACGGGTCGGCCTGCCGCTCCACGACGACGGCGACGGCCTCCGGGACGCCGGTCTGGCGGACCACAGCCCCGCCCAGGAGCGCGATCCGGCGCTGCTCGGCGGCCGGCAGCAGAGCGGTGGCGCCCTCCGGTACCGGGTCGACCAGGGACAGCTGACCGATGTCGTGCATCAGTGCGGCGTACTCCAGGACGGTCAGCTCCGGCCCCGACATCCCGAGCTCGCGCCCGACGGCCCTGCTCAGGGCCGCCACCCGGTGGGCGTGGCCGGGGGACGTGTATCCGGCGACCTCGGTGGCACGCGCGAGGGAGGCGATCGTCTGGCGGTAGGTGGCGCGGACGGCGAGGTACCGGCGGAAGGAGAGCTGGGTGAGCAGCAGCGGCAGGCAGAACACCGGCAGCGCCCACAGCCCTGCCACGGCCACGGCCAGGGCCACGACGGCCCCCGTGGCGCACACGGCCGAGCCGATGCCGGTCAGCGCCCGCAGCTCGCCGCGCAGGACCGGGACGAACGGGACGGGGACGGCGGGCGCGCCGGCCGCGCGCCCGGCACCGCGCGGGAGAGTACGGGCGCTGCGTATGAGGGCGGCCAGGACGGCGTCGCACAGCGCGGTCAGCGCGAGCACGAGCAGCAGGAACAGCGCGTAGTACGGCCCGCGGCCGGTGCTCCTCAGCAACTGGCCGGAGTTGAAGAGAGGCTGGAAGCAGACCGCGGCGAAGCCGACGGTGAGCACCCGGCGGGCGACGTGGTCGAGCGCGGGGCCGTTGCCGCGGGCGACGTGCGGGACGACCCCGGCGAGGGCGCCCGCGACGGCGACGGCGACGATCTGCGGTACTCCGTGGCCGGTGGGACGCCCGCCGGCCTCGCCGAGCAGCGCGTACGCGAGGGCGGCGGCCGCCCCGAGCGGCGCGGGCTCCCTCTCCCCGGGCAGGGCGCCCCAGCGGGCGAGCTCGCCGACGGCGATGAACAGCCCGAAGGCGAGCGCGGTTCCGGGCTCCACGATCCCGTGCCAGAGCGTCCAGCCGAGCCCGCCGGCGGTGAGCGCGCCGGCCGCGGTGTACACGGCGGCGACGGCGGCGGCCGGGGGCCGGACCACGGTGACGGAGATCCGGCCGCCGCGCATCATCGTGTGCCGCCGTGGGCAGGGTTCTCGGACGGCCGCCCGAGACCGCCGGACGCCGGCCGTCGTGCCTGGTCATGGGGAGGCGGGACGTTTCCGCGCGGGGGCGCGGGAACGCCCGGCAGCGTCTGGTCGGCGGTGACCTCGGTCTGCCAGCCGTGCCGGGCGAGCGCCCGGACCAGGGCCTGCACCATCCTCGGGTCGAACTGGGTGCCCGCGCACCGCTCCAGCTCCGCGACCGCCGTCGGCACCGGACGGGCACGGCTGTAGGAGCGGGTCGACGTCATGGCGTCGAAGGCGTCGGCGACGGCCACCACCCGGGCGAACTCGGGGATCTGCGCGCCGCGCAGCCCGTACGGGTAGCCGGTGCCGTCCAGGCGCTCGTGGTGGTGCAGGATCGCGGAACGGGCCTCGCCGAGGAAGCCGATCCCCCGGACCATCTCGTGCCCGTACTCGGGGTGCAGCTCGATGATCCGCCGCTCCTCCGGGGTGAGCGGCCCGTCCTTGCGCAGCACCCGGGTCGGTACGCCCAGCTTGCCGACGTCGTGCAGGATGCCGGCGAAGCGGAGCACCTCCAGGCGCGCCTCGTCCATGCCGAGCTCCCGGGCGATGAGCACGGAGGCGCGGCCCACCCGCTCGCTGTGCCCGCGGGTGTACTTGTCCTTGATGTCGACGGCCTGCACCAGGGCCCGGATCGTCGCCTGGTGGGCGGCGCGCTCCCGGTGGTACTGGCCGAACATCCAGCAGGAGATGTACATGGGCAGCAGCACGAAGAGGGCGGCCGGCCAGCCGTAGGGGCTGCGCCAGAGGACCGCCATCATCAGCCCGGCGAGGCCGTGCACGGCGTGCGGGGCGAGCGAGCGCAGGAGGAGTCCGCGCCAGGCACCGCGCGGCGGCACGTGCTCGGCGGTGGCGCGGATGCCGCCTTCGAGGGCGGTGAGGACAAGGCAGAAGGTGAGCACCGAGGCGGTGGCCGGCAGCAGCGCGTAGGGAAAGTCCGGGGCGGACGGGACGTGGCCGGCGCCGCCGAGCGCGGCGGACCCGCCGAGGAGCGACCCGGTCCCGGCGGCGGCCCAGGCGGCGACGGCGAGCTGGGCGGTGCGCCAGATCCGGCGGGCCGTCCTGGGCCGGTGCTCGACGCGGGCGACCAGGCCGCCGGGCACGGCGACGAGGGCTGCGGCGGAGGGCGGCAGCAGCAGGACGGCGGCGAGCAGGACCGGGAAGAAGGACGCGGCGCCCACCGGCATGACGGCGCCGCTCGTGATCCGGCCGAGGGACGGACATCGGGCCGGCCATTCGCAGAAGGCGTACAGCGCGGCGAGGAGCCCGACGGCTCCCCACGGGGTCGCGGCGCCCGGTGCGAACGCGGGGAGCGCGCACGCGGTGGCGCACAGCACGGCGCAGGTCATGTACGCGCGCGCCGCTGCCGGAATGCCCGCCACGCTCTCCCGCCCTCCCGTCCGTCCCGGTGCACCGGGCTCCAGTTCGCCCAAATTGAGCGCCAGGCTAGCGAGTTGGGTGGGCCGGGGCGGCGGGTCCGAATCGATTAGCACCTTCGGGTGACGTGCTGCCGGCCGCGGGGACGCGATGAACGGGGAAGGGGCGCGCCGCGGTGATCGCGGCGCGCCCCTTCCCGACGGCGCTGTGTCACTCCCCGACGCACACGGCGTCGACGCGGGTCATTCCTGGGTGGCCGTCGACACGTCGTGGTCGGGCACGGCCTGCCCGGACCGGATCAGCTCGATCCGTCCCATCACCTTGGCGCGCAGGTCGGTCGGTACGTCGTCCTGGCCGCAGCAGCGCTTGACCAGCTTCTTCACGGCCTGCTCGAGCCCGTACTTCTCCAGGCACGGAGAGCATTCCTCGAAGTGCACCTCGAACTTGGTGCAGTCGCTGTCGGGCATCTCATGGTCGAGGAACTCGTAGAGATGGTCCAGGACCTCCGAGCAATCCGTCTCGTGCGGCTCTCCGCAGCTCATGAGCCCGAGCCTTTCCGATCGTTCGACGACTCTCCGGCGCCCGCGGGGACCAGACCGCGTTCGCGGGCGTAGTCCTCGAGCATGCCGCGCAACTGGCGGCGGCCACGGTGCAGTCGGGACATCACCGTGCCGATGGGTGTACCCATGATGTCCGCGATCTCCTTGTACGCAAAGCCCTCGACGTCCGCGAGATAGACCGCGATGCGGAACTCCTCCGGGATGGCCTGGAGGGCTTCCTTCACATCGGAGTCCGGCAGGTGGTCCAGCGCCTGCGACTCGGCGGAGCGCAGACCGGTGGACATGTGCGACTCGGCGCGCGCCAGCTGCCAGTCCTCGATCTCCTCGGCGGCGCTGCGCTGGGGCTCGCGCTGCTTCTTCCGGTACGAGTTGATGAAGGTGTTGGTGAGGATCCGGTACAGCCACGCCTTGAGGTTCGTTCCCTCGCGGAACTGGTGGAAGGACCCGTACGCCTTGGCGTACGTCTCCTGGACCAGGTCCTCCGCGTCCGCCGGGTTGCGTGTCATGCGCAGCGCCGCCGAGTACATCTGGTCGAGGTAACCGAGGGCGTCCCGCTCGAAGCGCGCGTTGCGCTCGACGGTCGTCTCCTCGGGGCCGTCGTCGGTCCCTGCGTCGGTCCCAGTGACCGGACCCACCTCCTCCAGCGCTGTGGCGAGACCGAGTGCGGACCCGCTCGAATCGGAGAATAGTCGACCTTCCGGTGACAGTCCCTTCCGATTCTTTCCGCCCGACGCCCGGCCGGGCGCGATCGTGGCCGCGGGCAGAACCGTCCAGGCCGGCTCTGCGGCGTGCGGTCGACTCGGGCAGATGGTCGAACCCATGCGACGGACTCCCTCTCGTGGCTCTCTGTTTCATCGACGAACGTCACAACAGAAGAGGGCCGCTCCTCATTCCCGCAGGGCGGCCACCCATGTCCCGACCCCGTCGGTGATCACCCGGAGGGCCTCCTCCTGCGTGACGGGGGCCCGTTTCGGCACCGCGAAGCCATGATCGCCGAAGGGGACCTCGACCATCTCGTGGTCGCCCGCCGGGAACTCCTCCGGCTTCCCGAACGGATCGCTGCCGCCCTGGACGACGAGGGTGGGCACGCCGGCCCCGAGCAGCTCGTCCGCCCGGGAGCTCTCCGGCTTGCCCGGCGGGTGGAGCGGGAAGGACAGTGCGAGTACGGCGCGGGCGCCCAGCTCGGCCGCGGTGCGGCAGGCGACGCGGGCCCCGGCGCTGCGCCCGCCGGCCACGACGGGCGGGCCGGCCGCGCGCAGCGCGGGCCCCACGTCTCGCCAGCCCTCGTCGAGCCGCTTGGGGGCGGGCGCGAGCTTCTTGCCGGCGACCCGCCAGGGCTGCTCGACCAGGGCGACGCTCACGCCGGCTGCGGGCAGGGCGGCGGCGAGGGCTTGCAGGTCACGGGCCTCGATGCCGCCCCCGGCGCCGTGGGAGAGGGCCACCACGAGCCGGGCGTCGCCCTCGGCGGCGTGCCAGGTGATCCGGGCGTCGCCGACGCCGGTCGGAACGGTTTCACTGTGCGTCACGGAGGTCACGGCTCCATCCTGCCCGGCCCGGCCGCCCGGGTCCTGTCCGGCCGATCTTGCCGGGCGCGCGTGTCCCGCACGCACGCTCGCCGCGCCGTCGTCACGCCGACTCCCCCGTGGCCCTCCGGGCACGGGAGGTGCCCCGCCGCGCCGGCTCCCATCTCCGCCGGTCGGTCGCACGCACCGGACCCGCTCCCTGATCCGGCCGGACGGGACTTCCGTACACGCCCTAGAAGAGCGTTCCCTCCTCCGGGGCGGCGAGTTCCTCCAGCAGTTCGGGGCCGTTGTTGCGGACGTTGCTGACCGACGTGGTGACGGGATAGGCCCGCATCAGGCCCTCGGGCGGCGGGGCGAGCAGCGCGCGCAGGTCTTCCACGTCCGTGCGGGCCGGGTCCAGCCAGGCGTCCCAGCGGTCCGGGGTGAGCATCAGCGGCATGCGGGGGTGGATGTCCGCGAGCGTGCGCGGGCCCTCGGCGGGGGCCACCCCGAGCGGGCCGGTCTCCGCATCGGTGGTGATCACGGAGCAGGTGGCCCACCAGGCCTGCGGGTGGTCGGCCGGGAGCGTGGGGTCGCGCCAGAACTCGTACAGCCCGGCCATCGCGAAGACCGAGCCGTCGGCCGGCGTCACGAAGTACGGCTGCTTGCGCGGCCGCTTCTTCTTTCCCTGCTCCTCCAGCTGCCGCTCCTGGGCGCCGGTCACCCACTCGTAATAGCCGTCGGCGGGCAGGATGCACCGGCGCGAGGTGAAGGCCTGCCGGAAGGACGGCTTCTCGTGGACCGTCTCCGCACGGGCGTTGATCATCCGGGCGGCGCCCTCGGGCGTCTTCGACCAGGACGGTACGAGTCCCCACTTCAGCGCCCGCAGCTGCCGAACCGGACGGCGGGGATCCGCGTCCTTGTCCTTGGAAGGGCGTTCGAGGACCGCGTACACCTCCTTGGTGGGAGCCACGTTCCAGTCGGGGGCCAGGGTCTCCTTGGGCTCCCACTTCTCGATCTGGAAGAGTCCGGTGAGGTCTTCGGGCCTCCGGCTCGCCGCATAACGTCCGCACATATGTGTCACCCTGCCATCCCGTCCCACCGTTTGAGGAGCCGTCCGAGAAATGGCCAGCGCCGACGTCTTCGGTACCCAGCCCGCCCCGGACGTGTGGCTCGTCGTCGTGACGGCCGTCGCCGCCCTCGCCGTGACGGTCCCCCGCGCCGTGTGGCGGGTCTCGCGCAACGCGATCACCATCGCCCACGAGGGCGGCCACGGGCTGGTCGCGCTGCTCACCGGCCGCCGTCTGGACGGCATCCGGCTGCACTCGGACACCAGCGGCCTCACCGTCAGCCGTGGCAAGCCGTCCGGTCTCGGCATGATCCTGACCGCGGCCGCCGGGTACACCGCGCCGCCCCTGCTCGGCCTCGGCGGCGCGTGGCTGCTCGCCGAGCACCGCATCACGCTGCTGCTGTGGGTGGCCACGGCCCTGCTGCTGGCCATGCTGGTGATGATCCGCAACGCGTACGGAGCACTGACCGTCATCCTGACGGGCGCCGCGTTCCTGCTGGTGTCCTGGCTCACCGAGCCGGTGGTGCAGTCGGCGTTCGCCTACAGCGCGGTGTGGTTCCTGCTGCTGGGAGGGGTGCGCCCGGCCTTCGAACTCCAGGCGAAGCGCCGCCACGGCGGCGCCCCGGACTCCGACGCCGACCAGCTGTCCCGGCTGACGCACGTCCCGGCCGCGATGTGGTTCTTCCTTTTCCATGCCGTGTCGCTCTGTTCCCTGATCGGCGGGGGTCGCTGGCTGCTCGGTCTGTGACCGGCCGCGGGCAGGCACCCCGTCTAGAGTGAGGGCATGACCGAAAGTCCCTCGCACCTCGATCTCTGGCCTGCCCCGCTCGCGAGCGGAGCCGTCGACGCGACGGTCACCGTGCCCGGGTCGAAGTCGGTCACCAACCGCGGCCTGGTCCTGGCCGCCCTCGCCTCCGAGCCCGGCTGGCTGCGCCGGCCGCTGCGCTCCCGCGACACCCTGCTGATGGCCGAGGCCCTGCGCACGCTGGGCGTCGGCATCGAGGAGGGGGTCGGTCCGGACGGCACCGGTGAGGCCTGGCGCGTCATCCCGGCCGGGCTGCGCGGTGACGCCACGATCGACGTCGGCAACGCCGGGACGGTCATGCGGTTCCTGCCGCCGGTGGCGGCGCTCGCCGACGGGCCGGTGCGCTTCGACGGCGACCCGCGCTCCTACGAGCGCCCGCTGCACGGGGTGATCGACGCGCTGCGCGCCCTGGGTGCCCGGCTGGAGGACGACGGCCGTGGTTCGCTGCCCATGACCGTGTACGGCGCGGGTGCCCTGGAGGGCGGTCCGGTGGAGATCGACGCCTCGTCGTCGTCCCAGTTCGTCAGTGCCCTGCTGCTGTCGGGCGCGCGCTTCAACCAGGGCGTGGAGGTGCGGCACACCGGTGCCCGCCTGCCGTCCATGCCGCACATCCGGATGACCGTCGACATGCTCCGTACGGTCGGGGCGCAGGTCGACGAGCCGGAGACCGGTGGCGAGCCGAACGTGTGGCGGGTCTCGCACTCCGCGCTGCTCGGCCGCGATCTGACGGTGGAGCCCGACCTGTCGAACGCGCAGCCGTTCCTGGCCGCCGCCCTGGTCACCGGAGGCCGGGTCACCGTCCCGGACTGGCCGGAGCACACCACCCAGCCCGGTGACGCGCTGCGGGAGATCTTCACCGAGATGGGTGGCTCCTGTGTGCTCGACGAGCGGGGCCTGACCTTCACCGGCACAGGCACGATCCGCGGTATCGACGCGGACCTCGGCGAGGTCGGCGAACTGACCCCGGGCATCGCGGCCGTGGCCGCCCTGGCGGACTCCCCGTCGACGCTGCGCGGTGTGGCCCACCTGCGGCTGCACGAGACGGACCGGCTGGCCGCGCTCACCAAGGAGATCAACGAGCTGGGCGGCGACGTCGAGGAGACGGCGGACGGACTGCACATCCGTCCCCGTCCGCTGCACGGCGGCGTCTTCCACACCTACGACGACCACCGGATGGCCACGGCCGGTTCGATCATCGGCCTCGCCGTGGACGGCGTGCTGATCGAGAACGTCGCCACCACCGCCAAGACACTGCCGGACTTCCCGCAGATGTGGACCGGAATGCTCGAGGCCTGACGACATGCGCCGCTACGGCAAGCACACCGACGAGGACGACATCCGCTCCCGCCCCAACCGCAAGGGCAACCGTCCCCGGACCAACATCCGCCCGAAGCACGAGGACGCCGCCGAGGGCATGGTCCTGACCGTCGACCGGGGCCGCCTCACCTGCCTGGTCGACGACACCGTGGTCATGGCGATGAAGGCGCGCGAGCTCGGCCGCAAGGCGGCGGTGGTCGGCGACCGGGTGTCCCTGGTCGGTGACATGTCCGGCAGGAAGGACACCCTCGCGCGGATCGTCCGGATCGGCGAGCGCGCCTCGGTGCTGCGCCGTACGGCCGACGACGACGACCCCTACGAGCGGGTGGTCGTCGCCAACGCCGACCAGCTGGCCATCGTCACGGCCCTGGCGGACCCCGAGCCGCGTCCCCGGCTGATCGACCGCTGTCTGGTGGCGGCGTTCGACGGCGGTCTGGAGCCGCTGCTGGTGCTGACCAAGTCGGATCTCGCGCCCCCGGAAAAGCTGCTGGAGCTGTACGGAGCGCTGGACATCCCTCATGTGGTGACGAGCCAGGAGGAGCTGTACGACGGCCACACCGCCGCCGACCGGGTCCGCGAGCACCTGGCCGGCCGGACGACCGCGTTCGTCGGCCACTCGGGGGTCGGCAAGACGACCCTGGTGAACGCGCTGGTGCCGGACGACAAGCGGCGGATTACCGGTCATGTCAACGCGGTGACGGGCCGCGGACGGCACACCACCACCTCGGCGCTCGCACTCCCGCTCAACCGTGCGGACGGCTGGGTGATCGACACCCCCGGGGTGCGGTCCTTCGGGCTGCACCACGTCGATCCGTCGCGGGTCATCCACGCCTTCCCGGACCTGGAGCCCGGCACGGAACACTGCCCGCGCGCGTGCAGCCACGACGAGCCGGACTGCGGGCTGGACGAGTGGGTGGAAGGGGGCCACGCCGACCCCGCGCGGCTGTACTCCCTCAGGCGGCTTCTCGCCACGCGCGAGCGACGCGAAGGGGACTGACTCGCGCACGTTTGCGGATGACCGCGGTTGGTAAGTGCATAATCGCACCAAGTGACACGAAGCAGTCACGGACCTACCGCGGGGAGGCACCGACGATGGCGTGGCTGCTGGTGGTTGTCGCCGGGTTGCTGGAGACGGGCTTCGCGGTCTGTCTCAAGCTGTCGTACGGCTTCACGCGCCTGTGGCCCAGCATCGGCTTCGCCTGCTTCGGACTGGGCAGCTTCGGGCTGCTGACCCTCTCCCTCAGGGAGCTGGACGTGGGCCCCGCGTACGCCGTCTGGACCGGGATCGGGGCGGCGGGCACCGCCGTCTACGGCATGATCTTCCTGGGTGACGTCGTCTCCACGCTCAAGATCGTTTCGATCACACTGGTGATCATCGGCGTCATCGGGCTTCAGCTGTCGGGTTCGTCGCACTGACGGCGCCGCGGACGAGGTCGCCCAGCTCGGGGGAGCCGGGAGCGACGACGTAGGACAGGGCCAGGCGCACGGCCAGCTCGCAGGCTTCCGCGCCCGGTCGCCGGCCGAGCGCGGCCAGCGACCGGTCCCGGACGGCGGCGGCGAGCTCTCCGGGTGCCGGGGTTCCGGCGTCGGCGCGACGCTGGGCGGCGGCGCCGGTGAGCAGCCGGGCGCCGGGCCTGGCCGGGCGCGGCGCGGGCAGCCGCTCGCTCCAGCAGCCGGTGATCAGGGCGCGCAGGAGGGGTTTCGCCCGGGCCTCGCCGACGATCCACTCGGCGACGGAGGCCAGCCGGTCGCCGTCACCGGTCCCGCGGGCCTCGGCCAGGACGCGGTCGACGCCCCGCAGATAGGCGTCGGCCTCGCGCCGCACCAGGGCGCGGGCGAGGCCCTCCTTGCTGCCGAACTCGTTGTAGAGGGTCTGCCGGGACACCCCCGCCGCGGACGCGACGTCGACCATGCGGACGGCGGACCAGGGCAGTACGCCGAGGGCCGTGAGGGCGGCGTTCAGCAGAGCTTCTCGCGCGGTGGGCACCATTGCCTCCCGGAGCGTCGCTTCCGAGGCCGAGCGGGTCTGCGCTCAGAGTCGACAGGCTGCCACGCACTGTCAATAGCCCCTGCGGAAGCGGCCGATCCGCCGGCGCTGATCGGCCGGGATAGAGTGCGCCTCATGGCCGATTACCACGATGATCTGCGTCTTGCCCATGTCCTCGCGGACGCCGCCGACGCCGCCACGATGGACCGGTTCAAGGCTCTGGACCTGAAGGTCGAGACCAAGCCGGACATGACACCGGTGAGCGAGGCGGACAGGGCCGCCGAGGAGCTGATCCGCGGGCATCTGCATCGGGCGCGGCCGCGGGACGCGATCCTGGGCGAGGAGTACGGCGTCGAGGGCACCGGTCCGCGCCGCTGGGTGATCGACCCGATCGACGGCACCAAGAACTACGTGCGCGGCGTGCCGGTGTGGGCGACGCTGATCGCGCTCATGGAGGCGGGCGAGGGAGGGTTCCAGCCCGTCGTCGGCGTGGTGTCCGCCCCGGCGCTCGGCCGGCGCTGGTGGGCGGCGAAGGGGCTCGGCGCGTACACGGGCCGCAGCCTGTCCTCGGCCACCCGGATCCATGTCTCCCGGGTGGCGGAGCTGTCCGACGCCTCGTTCGCCTACTCCTCGCTGAGCGGCTGGGAGGAGCAGGGCCGGCTGGACGGTTTCCTGGATCTCACGCGCGCCTGCTGGCGCACGCGCGCGTACGGCGATTTCTGGCCGTACATGATGGTCGCGGAGGGCTCGGTGGACTTCTGCGCGGAGCCGGAGCTGTCGCTGTGGGACATGGCCGCGACCGCGGTCGTGGTGCAGGAGGCGGGCGGCTCGTTCACCGGCCTCGACGGCAGGCCGGGGCCGCACAGCGGCAACGCGGCGGCCTCGAACGGGCTGCTGCACGAGGAGTTGCTGGGATACCTGAACCAGCGCTCCTGAACATCTGGCGTGTGAGCGCCAGTTGGGCCCGCCCCTCTTGTTGGGACCCTGAATGACTGCCACTCTGAGAGTCCCCCCGCTTGTGAACTTGTGAATCCATCTCATTCAGGGATTCACCAAGGAGGTGGCTCCATTCATGCTCGTCCGTGACGCCATGAGCACAGTGGTCCTCACCATCGGCCCCGCACACACTCTCCGCCAGGCAGCCAGGCTGATGGCGGCGCGCCGCGTCGGCGCGGCCGTCGTTCTGGACCGCGACACCAGCGGCCTCGGCATTCTGACCGAGCGCGACATCCTCGTCTCCGTCGGCGCGGGACAGAATCCCGACCTGGAGACCGCAGGCGCCCACACCACCACCGATGTCGTCTTCGCGGCACCGACCTGGACCCTGGAGGAAGCCGCGGAAGCCATGGCCCATGGCGGCTTCCGGCATCTGATCGTGCTCGACGGGGACGGCCCCGTCGGCATCGTGTCCGTGCGCGACATCATCCGCTGCTGGGCGCCGGTCCGCCGGCGCGCCGGGGCACTGGCCGGCTAGCGCGGAAAGGGCCGGAGGGCCGGCCCCCAGCGGGAGCCGGCCCTCCGTCTACGGCAAGCGATCCGGTCTGTTCAGCCGCGCAGGGCCTGGACCGCGGCCTCCAGCCGCTTGCCGAAGTCTCCGTCCGCCTGGCGGAAGTTGTCGACGGCGCGCTCGACGATGTCGTCGCGCGAGACCTTGGCGATGAACCCCGCCAGGTTGTCGATCAGGCGCCCCTTCTCGTCCTCCGGCATCAGGCGGTAGAGGTTGCCCGCCTGCACGAAGTCGTTGTCCTCGGCGTGGACGGGGGCCGGGTGGTCGCCGGTCGCACCGCTCACCGGGACCGGCTGCCACAGCGGGCGGTCGATCTGGTGGGGGCCGCCGAAGCTGTTCGGCTCGTAGTTCTTCGCGCCCTTGTGGCGGCCGTCGTAGAGGAAGCCGTCACGGGAGTTGGTGCGCGCCTCGGTGGCGTGCGGACGGTTCACCGGCAGGTGGTCGGCGTTGATGCCGACGCGGTAGCGGTGGGCGTCGCCGTACGCGAAGAGGCGGCCCTGGAGCATCTTGTCCGGGGACGGACCGATGCCGGGGACGAAGTGGGCCGGGCTGAAGATGCTCTGCTCGACCTCGGCGAAGATGTTCTCCGGGTTGCGGTTGAGCTCCAGCTTGCCGATCTCGATCGGCGGGTAGTCCGCGTGCGGCCACACCTTGGTGAGGTCGAACGGGTTGAAGCGGTACGTCGCCGCATCGGCCGCCGGCATGATCTGGACCTGCACGGTCCAGGTCGGGAAGTCACCGCGCTCGATGGCCTCGCGCAGATCACGCTGGTGGGAGTCGGGGTCCTCACCGGCGAGCCGGTTGGCCTCGTCCTGGGTGAGGTTCTTGATGCCCTGGTCGGTCTTGAAGTGGTACTTGACCCAGAAGACCTCGCCGGCCTCGTTGTTCCACTGGTAGGTGTGCGAGCCGTAGCCGTTCATGTGGCGGTACGAGGCGGGGATGCCGCGGTCGCCGAACAGCCAGGTCACCTGGTGGGTGGACTCGGGCGACAGGCCCCAGAAGTCCCAGACGTTGTCCGCCTCCTGGGAGCCGGTGTACGGGTCGCGCTTCTGCGTGTGGATGAAGTCGGGGAACTTGATGGCGTCCTTGATGAAGAACACCGGGGTGTTGTTGCCGACGAGGTCGTAATTGCCCTCTTCGGTGTAGAACTTCAGCGCCCAGCCGCGCGGGTCGCGCACCGCGTCGGCCGCGCCGAGGTTGCCCGCGACGGTCGAGAAGCGCAGGAAGGTCTCGGTCTGCTTGCCGACCTCGGAGAGGAACTTCGCGCGGGTGTACTTCGTGACGTCGGCGGTCACGGTGAAGGTGCCGTAGGCCCCCGCACCGCGCGCGTGCACCACGCGCTCCGGAATGCGCTCACGGTTGAAGTGCGCGAGCTTCTCCAGCAGCAGCTGGTCCTGGACCAGAACCGGACCGCCGACGCCCGCGGTCTCGCTGTTCTGGTTGTCGGCGACCGGCGCGCCGGCCTCCGTGGTGAGCGGTCCCTGCGTCACGTGCGCCTCCTGCGTCATTACTGCAAGTCCTGTCCCTTACTAAAGCCGGTGTCGATCCTACAATGGACTTTGTCTAAGTCAAGCTCGAATCCAAAGCCACACCGGTTCAGGACTTGCTCCGCCTCCCTGTTAGGCTGGTCCCATGAGTGACCTGTTGGAACGGCTGCGCGGACGCGGCTGGCGTATGACCGCGCAGAGGCGAGTCGTCGCCGAGGTCCTCGACGGGGACCATGTGCACCTGACCGCCGACGAGGTTCACGCCCGCGCGGTGGAGCGGCTCCCCGAGATCTCCAGGGCGACCGTCTACAACACACTGGGTGAACTGGTCTCGCTGGGCGAGGTCCTCGAGGTGTCCACGGACCGCCGCGCCAAGCGGTACGACCCGAACGCACACCGCCCCCACCACCACCTGGTCTGCGCCCGCTGCGGCGCGATCCGCGATGTGCACCCGGCGGGCAATCCGCTGGCGGACCTCCCGGACACCGAGCGCTTCGGCTTCACGGTCTCGGGCGTCGAGGTCACCTACCGGGGCATCTGCCCCGACTGCGCCGCGGCGGCCTAGGGCGGCGCGCCCCGCGGGGACGGCGCGCCCCGTCGGCCACTCGCGCGGCCCCCACGGGGGCGGCGCGCCTCGCGGAGTACCACGTGGCCCCGGTCAGGACGGCGTGCCACCGCACCCCCGCGGTTGCTTCCCGGACGGGGCTTCCACCTCCGGACCAAGGGCCGCGCCCCCGACCGTGCCGAGCCCTCGACATGCCGAAGGGCCCGGATCCATAGGATCCGGGCCCTTCGTACGTGGTAGCGGGGACAGGATTTGAACCTGCGACCTCTGGGTTATGAGCCCAGCGAGCTACCGAGCTGCTCCACCCCGCGTCGGTGAACACAACCTTACGGGAGCTCGTGGACCAGCGCAAATCCATAAGCCGGCCTTGGAGAACGGGCCGACCGGGCCCGGCCCCGGCCGGCGGTCCGGGACCGGCCTCAGGCGGTGAGCTCCTGGTGCAGGGCCTCGCTGAGCCTGGCCGCCCGCTCCGCCACTTCCGCGGGGCCGAGCTCCACCGCGCGGGCGCACCAGCGCCGGCCCTCGGTCAGCTCACCCCGCCGGGCGGCGAGCAGCGCCAGGCGCAGGGCGGCCCGGCCGTGGCCGGCGCGCGCGGCCCGGGTCCACCAGAGCGATGCCTCCCGCTCGTTCCCGTCGCGGGCGAGCAGCAGGCCCAGGTTGAAGGCGCCGTTGCGGCTGCCGGCCTCGGCGGCCTCGCGGTACCAGCGCGCCGCCTCGGCGGTGTCCCCGCGCGCGGCGGCGAGCATGCCGACGCGCACCTGGGCGCGGCGGTGCCCCTGCTCGGCCGCCCGCTCGTACCACTCCTCGCACTCGCTCTTGGCGGCCTGCGGCTCGCCGAGGGCGGGCGGTCCGGCGGCCGGCTGGCGCGCGTCGAGGACGGTGGCCAGACGGAAGGCGGCCTCGGCGCTGCCGCTGCCCGCCGCGGTCCGCAGATGGCGCTCGGCCTCCTGCTCGTCGCCGTCCCGCAGGCGGGCGATGCCGACCTGCAGCGCGGCCTCGGTGTGGCCGGCGGCCGCGGCGCGCTCGTACCAGCTCAGGGCCGTGCGGTCGTCGTCCCGTCCGGCATAGAGGATGCCCAGGTTGAACGCGGCGTCGACGCTGCCGGCCTCGGCGGCCTTGGAGAACCAGGGCTCGGCGCCGTTCGGGTCGCCGCCCTGCAGGAGCAGGATGGCCAGGGCGTTGGCGGCCTCGCGGTGACCGGCGTACGCGGCGCGGCGGTACCACTGCTCGGCCTGCGGGACCCGGTCCTGGGCGGCGAACAGCAGCCCGAGGTTGTACGCGCCGTTCACGTCGCCGGCGTCGGTGGCGGCGCGGTACCAGCGCTCGGCGGTCTGGTGCTCGCCACGGGCGGCGTGCAGGGCGCCCAGTGCGTTGGCGGCGTTGCCGTCGCCGTCCTGGGCGGCGCGGAGCCACCACACGGCGGCGCTCTCCTCGTCCCCGGCGTCGCGCAGCAGGAAGCCGAGCGCGCAGGCGGCCCGGGCCTCGCCGTCCTTGGCGGACATCAGGTACCAGCGGCCGGCCTCCTTCAGCTCGCCGCGCCGTTCGAGGATCGCCCCCAGGTACAGGGCGGCACGCGGGTGGCCGCGCGCGGCGGCCTGCCGGTACCACTGCTCGGCGGTCTCGGTGCCCGCCGCGGCCTCCTCGGCCTCGTCGGCGTCGGTACCGGTCCCGGCCCGGGCCTCGGCCTTCCGCTCCAGAGCGCGGGCCAGCCGGTAGGCGGCCTCGCGGTGGCCCTGCTCGGCGGCGGAGCGCAGCCAGCGCTCGGCACCGGCGTCGCTGCGGTGCTCCAGCAGGTCGGCGAGGGCGTAGGCACCCAGCGCGTGCCCCTGCTCTGCGGACTGGCGCAGCCAGTACTCGGCGGCGGGCTCGTCGCCGCGCTCGCGGTGGTGGCGGCCCAGGGCGTGCGCGGCGGCCGCGGATCCGGCCACGGCGGCGATGCGCCACCAGCCGGCCGCCTCGTCGGCGTATCCGCGCTGATGGAGCAGGACACCCAGGTTGTTGGCGGCGGCGCGGTCGCCCTCGGCGGTCGCGGCGCGCAGATAGGGCTCGGCGCCGTCAAGATCGCCACGGCGCAGCAGGAGCGCGCCGAGGACGCTCATCGAGGCGGCGTCCCCGCTGTCGGCGGCGCGGCGGTGGCGGGCCTCGGTCTCGACGGTGTCGCCGTTCTCCACCCCGTCCAGCGCGGCGGCACCCACCATGGCAGCGTTGTCAGCGGCGGCGGTCTCCGGCCCGGCGCCGGTCATCACGTCTGCGGCGTTTCCGGCATGCCGCTGCACAAACCGGCCTGTCTCCAACAGAGTTGCCCTGTCCCCCATAAATTCCATCGTCGCACCACCCGCAACGCGCGTACACCTGGTATACCGCAGCCAGTGAGGTCACTTCAGCGTTTTGTCGACATGCCCACAGGGAGACAAGTCAAACACGTCTCACCCCAACCGCCCCCACGCGGCACACGGTTCAACCCCCTTCGACACACGCCGAGGGCCCGGATCTCGAAAGATCCGGGCCCTCGTGTTCAGTAGCGGGGACAGGATTTGAACCTGCGACCTCTGGGTTATGAGCCCAGCGAGCTACCGAGCTGCTCCACCCCGCGTCGGTGAAACAACAGTACCACGACGCGGAGTGAAGCCCGGCTCAGAGCCTCAGCTGCCCTTGCCGTCGGCCGGGGCGCCCTGCGCCGCCTTCCGCTGGGCGTCCGCGGCGGCGGCCCGCTGCAGGGCCTCCGCGAGCTCGGCCTGCGCCTTGCCGTACGCCGTCCAGTCACCCTTCTTCAGCGCGGCCTCGCCTTCGGCGAAGGCCTTCTGCGCGTCCGCGATGGCCTGCTTCAGCGCCGCGTCGCCGGTGACCGGCGGCTTGGTGGTGTCGGTCGGCGGCGGCGTGGTGGGCGTCTCGCCGTCCACTCCGAAGACCGCGTTCAGAGCGGCTCCCAGGTTGTCCTCGAACACCGTGGTGTCCTTGGTCGTGTCGTTCGCCGGCTGGTCCGCGTCCACGTACGACACCGCCACCTTCCGCAGCAGCGGGTAAAGGGCGTTGCGGCCCTGCGCGTACACCGGCTCGACGTAGAGGAATCCGCCGTCGAGCGGCACGGTCAGCAGGTTTCCGTACTGGATGTCGGAGTCGGCGCCCTTGAGGTCGCGGACGAACTGGGCCACCGACGGGAGGCTGTTGAGCTTGTTCTGCACCTGGGCCGGGCCCGGTACGTCCGAGGTCACCCGCAGCAGCCTTATCCGGCCGTAGTCCTTGCTGTTGGCGTCGGCGTCGACCGACATGAAGGCGCCGAGGTTCGGCCGCCCGTTCGGGGTGAACGTCGTCGTCAGCGAGAACTGCTGGGCCTGGTCCCCGGGCATCTTCATGCTCAGGTAGTACGGCGGGACCGCGTTGCCGTCCTTGTTGGTCGGGTCGTCCGGCACCTGCCAGGCGTCACTGCCGCTGTAGAACTGGGCGGCGTCCTGGACGTGGTAGCGGGTGAGCAGCTCGCGCTGGACCTTGAACATGTCCTGCGGGTACCGCAGGTGGTCCTTGAGGTCCTGCTTGATGGCGCTCTTCGGCTCGACCGTCCCGGGGAAGGCCTTCATCCACGTCTTGAGGACCGGGTCTTCTGTGTCCCACTCGTACAGCTTCACCGTGCCGTCGAAGGCGTCGACGGTGGCCTTCACCGAGTTGCGGATGTAGTTGACCTGGTTCTGCTGGGCGACCACCGCGCGCGTGTCGTTGCCGGCGGTCAGCGAGTCCGTGGTGGTGTCGCCGAGCGTCGTACGGGACGCGTACGGGTAGCCGTTGGTGGTCGTGTAGGCGTCGACGATCCACTGGATGCGGCCGCCGACGACCGCCGGGTAGGCGTCGCCGTCGATGGTCAGCCACGGCGCGACGGCCTCGACGCGCTCCTTGGGCGTGCGGTTGTACAGGATCCGCGAGCCCTCGCCGATCGCTCCCGAGTAGAGGATCTGCGGCTCGCTGAACGCCACCGCGTAGGCCGCCCGGTTGAAGGCGTTGGAGAGGTTGACGCCGCTCTTGCCCGTGTAGCTGGTGGTCTTCTCGCCGTTCTCCTCGTAGTCGAGCTCCTTCTGCGGACCGCCGACGATCGAGTACTGCTCGGTCTTCTCGCCGTAGTAGATCCGCTGCTCGTACTTGGGTGCCTGACCGGTGGTGGGCAGGCCCGACTCGGTGAAGATCGGGGAGCCGTTGGCGTCCGTCGTGGTACCCGTGGCCATGATCGCGCCGTAGCCGTGGGTGTACGTGAAGTGGTCGTTGATCCAGTTCCGCTTGGGGATGCCCCGGATGTTCAGCTCACGCAGACCGATGACCGTGTCCTTGCCCTGGTACCGGTCGACGTCGAGCGTGGTGGGGAACTGGTAGTACTTCCGCTTCTGCTCCAGCTGCTGGAACGTCGGCGAGACGATGTTCGGGTCGACCAGGCGGTAGCTGGCCGCCGTGTCCGCGTCCTTGCGCAGTACGTCCTTCGCCTTGACGGTGGACTTGCCCGAGTAGTTCTCGGGCTTCGTCCCGTCGATGGCGTACGCCTTGCGCGTCGCCTCGATGTTCTTCTCGATGTACGGCGCTTCCTTGGCCTGCTCGTTCGGCTGGACCTGGAACTTCTGCACGATCGCGGGGTAGAGCCCGCCGATCAGGATCGCCGACAGCACCATCAGGCCGAAGCCGATGACCGGGAGCTGCCAGGTGCGGCGCCAGAGCGTCGCGAAGAACAGCACCGCGCAGATGGCGGCGATGCAGAAGAGGATGGTCTTGGCCGGGAGGTAGGCATTGGCGTCGACGTACCGCAGGCCCGTCCAGTTGCCGGTCGCCTTGAAGTCGCTGGACTTCACCGCGAGGCCGTACCGGTCGAGCCAGTACGCCACGGCCTTCAGCGAGACGAAGACGCCCAGCAGCACCGACAGGTGCCCGGTGGCCGCGGCGGTCGCGCGCGCGCCCGGGCTGGTGATGCGCAGCCCGCCGTACAGGTAGTGGGTCAGGGCGGCGGCGATCAGCGACAGCACGGTGGCCGCGAAGCCGAAGCCCAGCAGGAACCGGTACCAGGGCAGGTCGAAGGCGTAGAACGACACGTCCATGCGGAACTGCGGGTCCTTCTGTCCGAAGGACACGCCGTTCACCCACATCAGCCAGGTGCGCCACTGACCGGAGGCGGAGGCACCGGCGATCAGCCCGACCAGAGCGGTGATCGCGAGGAGCACCCACTTCTTGTACGGGGCGACACCCATCCGGTAGCGGTCGAGGCTCTGCTGTTCCAGCGACATCGCGCTCAGCGGCGGCCGGAGCCGGTGCGCGAGCCAGATGTTCAGCCCGACGGCCAGCGCCATGAGCAGGCCGAAGACGGCGAACAGCCCGATCTTGGTCCACAGGGTGGTGGTGAAGACGGACGAATACTGGACGGAGCGGTACCAGAGCCAGTCCGTCCAGAACCCGGCGAACATCACGAAGATCATCGCCAGCACGGCCAGCACGCCCAGGGTCATGAGCAGCGTGCGGGCCCGCCGGGACGGCCGGCCGACTCTGATCCGTGGCCCGGTCGGGCCTCCGCCGCGGTCCGGCATCTGGAAAGCCAACGTACGCCCCTCGAATTCGCGGTCGTGTGTGAAGCAGCGTGTGCCGCCGGAGCAGCGTGTGCCGCCGGGCCGCCCTGTGCGGCACCGATGCAGGCCCAGCGATCGTAGAGCCCACTGATGCAACTTACTGAGGCTTTACCTAGTTCCCGTCTCCGGGGGATGAGGAGGCAGGATATTGCCCATGTCCAACCTTTCTTCCTCCGGCCCCCCGATGGCCGCGAGCCCGCTGACCCGCGCGGTGCTCGAGATCGACGAGTACGCCTCCGGCCTCGGCTGGGACCAGCCTGCCAGGCTCTTCGCCCTCGTCGACACCGCGCAGCTGCGCTCCCAGGAGCCGGGTCTCGCCTCCCAGCTGGGCCTCGACCGGGACGAGGGAGCGGCCCCGCTCACCCCGATCGAGCAGGACGAGATCCCGGCCGACCGGCCGCTCGACGACTTCCTCGGCACCATCGCCTGGCCCGACGCCGTGGTCGGGTGCGCGATGACGGTGGAGCGTCTGATGCTGCCGCCGTCCGCCGAGGCGTCCGTTCCGGACGGTCTCGACGAGGCGGACCTGGCGAAGTGGGTCGCCGCCCACCCGGACCGCCAGGAGGTCCGGATGACGGTGGCGGTGTTGCGCGACGGTGCGCGCGAGTCGGCGCTGCGGCTGCGCGAGAAGGACTCCCCCACGGAGGTCCTGACCGGCGCCGACCTGGTACCGGGCCTGGCGGAGGCCCTGGCCGCGACGTTCGAGGGCTGAGCGCCGGCGGCCCGGGCCCGCCCGCCGGGGGCCGCCCGGGCCCTCGTCCGGCCGCGAGCAGTGGCCGCCGCGGGGGTCCGCGACCCGCGGCCGGTCAGCCCGCCGAGCAGCTCGGCAGGCCGGCCGTGTCGCCGGTCCGGATCTTCTCCAGCGCCTTCACCGCGCCGTCGATGTTCTCGACCTTGATCAGGGTGAGGCCGGACGGAGTGTCCGACGCGGCCGCGGCGCAGTTGTCCGCGGGCGTCAGGAAGTACCGCGCGCCGGCCTTCCGCGCGCCGACCAGCTTCATGTCGATGCCGCCGATCGGGCCGACCTTGCCCTGGTCGTCGATGGTGCCCGTACCGGCCACGAACCTGCCGCCCGTGAGATCGCCCGGGGTGAGCTTGTCGACGATGCCGAGCGAGAACATCAGACCGGCGCTGGGGCCGCCCACGTCGGCGAGCTTGATGTCGATGGCGAACGGGAACGTGTGGTCGACCCCGGCCTGGATGCCGACGATCGCCCGGTCGCCCTCCGGGGCCTTCGTCGTGGTGATCGTGACCGTCTCGGTGGTGGTCGGCGCGCGACCCGCCTTCTCGGCGGCGGCCGCCTCCTTGGCGGGGACGATCGTGAAGACGACGTCCTGCTTCGGCTGGTGCTTGGTCACGAGCTTCGCCACGTCCTGCGGCTGCTTGACGGGCGAGCCGTCCACGGCCTTGATCACATCTCCCGCGTGCAGCAGCCCCTCGGCGGGGCTGTCCTTCTGGACGGAGGCGACGACCACCCGCGCCGACACCGGGATGCCCAGCTGCCCGAGAGCGGCGACCTTCGCGCTCTCCTGGGACTGGCTGAACTCCTCGGCGTTCTCCTGGGTGGACTCCTCCTCGGTCTTGCCGTCGGGGTAGAGCGTCTCGTGCGGCACCACGACGCTGTCGTCCGCGAGCCACCCGTAGACCGCCTCGACGAGGTTCATTCTGTAGTCCGCACCGGTGACCCTGACCGTGGTCATATTGAGATGCCCGGAGGTGGGGTAGGTCTGGTGGCCTGAGATCTGAAGCACCGGCTCGCCATCGGCCTCACCGAGCGTGTTGACCGTCGGTCCGGGGCTCATCTCCGAGTAGGGCACCTTGAAGAACACACCGGCGCAGAGCAGCGCGATGAGGACGAGGGTGGAGGCGAGCATCGTCGCGGTGCGGCGTGGCATGGAACGACAGTACGGGACTCGCCTGTCGGTGCACCCCCGGGGCCGGTCCGTACGGGGTGACTATCAGACCGGACCGCTGCCGGAGCGGGACTTCTCCATGGCGTCGCGGAAGCGCGCGTAGCCGGCGAGTTCGGCGATGTCCTCGGTGGTCCGGTTGCGCGAGGCCCAGGTCCCCCATATCGCGGCACCGATGCCCGCGAAGAGCGGGATCAGCAACCAGGCGAGTGCTGCCACGGCGCGACCTCCCGTCCCCGTCTCCCGTGCGCGAATGCCACTGACTGATCAGCAGATTAACCATCCGCCGTTCCAACGCTCACGCCAGGGGTGCGGTTACGCAAATCGGGCGCCGGCCCTCCCGGACCCGTGCCCGGGGCTCAGCAGGCCCCCACCCACTCCTCGGTGCCGTCCGAGAAGCGCTGGTGCTTCCAGATGGGGACCTCGTGCTTGAGGTCGTCGATGAGCTTGCGGCACGCCGCGAAGGCCTCCGCGCGGTGCGGACACGAGACCGCGACCACCACGGCCAGGTCCCCCACGGTCAGATCACCCACCCGGTGGATCGCGGCGAGGGCGCGGACGGGGTGGTCGGCCACGACCTTCTCGGCCACCCGGCGCAGCTCCGCCTCGGCCGACGGGTGGTGCGAGTACCCGAGGGAGTCCACGTCGGCGCCGCCGTCGTGGTTGCGGACGGTGCCCACGAAGAGCGCCGTGCCGCCGGCCGCGTCGTCACCGACGGCCCGGAAGACCTCGTCGAGGGAGAGCGGGGTGTCACGGATCGCCAGCAGCCGGATCGGGTCCGCCGCCGCCCGCTCGCCGGGGTGGTCGTACGTGGGTGCCATGCCGCCCATGGTGCCCCACGGCACTGACATCGCGGAATAGCGTTATCGCCCGGTCCGTCCACGCGCGCGTTGGAGCCTCCTACAGCAGGGCCCCGGACGGAGCGGCGGACGGGGGCGTCCGCGGCGCCTCTCCGGGCCCGGACCCGGGCCGGGGCCGCCGGGAACCGCCCGGAACCGCCGGGACCGCCGGGAACCGCCCGCGCCGGTCAGATGCCGCGGCGCTTCCTCGCCCGGCGGACCAGGGCGGCCGTGCCGAGCAGGGCGACCGTGGCACCGGCGGCACCGGCGGCGGTGGCGTCCTTGCGGCCCAGGCGGCGGCCCGCGACGGTGTGGCGGCCCTCGACCTCCTCCAGCAGCGCGGCGAGCACCTCCTCGTTGGTCCACTGCGGCCGCCAGCCCGCGTCGTGCAGCCGCCCGACGCTGACCACCCAGGGGTGCATGGTGTACGCCAGGTCGCCGGCCGGCGAGGGGGTGAGGCCGATCCGGTGCAGCCGGGCCGCCGCGCCCAGCGCCACCGCCGAGGGCAGCTCCATGCGCCGGATGCCGCTGAGCTCCTCGACCTCCTCCTGTTCCAGCCAGCCGTCGCAGCCGACCGCGAACTCCCCCTCGACCTTCTCCAGCGCCGCGTACTCCAGGGCGCTGACCAGGTCCTCGACGTGGCAGAACTGCCAGGTGGGGTGCGATCCGGCGACGACCAGCAGGCGGGGCGACTCGAAGTACCGGGTCAGGGCCGTGTCCGTGCCGCCCACCAGGACGGCGGGGCGCACCACGGTGACGTTCAGGCCGGGGTGGGCGCGGGGCGCGCGCCGGGCGAGGCGCTCGATCTCCAGCAGGTCGCCGACGCCGGTGGCCTCGGCGGTCGCCCGCAGCTCGGCGTCCTCGGAGAGCGGGATGTCGTTGTCCGGCAGTGCGCCGTAGACCATCGCGGAGGTGCACAGCACGACGCGGTGGACCCCGGCCGCCGCGGCGGCCGTCAGCACCGTCTGCGTACCACGTACGTTGTACGCCGTACGGGCGGCCGGGTCGGTCTCCAGGTCGAGATCGAGCGCGAGGTGCACCACGACGTCCGCGCCGCGCAGCTTCTCGGCGATCGCCGGGTCCCGTACGTCCAGGATGTGCCAGTGCGCCTCGGGGATCTCTCCGCGGCGCTCGTCGATGGCGATGACCTGCCTGATCTCGTCGGACGCGACGAGGCGCCGGGTCAGCAGGTCACCGACGCCGGAGGCGGCACCGGTGACCGCGACGACGGGGCCGCGGCCGGCGGACTGGGTTGACTCGTTTCGCCTCTGGCGAACTTCGGCGCCGCGCGCTGCGCGAACCTGTGGATCTGGGGAACTCACCGGGCGTCTCCAGCGGTTGTCTTCAGTACGTACGTGAATGACGCGTACGTACCAGGTGGCGTCCATCCTGCCGCAGGCCACGAGCCGGTGGAGCATCGAGCCCACATCCGGCTCCGATGTCTAGGCTGGTGGTGTTGTCGGGCAGCCGCCGCCGGCAGAAGCCGGCGGCCCTACGAGCCGAGGAACCCCGTGAGTGACACCCCATTCGGATTCGGCCTTCCGCCGGAGGAGCCGGAGGACGGCGACGAGGGCCGGAAGACGCCCTCCGAAGGCGGCAAGGGTGCCGGTGACAACCCGTTCGGGTTCGGCGGCCTGCCGGGCGGTGCGGACAACCCGTTCGCCGCCATGTTCGGCTCGCTGAACCCGGCCGACCTGGGCGCCGCCTTCCAGCAGCTGGGCCAGATGCTCAGTTACGAGGGCGGACCGGTCAACTGGGACATGGCCAAGCAGATCGCGCGCCAGACGGTCTCCCAGGGAACGCCCGACGGCACGAAGGACTCCAGTGTGGGCCCGGCCGAGCGGGCCGCCGTGGAGGAGGCCGTGCGGCTGGCGGACCTGTGGCTGGACGGTGTCACGTCCCTGCCGTCCGGTGCGCACACCTCCGTGGCCTGGAGCCGCGCGGAGTGGGTCGAGGCGACGCTGCCCGCCTGGCAGCAGCTGGTCGACCCGGTCGCCGAGCGGGTCGGCGCCGCGATGGGCGACGTCCTGCCCGAGGAGATGCAGGCCATGGCCGGCCCGCTGATCGGCATGATGCGGTCGATGGGCGGCGCCATGTTCGGCCAGCAGATCGGGCAGGCCGTGGGCGTGCTGGCGGGCGAGGTCGTCGGTTCCACCGACATCGGCCTGCCGCTGGGTCCGGCGGGCAAGGCCGCGCTGCTGCCGCTGAACATGGAGACGTTCGGCAAGGACCTGGGCGTGCCCAAGGACGAGGTGCGGCTGTACCTGGCGCTGCGGGAGGCGGCCCACCAGCGGCTCTTCGCGCACGTGCCGTGGCTGCGCTCGCACCTGTTCGGCGCGGTCGAGGGCTATGCGCGAGGGATCAAGGTCGACACCTCCAAGCTGGAGGACGCGGTCGGCCGGCTCGACCCGTCGAACCCGGAGCAGCTGCAGGAGGCGCTCCAGCAGGGCATGTTCCAGCCGGAGGACACTCCGGAGCAGAAGGCCGCCCTGGCCCGGCTGGAGACGGCCCTGGCGCTCGTCGAGGGCTGGGTGGACGCGGTGGTGCACGAGGCCGCGAAGTCCCGGCTGACCTCGGCAGCGGCGCTGCGCGAGACGCTGCGCAGGCGCCGTGCCTCGGGTGGCCCGGCGGAGCAGACGTTCGCCACGCTGATCGGCCTGGAGCTGCGCCCCCGCCGGCTGCGGGACGCTTCCCGGCTGTGGGCGTCGCTGACCGACGCGCGGGGCGTGGACGGGCGCGACGGCCTGTGGGAGCACCCCGACATGCTGCCGACGGCGTCCGACCTGGACGACCCGGACGGCTTCGTCCACCGTGAGCACCTGGACTTCTCGGAGATCGACAAGATGCTCGGCGAGGCGGCCGGGAACCAGGACCGCCCCAAGGGCGCCGAGCACGACGAGGACGACACCGACAAGTGAGCCTGCACGAAGACGCCGTCCTCGTCCTGAAGACGTACGAGGACCAGCCGGAGCTGCGCCAGACCTATCTGGATCATCTGGCGGCGCATCCGGACGGCATGTGGAAGGCGTGCGAGGCCGGTCATCTGACGGCGAGCGCGCTCGTCGTCGACCCGGAGCGCGGCCGCGTCCTGCTGACACTGCACAGGAAGCTGGGCATGTGGCTGCAGATGGGCGGCCACTGCGAGCCCGGTGACCCGACGGTGGCCGCGGCCGCGCTGCGCGAGGCGACGGAGGAGTCCGGCATCCCGGGTCTGACGCTGCTCGCGGACGGTCCGGTGCGGCTGGACCGGCACGCGATCCCGGCCCCCTGCCACTGGCACCTGGACCTGCAGTACGTGGCACTGGCCCCGCCGGACGCGGTGGAGGCGATCAGTGACGAATCACTGGATTTGCGCTGGTTCGGGTACGACGAGGTGGCGGACGTGGCCGACGCGTCGGTCGTCCGGCTGATGGAGGCGGCGCGCGCCGCGCTCTGACGCATCGACTGAGGGGCGGCCGCGGACCGTGCGGCGCTGGGGCGTGTTTCGAAAGTCCCGTCCGGCCGGGAACGCCTGGCACGCACGGTCCAGACTCCCCCGGCCCCGCCCTCCGGGCGGACGACGCCACTTTCGAAACCCGTCCTAGTTCCAGGCGTTGTTCTGGTTCTGGGCGTGGGAGCCGTGCTGGCCGGCGCCGAACTGGGCGCGCAGGCCCTGTCCGATCTCCGCGTTCTGCGGCGGCATGACCTCGCTGGGCTGGACGAGCGCGAAGCCCTGCCCGAGGAAGCTGAGTTCCCAGCCCTCGCCGGTGCTGCCGCGGCGGCGGCGCACGTTGGAGGAGTGCGTCTGCGCCTGCATCTGTACGCGCAGGCTCGACGACCAGGCGACGATCGCGTCCGAGTCGACGTTGACGTACTTGTCCGGAGTGACCTGCATCATCAGCGGCTGGCCCGAGGTCATCAGGGCGACCTGGCCGCGGCCGGAGATGTTGAGCTGGTACTTGCCGGAGCCGGAGATGCCGTACTGGCTGTCCACGGCGATGACCTCGGTGTGCAGCGTGGAGTCCAGCGCCAGGACGTAGGCGCTGTCCACGGTCATGCCCTCCTGGTCGACCTCCACGACGTGTACGTACTGCGCCAGGTTGGCCAGGTAGACCGTGCCCTGCCCGGAGCAGCGCATGAGGTCCAGGCCCTCGCCGGTGTTGGCGCGGGCACGGCGCTGGCTGCTGGTCTGGTACTCGCCGTCGAAGTCGATCAGGCCCTGGTAGGCGACCATGGCGCCCTTGCGGGCGAGCACGTCGTCGTGGCCGGTGAGAGCGACCCGCAGGAGCTGCGGGTTCTGGACCGCGTACCGGTCCTGGGTCTGCTGTTCCGTGTAGCTGAAAAGCGGGCTCTGCATGATGTGTTCTCGCTCCCCCTCAGCCCCGGATCCGAAGCCGGTCGGTGCTGTCCTCGCTCGGCTGTACGACGACGATGCCCTGTCCGGAGAAGGCCATCTGGTACGCCTCTCCACTGCCCCGGCCGATCAGGGACGAGGCCTTGAAGCTGCGCTTGCCCTTCACCTTGAGCGCCGGCGACCAGGCGACGAGCGCGTCCGGGTCGACGTACGTCTCGTCCTCGCCGCGGCCGCAGTCGACGACGATCGGGGTGCCGCGCGAGGTCAGGGCGACCCAGCCGGTGCCGGCGATCGTCACGTTCCACAGGCCCTGGCCGGCGAACTTGGCGAGGCCCTTGACCTTCTCGACGCCCCACTGGAGGTGAGCGTCGAAGGCGAGCACATTGGTGCCGTTGACGGAGATCGAGTCGTTGTTGAGGTTGATGACGACGACGTCCGCGCCGTAGTCGGCGAGGTACAGCAGACCGTCGCCGGAGCACTTCATGATGGGCGCGCCCTCGCCGGTGACCCACTGGGAGGCGATCTGCCGGACGGCGGGCGGGTTCGGCTCGTACTGGACGAAGCCCTCGTAGGCGACCATGGAGCCGGTGCGCGCGTACAGGTCCTGGCCGGACACCATGGCGACCTTGAGCATGGTGCGGCCGTGGTTCTCCATCCGGGCCGCCACGGGGGTCGGGGCGTAGCCCGCGAGTTGCTGGTTCATTTTTCCGGGCTCCCTCAGACCTCGTAGGGCTGGACGACGATGAAGTTGCCGGGGGCGCCCCGGAACTGCAGGTTCACGGTCTCGCCGCTGTGGCCGGGGTAGGCGTTGCGGCGGAGCCGGACCTGGCTGGAGAGGATGACCTGGGACGCGGACGACCAGGCCACGATGGCGTTGGAGTCGGCGAAGGTGGTCGGGGTCACCGGAAGGACCACCGGGATGCCCTGCGTCTTGACGATGACGGTGCCGGTTCCGGTGAACTGCATGGTGAACAGGGCGCCGCCCGGAATGCCGTGCCCCTCGATGCGGCGGACCTCGTGCTGCAGCGACTCGTCGAAGGCGAGCACGTTCTCCGCGGAGACGCAGATGCCGTCGCCCTGGAGTTCGATGGGGTGCAGATGGGCGCCGTTCTCGGCGAGGAAGACCTGGCCGCGGCCGGTGCAGCGCATCAGCTGCATCTCCTGGCCGGTGGCGTTGCCGACGATACGGCCGGCGAAACCGGCGCCCTTGTAGCTGAAGTCCACCTTGCCCTGGTACATGACCATGCTGCCCTGGCGGGCCAGGACGGGGACGCCGCCCATGGCGAGGTCGACCCGCATCATCTGCTGGTTCTGCGGGGTCCAGCGCGTGCCCGTGGCGGTCTCGCGGTACGGCTGGAGTGCCGCATCCAAGCCCGCACCGACCTGCGGGGCGGCCTGCGGCATGCCGTGCGGCATCCCGTGCGGCATGCCGCCGGGGGGCGTGGCGCCGGGCGGCTGCTGGCCGAACTGCTGCTGGGCGTAGGGGCCGGGGGCCTGGGCGGGCGCGCCGTACGGCGACGGTGCGACGGGCGGCTGGCCCTGGCCGGGAACCTGACCGTACTGCGGCTGCTGGGGCTGCTGAGGCGCCTGCGGGGGCTGCCCGTACGGGGACGGGGCAGCCGGCGGGGCCATCGGGGCCGCCATGGTCGGCGCGGTGTGCACCGGCTGCGACACCGGAGCGGGGGCCGGTGCCTGGGCGGGGGCCGGTGCCGCGGGCGCGCCGAAGGACGGAGCCGGCTGGGGCGCCTGCGGGGCCGCGGGGGCGCCGAAGGACGGGGCGGGCTGGGCGGGCGCGGGAGCCTGGGCCGGCGCACCGAAGCCCGGGGCGGCACCCTGCGACGGCACCGGCTGCTGCGGGGCCTGCTCCTCCTCGGCGACCTCGCCGCCGAAGTTCTTGAGCAGTGCCTCCAGCCCGCCGTCGAAGCCCTGGCCGACGGCGGCGAACCGCCAGACGTCCTTGAGGTAGAAGTCACCCAGCATCACAGCGCGCTCGGTGCTGAACTCGGCGCCGGTGAAGGCGTACCGCGCGACCTCCTGGCCGCCCGCCACGATACGGATGTGACCGGGGCCGACCTGGGACATCTGGCCGGCACCGTCGATCGTGGCGGTGAAGGAGAGCTTCTGGATGTGCGCCGGGATGCGGTCGAGCGTGACGCGGAAGGACTCGGTGTCACCGGCCTGCGCGCCGAGCAGCTGAATGGACTCCTCGGGCGTTTTGGGCTGGTTGAAGAAGACGAAATACCGGTCGTCCGAGAGTTGCTCATTGGCGTCGAGGCCGAAGCAGCTGATGTCGAAGGTCAGACCCGGTGCGGCGATCTGCACGCCTACGTACAGATCCGTGCCGGGTGTGAGATCACTGATCTTGGCCTTGTGGCCGCGTTGGAATTCCCTGGCCATGCGTAACGACCGTCCCCCATCCCGAAATATGAATGCGTCGCGCCAGGCTAACGGCTGGATGCGACATTGAGCCAAGTCGGGACAGCTTCGGTACAGGATCGGCGAATGTCACTCTCCGCGAGCGACCGGGAGATGCGGCAGCCGGTCGGCCGCGACCACCCCCTCGAGGTAGCCGCGGGCGCGCTCGGTGCGGGGGTAGGCCTCCAGCAGCCGCCAGAACCGCGGCCCGTGGCCCGGCACCAACAGATGTGCCAGTTCGTGGACCAGGACGTAGTCCACGACATACTCGGGCATTCCCTGCAGCCGGTGCGAGAGCCGGATGCTGCCCTCGGCCGGAGTGCAGGAGCCCCAACGGGTGTTCTGGTTGGTCACCCACCGGACGGACGTGGGCCGCGCCCGGCCGTCGAAATACTGGGCGGACAAGCGCTCCGCGCGCTCGGCCAGTTCGGTGTCGCCCAGGATGCGCTTGCTCTCCTGGGCGGCGAGTTTGTCGAGCATCACGCTCACCCAGCGGCGTTCCTCGGCCTCCGACATCCGGGCGGGGATGAGCACGACGGTCCGGTCGCCCTCGCGATAGGCGGAGACGGTCCTGCGGCGCCGGGAGCTCCTTCGGACCTCGACCGCACTCGTCCCCGATCCACGGGGCGGGTCGCTTGTCGGGCTGCGCTGTGGGTCGGCGGGCACGCCCCGACGTTACCCGCTGTCAGCACGGGAAGTCCCACCCCGGGAACGGTTCACGCGTGATCCATCCACAGCCTGCACCATTTGAACGACTAATTACCCACCCTGGGGACAACTTTCGGCGGCTTCGGCGTGCGCGCCGCATTCTGACCATGCGGATCGGTGGAGCGGCAGGACGCGGATCGGCGGGACCGATGAAGATCACGGGGGCGGATATGCATCCGAAGGTGAAGCCGGCGCTGCGGCGCGCCTGGCGAAATCTGCAGTGCGTACAGTTCGGCGCGGCACCCGCACACGCGGTGGTGCTCGGCCCGGTGGACACCACGACAGGCAGCCTGCTGGCACTGCTGGACGGTACGCGCGGGCTCGGTCTGTTGCGGGAGGAGGCGCGGGCGCTGGGGCTGCCGGAGGGCCGGCTGGAGGCGCTGCTGGCCCGGCTGGAGGCGGCGGGGCTACTGGACGACACGGTGGCCGGCGGGCCCGCGGCCGACACGCTGCGCGGAGAGGACGGCGCGCTGGACGCGCTGCGCGCCGATCTGGCCTCGCTGTCGGTCGTGCACCGTGAACCGGGCGGGGGGATACGGCGCTTGGCGGCCCGGCGCGGGATGCGGGTGCAGGTGAGGGGCGCGGGCCGGGTCGGTGCGGGCATCGCGGCGCTGCTGTCGGGCGCCGGGGTGGGCCGGGTCGACGTTCTGGACGGCGAGTGTGTGCGGCCGTGGGACGTGGCGCCCGGTGGGCTGCCGGCCGAGGCGGTGGGCGAGCGCCGGGACACCGCGGCGCGGCGGCTGGTGGGGCGGTCGGCACCCGGAGGCCGGGCGCCGCGCACGGGACGGGCGGGCGGGCCGGAGCCGGGCCTCTCGCTGATCGTGGTGGCGCCGAGGGACGGGCTGGGCGCCTATGCGCCGGACCCGGTGCCGGCCGACGCCTGGGTGTCCACCGGTACCCCTCATATGTACGCGGGTGTGGTGGAGGCCACGGGTGTGGTGGGCCCGCTGGTGCTGCCCGGCGGCACGGCCTGTGCGCGCTGTCTGGAGCTGGAGCGTACGGATCGTGACCCGGCCTGGCCCCGCATGCTGGCCCAGTGGCGCTCGGGGCGGCAGAACGCCGTGCCGGCCTGCGATCTGAGCCTTTCGGCCATGGTCGCCGGACTGGCAGCGGCTCATGCGCTGGCGTTCCTCGACGGGGATCTGCCGGCGAGCACCGGCGCCCGGTGGGAGACCTCACTGCCGCTGCTGGACTGGCGCTCGGAGCGGTTCTCGCCGCACACGGAGTGCCCGTGCGGCGCCGCGGGCCGGGAAGTGAGGGAACGCACCTCGGAGGCCGGGACGGGGCAGGACACAATGGCGAGGTAACCGCCGTTCATCGGCATCGGCCGGAGGTAAACGCGGCACGCAGTCTGGGATTTGGAGGGGCGCATGTCTGATCTTCCCCGGAAGGCGGTCACCCGGACCGCCAAGTTGGCCGCGTTGCCATTGGGCTTCGCGGGCCGGGCCACCTGGGGTCTGGGCAAGCGGATCGGAGGCAAGTCCGCGGAGATAGTGGCGCGGGAGCTGCAGCAGCGCACGGCGGAGCAGTTGTTCCGGGTGCTGGGTGAACTCAAGGGCGGCGCCATGAAGTTCGGCCAGGCGCTGTCCGTCTTCGAGTCGGCGCTTCCCGAGGAGATCGCGGGCCCGTACCGGGCCGCGCTGACGAAGCTCCAGGAGGCCGCTCCGCCGATGCCGACCCGCACGGTCCACTCGGTGCTGGAGGAGCGGCTGGGCGAGGAATGGCGGGAGCTTTTCCTGCAGTTCGAGGACAAGCCGTCGGCGGCCGCCTCGATCGGTCAGGTGCACCGGGCCGTGTGGCACGACGGGCGCGAGGTCGCGGTCAAGGTGCAGTACCCGGGCGCCGGCGAGGCGCTGCTGTCGGACCTGGCCCAGCTGAGCCGGTTCGCCCGGCTGCTGGGGCCGCTGATCCCCGGCATGGACGTCAAGCCGCTGATCACCGAGCTTCGTGACCGGGTGTCGGAAGAGCTGGACTACGGCCTGGAGGCGCAGGCGCAGCGGGAGCACGCCGCGGAGTTCGCGGACGATCCCGATGTGGTGGTGCCGGACGTGGTGCACCAGTCGGACCAGGTGCTGGTGACGGAGTGGATCGACGGGACACCCCTGTCGGAGGTCATCGCCGACGGCACGCAGGAGCAGCGCGACCGGGCGGGGCAGCTGCTGGCACGGTTCCTCTTCTCGGGTCCGGCCCGTACCGGGCTGCTGCACGCCGATCCTCATCCTGGGAACTTCCGGCTGCTGCCGGCCGCGGACGGGGCGGAGGACGGCGACAGCGGGGGATGGCGGCTGGGCGTCCTGGACTTCGGCACAGTGGACCGGCTGCCGGGCGGGCTGCCGGAGACGATCGGCAGGTGTCTGCGCATGACGCTCGAGGGCGAGGCGGAGACGGTCTACGGACTTCTGTGCGAGGAAGGGTTCGTCAAGGAGACCATCGAGCTCGACCCGGACGCGGTGCTGGACTATCTGCTGCCGATCATCGAGCCGGCGGAGGTGGAGGCGTTCACGTTCAGCAGGAGCTGGATGCGCCGGCAGGCTGCCCGGATCGCGGATGTGCGTTCGCCCGCACACCAGTTGGGCAAGCAGCTGAACCTGCCGCCCGCGTATCTGCTGATCCACCGGGTGACGCTGAGCACCATCGGGGTGCTGTGCCAGCTGAACGCGTCGGTGCGGCTGCGCGAGGAACTGGAGGCATGGCTGCCCGGCTTCCTCCCGGAGGCCGAGGAGGATGTGGAGCCCGTGGAGGCGCAGGCGTGAACCGGGGCGGCACGGGGGACCGCCATCGGTTCACCACCAGGAGGAGTCGAGTCTGCTCTCGATGGCTCTGAGGTTCTCTCGGGCACATTCGTCGCAGAAGTAGTGGCGGCTGCCGTTCTCCACGGAACAGGTCCAGGTGACCGGGAGGGTGTCGGCCGTCTTGCCGCAGCGGGAGCACACCACGCTCTGCTCGTCCGGCTGCGCGGGGGAAGATGTCCGCTCGTTCACTACGAGACGATAACTCCGTCGGGGCCGTGGGCGCCGACAACGCACCGCGGGGGCCGGTCGGTTCGACCGGCCCCCGCGTGGGGTCCACTCACCGGCATCGGCGCCTCGGGGCGCCGGCGGTGGATCAGTGCATGACGGCCATGGCCAGCGCGCGGCGGGCGCGCATGGAGACGCGCTCGGCGCGGCGCTGCATGCGCCGGGCGGCGACCAGGCGCACGGCCTGGCGTTCCGCGTCGGCTTCCCGCATGCGGTCGTGCATATGAGCACGGGCCAAGGCTTCTTGGATGAGTTGCATCTCGCGGTTCCTGTTCTGACGCGAGGCGTTCGCGCCGATGGTGGTGAAGGCTGGGGTCGCGGAGCCGGCGGGCTCGCTGGTGGAAGAGGTCATCGGGGCCTGCTTCTGGGGATCGTGCGTCAGGGGGCGGTCAATGGTTCCGGTGCGCTTCTGGGCCTTGGGAGTCGCCTCCCAAGTGATGGCGGTCACGCCGCGACCGGGTTCTTGCGCGGGCGGCCACGGGGCCGCTTGCGGGCAACGACCACGCCCTGGACGAAGAGCTCGCCGCCCCAGACGCCCCAGGGCTCACGCCGCTCCTTGGCGCCCGCCAGGCAGGCCTCCATGAGAGGGCAGGTCCGGCAGAGGGACTTGGCGTACTCGACGTCCGCCGGAGACTCGGCGAAGAAGACCTCCGGGTCGTAGGAGCGACACGGGACGGGCACGCCGAGGTTCTCGATGGCGTCGTCGAGCGCGGTGAGCGCGGTGAGGGGGGTCAAGGTGGGGTCCTCCGTGAGGCCGGGCGGGGGGATCGTTTCGGAAGGCGGTACGGACGGGGCGTGCGCTTCGAGTTGCACGGTTCTGTCTTCCTCGTCTGGTCGGTCCGGCCGGTCGGCCGGTGGGCTGGTACCGGGTTCTGCTTGGTCCCGAGGCCCCTTCGCTCCGTTCCGCCCGTTCGGGCAAAACAGAAGGGCCGCGGATCCCGGGTGGGGTTCCGCGGCCCTGAAGGCGCCGGCCTGATCCTGGATCAGGCTGGATCACTCCAGGGTTCGAGCCCACGGAAGGCCCACATCGTGTGGTGCTGCTGCGTCTGCTGCTTGGTTTCGGCACCGGTCGCCGCGAAGGCATAGGCCATGCCCTCTGCTGCTCCTGCTTCCAGTGCCTCGGTCGGTCGCTCAATGCGCTCCTGGACGGGGAGAGCCGTCAGGAGGGCGGCGGGGCGCACGGCGGCGAAGCCGGACACACCGGTGCCAAGGAGCGAAGCCGAGCCGGAGAGGCCGAGCGAGCAGGCGGAGACGACCGAGCGATCGGTCATTTTGACGGTGCTGATGGCGTTGCTGGTGGAGCTGAAGTTGATGCTGATCACTGGAATCGCCTCCTCTCGGCGTCTCGGGGGGATCGGTTGGAGCCGGTCCCACGCGTATTCGGATAAGTACAGCACAAGGACAGGGCTTCGGAGAAGCCGCTGTTCTCGTGGTTAAGAACCTATGGGGATCACTGGGGCGCGCGCAAACTATTTTTTCGACGAGTTTGCATCAGTCCTCCTCGTCGTCGGGCCCAACCTCCTGACCTGCACAGATGGCCAGGACATCGGCACCGAAGCGGTCCAGTTTGCGCGCGCCGACGCCTGCGATGGAGGCGAGCTCGTGGTCCGTGGACGGGACGGCCTCGGCGATCGCCATCAGGGTCTTGTCGGTGAAGACGCAGTACGCGGGCTGGCTGAGCTGCTGCGCCTGGTCGGAGCGCCACTCGCGAAGCCGCTCGTAGAGCGCCTCGTCCATGTCGGACGGGCAGTCCTCGCAGCGCATGAGCTTCATCTCGCCCGCGTCGGTGAGTGTCGTACCGCACACCCGGCAGCGGACGGGGCCGCGCCGGCCGCGCCGCGCGGCAGGGCCGGCACCCCGCTCGATGCCGCCGCTGCCGCCCGCTGTCCGGGCGCCGGGTGCCGTGGAGCCGGGGCGCAGTCCGCCGAGGAACCGGGTGGGCCGGCGGGAGGGGCGGCCGCCGGGCGACCGGGACAGCGCCCAGGACAGCGAGAGGTGGAGCCGCGCGCGCGTGACGCCGACGTAGAGCAGGCGGCGCTCCTCCTCGATCTGCTCATCGGTCTTGGCGTAGGTGATCGGCATCATGCCCTCGGTGAGCCCGACCAGGAACACCGCGTCCCACTCCAGACCTTTCGCGGAGTGCAGCGAGGCGAGGGTGACGCCCTGGACGGTGGGGGCGTGCTGGGCAGCGGCCCGCTCGTCGAGCTCGGCGACCAGGTCGCCGAGGGTCGCGTCGGGCTTGGCGCGCGCGAAGTCCTCGGCGAGCCGGGCCAGCGCGGCCAGGGACTCCCAGCGGTCGCGGACCGCGCCGGAGCCGGCCGGGGGCTCGGTGGTCCAGCCCTTGGTGGAGAGCACGGCGCGGACCTGCGAGGGCAGGTCGACGACGTCGTCGAGGAGGGAGTCGTTGTTGCCGAAGCGGGCGGCACTGCGCAGGGCGGCGCCGGCCTCCCGGACCTCCTGGCGCTCGAAGAAACGCTCGGCGCCGCGCAGCTGGTAGGGGACGCCGGCGTCGGCGAGGGCCTGTTCGTAGACCTCGGACTGGGCGTTGATCCGGTACAACACGGCGATCTCGCCGGCCGGGACGCCGGTGGCGATCAGGTCGCGGATGCGGCGGGCGGTGCCCTCGGCCTCGGCGGGCTCGTCGGCGTACTCCGTGAAGACCGGGGCGGGGCCCGGGTCGCGCTGGGAGATCAGCTCCAGGCGGTGCTCGGCGGCGCGACCGCGGGCCTGGTCGAGCAGCCCGTTGGCGAGGTGGACGACCTGTGGGGTGGAACGGTAGTCCCGGACCAGCTTCACCACGGTGGCGTTCGGATGGCGGGTGCGGAAGTTCAGCAGGTGGTCGGGGGTGGCGCCGGTGAACGAGTAGATCGTCTGGCCGGCGTCGCCGACGACGCACAGGCTGTCCCGGTCCCCCAGCCACAGGTCCAGGAGCCGCTGCTGGAGCGGCGACACGTCCTGGTACTCGTCCACCACGAAGTGCTGGTACTGGCGGCGGATCTGCTCGGCGATGTCGTGCCGGTCCTGGAGGATGCCGACCGTCAGCAGCAGCACGTCCTCGAAATCGATGACTCCGCGGTCCCGCTTGAGCTGCTCGTACATGGCATAGATCTGGCCAATCTCGGCGGTGTCGCGCGGGGCGTCGCGTTGCGCCTTGGCGACGGCGGCCGGATAGTCGGCCGGCACCGTCTGGGTGACCTTCGCCCACTCGATCTCGCTGGTGGTGTCACGCAGCTCGTTGCGGTCGAGCCGGACGCGGCAGCGTGCGGCCGCGTCGGCGACCAGCTGGATCTTGCGCTCCAGCAGCCGGGGCATCTCCCCACCGACGGCTTTCGGCCAGAAGTACTGGAGCTGACGCAGGGCCGCGGAGTGGAACGTACGGGCCTGGACGCCGCCCGCACCGAGCTGTCGCAGCCGGCCTCGCATCTCGCCCGCGGCGCGGTTGGTGAAGGTGACGGCCAGCACACTGGCCGGCGGGAGTATGCCCGCGCGGACGCCGTAGGCGATGCGGTGGGTGATCGCGCGCGTCTTGCCCGTGCCGGCCCCCGCCAGCACGCACACCGGACCGTGCAGGGCGGTCGCCACCTCGCGCTGCTCGGGGTCGAGCCCTTCGAGCACCGCGTCGGCCGAGTCCGGGACCCGCGGGAAGAGAGTGGAGTGCGTTGCTGCTGTCACCCTGCCATGCTGCCAGGTCGCCCGTGGCCGGCGAGACGGTTGTCCACAGGCCCGGGGGCGCGGTCATACCGGCGGGGAATGGTCGCGGGATCGCGTACGTTCTTCCCTCCTGGTGCCGCACCCGCGGCACCGGCGGCACCCGCCGGCTACCCCAAGGAGCGCGAGAGACGATGCAGGGCACTCTGACGATGTACAGCACCACGTGGTGCGGCTACTGCCGCCGGCTGAAGAGCCAGATGGACCGCGAGGGCATCGCGTACACCGAGGTCAACATCGAGCAGGACCCCGAGTCGGCCGCGTTCGTGGAGAAGGCCAATGGGGGCAACCAGACCGTCCCGACCGTCCTCTTCGCGGACGGTTCGACGCTGACCAACCCCTCGCTGGCCCAGGTCAAGCAGAAGATCGGCGCCTGAGAGGCCCCTTTCCGGGCCGGGCGCCCCGTCACACGGGCGCCCGGGCACGCTCGCCCCTCACCCGGGCGGCGGGGCACGCTCAGGCCGTCACCCGGGCGGCGGGGCACGCTCGGGCCGTCGCAGGACGGCGGGGCACGCTCGGGCCGTCGCTCAGGCGACGCTTCCCGGCTTCGGCAGCGGCTTGCCGTACCAGAGCTCGATCAGCCGGGCCGCGATCGAGATGCCGTACGGGGGCAGCACCTCGCCGGACTCGAACGCGGCCCGCAGCTCCTCCCGGGAGAACCAGCGGGCCTCCTCGATCTCGTCGCCGTCCACATTGATCTCGGACGAGGTGGCACGCGCCATGAAACCGAGCATCAGGCTGGACGGGAAGGGCCACGGCTGGCTGGCGACGTACTCGACCTCGCCGACCGTGACGCCCGCCTCCTCGAAGACCTCGCGGACCACCGACTGCTCGATGGACTCCCCCGGCTCGACGAAGCCGGCGAGCGTGGAGAAGCGGCCCTCGGGCCAGTGCACCTGGCGGCCCAGCAGCGCCCGGTCCTCCTCGTCCGTCACCAGCATGATCACCGCCGGGTCGGTGCGCGGGTAGTGCTCCGCGCCGCAGGCGGGACAACGGCGGATGTGGCCGGCGGCCGCGATCACGGTGCGCTCGCCGCAGCGCGAACAGAAGCGGTGCATCCGCTGCCAGTTCTCCAGCGCCACCGCGTGCACCATCAGACCCGCGTCGCGCGGGGAGAGCAGCAGACCGGCCTCGCGCAGGCCGGCGGGGCGGGCCGACTGGTCCATGCGCCCGGGCAGGGCGTCCTTCTGGAGCGCGAAGTAGCTGACGCCGTCGGCGTCCGTGCCCAGGAAGTAGCGGTGCGTCTCGGTGACGGGTGCCTCGAAGGAGGGCGTCATGACCAGCTCGGTGCGTCCGTCGGGGGTGTCGTCGATCAGTACCTGGCCGCCGGAGACCACGAAGACCCGGGTCGACGGGTGGCTCCATGCCGCGGCGAGCCACGCCTCGTCGAGGCGGTGGTGCGCCGCGCGGTCGATGCCGCTCGGGGCGGTGAGGCCGATCGGACGATGGCCTTCGTTACTGATGGTGCTCACTGGTGCTTCCAACTCCCCCGGATGGATGGGTGTCTCTTCAGCGGAGTGCGGCGGACAGGTCGCCCCACAGGTGGGCGGTGGTTTCCACGCCCTTGAGCAGCAGGTCCAGCTCGACCTTCTCGTTCGGCGAGTGCCAGCCGTCGGACGGGACCGAGATGCCGAGGAACAGCACCGGTGCCGCGAGGACGTCCTGGAGGTCGGCCGCCGGCCCGGAGCCGCCTTCGCGCGTGAAGCGGATCTTGGCGCCGTCGAACGCCCGGCTCATCGACCGTACGACGGACTGGAGGGCCGGGTGGTCGAGCGGTGTCAGACAGGGGCGGGTCGCGGCACCGAAGGTGATCTCGTGGCGGATGCCCGCCGGGGTGCGGGCGGCGACCCAGTCGCGTACGGCCATCTCGATCTTGTCCGGGTCCTGGCCGGCGACCAGCCGGAAGGAGATCTTCAGGTGGGCGGAGGACGGAATGATCGTCTTGCCGCCGGGGCCCTGGTAGCCGCCGCCGATGCCGTTGAGTTCGGCGGTCGGGCGGGCCCAGACGCGCTCGAGGGTGGAGTATCCCGCCTCGCCGAGGGTGCCGTACGACTTGGCGGTGGCCAGCCATGACGCCTCGTCGAAGGGCAGCTCGGCTATGAGCTCGCGTTCGGCGTCGGTCAGCTCGGCGATGTTGTCGTAGAAGCCGGGGATCGTGACGTGCTCGTTCTCGTCGTGCAGCGCGGCGACCAGGCGGGCGGCGGCGGTCGCCGGGTTGGGCACGGCGCCGCCGAACGAGCCGGAGTGGATGTCCTGGTCCGGGCCGTACAGCGTGATCTCGCAGTCGGCGACCCCGCGCATACCGGTGCAGACGGTGGGAGTGGTCTCCGACCACATGCCGGTGTCGGACACGATCACGGCGTCGGCCGCGAGGCGGGCGCGGTGCCGCTCGACGAGCGCCCGGAAGTGCGGCGAGCCGGACTCCTCCTCGCCCTCGACGAGGAGCTTGAGGTTCAGGGCGGGGGCTGTGCGGCCGGTGACGGCGAGATGCGCGCGGACGCCCAGGGTGTGGAAGAACACCTGGCCCTTGTCGTCGGCGGCACCGCGCGCGTGGAGCCGGTTGTCGCGGATCACGGGCTCGAAGGGCTCCGTGTGCCAGCCGTCCTCGCGGGCGGCGGGCTGCACGTCGTGGTGGCCGTAGACGAGGACGGTGGGCGCGTCCGGGTCGCCCGAGGGCCACTCGGCGAACACGGCGGGCGCGCCGTCGGTCTCCCAGACCTCGGCGACCGGGAAGCCGGTCGCGGCCAGCTTCGCGGCGAGCCACTCCGCACTGCGCCGCACGTCCGGTGCGTGCTCGGGCTGCGCCGACACGGACGGAATGCGCAGCCACTCGGCGAGATCGTCGAGGAAGGCGGCGCGGTGCTGCTCGATGTACGCACGTACGGCCTGGGTCCGTACGGTCTGGACGGCGCTGTCCGGGGTGTCGCTCATGCTCCTGAGCCTATCCGGCGTCCGGGGTCGTCCCGTCGGGCGTCCCAAGGAGCAGGATGCGCTCCAGTTCCGGACGGCCCGGCAGGTGGTCGGGGCGGACCACCTCTCCCGTGCGTACGTACACGAAGGCGGCGGTCACCGCGTCGAGCGGCAGGCCGTGCCGCTCGGCCCAGGCGAGCCGGTAGACGGCGAGCTGGAGCGGGTCGGCGGTGCGGGCGCGGTTGGTCTTCCAGTCGACGATCTCGTACGTGCCGGTGGCGGCGTCGCGGTAGACCGCGTCGATGCGGCCACGGATCACCCGGCCGGCGAGCGCGAGCTGGAAGGGCGCCTCCACGCGGTACGGGGTGCGCCGCGCGTACGGCGTGTGCTCGAAGGCCTCCTTGAGGGCGGCCAGGTCCCGCTCGTCGGCGATCTCCGGCTCGTCGGTGTACTCCTCGCCGCCGGGCAGCTCGTCCGGGCCGAGCATCGGGAGCGGCAGCTCCTCGAAGCGGGCCTCGACCCAGGCGTGGAACCGCGTCCCCCGGCGGGCGGCGGGCTGCGGCGGGCGCGGCATGGGCCGGGCGAGCTCCTGGGCGAAGCCGTCCGGGTCGGCGGCGAGGCGCAGCAGCTGCGACGCCGAGAGGGAGGCGGGCAGTGGCACGTCACGGGTGGTGGCGCGGGCGCGGAGCAGCTCGGAGGCGAGGGCGTCGAGGTCGCGGTCCCACGAGGCGAGGGTGCGGGCCTCCTCGGGGGTGAGGTGATCGTTCCCGCGCGGGAGCCGGCCACCGGGCGCCCTCGCGCCGGACCGGGTCGGCTCGGCGGCGGGGGCGTCACCACCGCGCCGGGGCGCCGGCAGGTCCGCGTGCGGGGGCGCGGCGCCGTCGTCGGGCGCCGGCTCGTGGGATACGGGCGCGGCAGGCAGCTCGGTCTCCCAGTCGTCCCAGTCCGCGAGGTCGCCCGGCAGCGGCCCGTCGCCGTCCGGGGGGTCGGCGAAGCCGGGGCCGTCCGGTTGGTCGTCGAAGCCGTCGCCGTCCGGGTGGTCGGCGAAGTCGTCGCCGTCCGGGTGGTCGTCGAAGCCGGGGTCCGGGCGGTCGTCGAACAGGGGCTCGGGGGTGTAGGGCTGTGCGGCGGCCGGGGCAGGGGCGTCCCGGTGCTCCCCCTCCTCCTGGGCCGCGGCCAGATGACGCAGGACCGTGTCCGCGGCCGCACGGCGGCGGGCGAGCGAGGCGGCGTCGAGGGGGAGCGGCCAGACCTGGTCGGCCGCCGGGGCCAGCAGGGCCGGGTTCTCCGCGTCCTCGGCGGGCTCGTCCGCCCAGGCCTCGATCTCGCCGTGGCCGGCCGCGCAGTGGTCGTACAGCGCGTGCAGGAAGGGGGACGGGCCGCGGGGGCGCTTCTGGGTGGGGCCCCACCAGTGGGCCGAGCCCAGGAGGAGCGAGCGGGGGCGGGTGAAGGTCACGTACCCGAGCCGCAGCTCCTCCGTGTGCTGGTGGTCCCGCATGGCCTCCTTGAACGCCTTGAGGGACTTCGCGCCCCACTCGTCGATCGCCGGGAGGGTCGCCGCGTCGCCGCGCAGTCCGTGCGGCAGGACCTGGGGCTGGGCCGTCCAGGACTCGCGCGACCTGGTGCTCGGGAACTGTGACGTGACCAGGCCGGGGACGGCGACGACGTCCCACTCGAGGCCCTTGGACTTGTGCGCGGTGAGGACCTTGACCGTGTTCTCGCCGCCCGGCAGGGCGTTGTCGAGGCCCTTCTCGTACTGCGCCGCGGTCCGCAGGAAGCCCAGGAAGGCGAGGAGGGTCGCCTCGCCGTCGAGGGAGGCGAAGCCGGCCGCGGTGTCCAGGAAGCTGGACAGGGTCTCGCGGCGGCGGGCGGCCAGGGCGTGCGGGGACGCGGAGAGTTCGACCTCCAGGCCGGTGGTGGCGAGCACCCGGTGGAGGACGTCCATCAGGGGGTCGGCGAGGGAGCGGCGCAGATCGCGCAGTTCGGCGGCGAGCCGGGCGAAGCGGACCCGCGCCTCGGCGGAGAACGGCAGGCCGTCGTCCTCCCCGGCCGGATCGAGGAAGGTGTCCAGCGCGTCGGCCAGGGAGATCACCTCGGCCGGGTCGACGCCCTCCACGGCAGCCGCGAGCCGCTCGTCCGGGTCGCCGTCGTCGCCCCGGTCCCGGTGGACGAGGAGCCGGGCGCGGCGCCCCAGCAGCGCCAGGTCCCGGGCGCCGATGCGCCAGCGCGGCCCGGTGAGCAGCCGGACGAGCGAGGCGTTGGCACCGGGATCCTGGAGGACCTCGCAGACGGCGACCAGGTCGGCGACCTCCGGGAGGTGCAGCAGGCCGGACAGGCCGACCACCTCGACCGGTACGTCGCGGGCCACGAGCGCGGCCTGGATCTCGGGGAAGTCGGTCGCCGTACGGCACAGGACGGCGATCTCGCCGGGCTCCTTGCCCGTGCGGACGAGATGGGCGATCGAGTCGGCGAGCCAGTCGATCTCCTCCGCCTGGGTGGGCAGCAGGGCGATCCGGACCGTGCCGTCGCGCTCGGCGCCGGGCGCGGGCCGCAGCGCCGCCACGCCTTCGTGCATGGCGCGCAGGGGCGCGGCGAGTTCGTTGGCGAGGTCGAGGAGCCGGCCGCCGCTGCGGCGGTTCTCGCTGAGCGAGAAGCGGGAGGCGGGCCGTCCGTCCCGGTACGGGAAGTGCTCGGGGAAGTCGTCCAGGTTGGCGACGGACGCGCCGCGCCAGCCGTAGATCGCCTGGCAGGGGTCGCCCACGGCGGTGACGGGATGTCCGGTGCCGCCGCCGAAGAGCCCGGACAGCAGCAGCCGCTGGGCCACGGAGGTGTCCTGGTACTCGTCCAGGAGCACCACCCGGAACTCGTCCTGGAGGATCGCCCCCACCTCGGGGCGGGTGAGCGCCAGTTCGGCGGAGAGGGCGATCTGGTCGCCGAAGTCCAGCAGGTCGCGGGCGCGCTTGGCGTCGCGGTACCGCACGACGAGGTCGAGCAGCTCGCGGCGGGCGGCCGCGGCCTCGGGGACCTTGCGCAGGTCGGCGTTGCTGAGGCGGGCGGTCTCCAGGACGGAGAGCAGCCCGGAGTCGTGGGCGAGGAGGTCGGCGGGGCGTACGAGGTGCTCGGCGAGCTCGGCGTCGAGCGCGAGGAGGTCGCCGACGAGGGTGGGGAACGACTTGGTCAGCGCGGGGTACGGCCCCGGGGCCTCGCGCAGCACCCGCGCGGCGAGCTGGTAGCGGGTGGCGTCGGCGAGGAGGCGGGCGCTGGGCTCCAGGCCGATGCGCAGGCCGTGGTCGGTCAGCAGCCGGCCGGCGAAGGCGTGGTACGTCGAGATGCGGGGTTCGCCCGGCGGGTCGTCATGGTCGATGGTGTCCGGGTCGGTGACCCCGGCCCGGACGAGTGCCTTGCGGACGCGCTCGGCGAGCTCGCCGGCCGCCTTGTTGGTGAACGTGAGGCCCAGGACCTGCTCGGGCGCGACCTGGCCCGTGCCGACCAGCCAGACCACCCGGGCGGCCATCACCGTCGTCTTGCCGGAACCGGCTCCGGCCACGATGACCTGCGGGGCGGGCGGCGCGGTGATGCAGGCCGTCTGCTCCGGGGTGAACGGGATGCCGAGGAGCTCTTTCAGCTGCTCGGGGTCGGTGAGGCGAGTGGTCACGGTCATCGAGGCTAACCGGCGCCACCGACAGTCCTCATTCGACGATGTGGCGGCCCTCGGGGCGGGCGCTGCACGAGGCCCGGAACGCGCAGTGGTCGCACTGCTTGCCGCTGGACGGGGTGAACCGCTCGTCGAGGACGCGGCCGGCGGCGGTGGCGAGGAGGTCGCCCACCCACGTGCCGTCGAGGGGTTCCTGCGCCTGGACCCTGGGCAGCCGCTCGCCGCCCTCCTTCTTGGGGGCGGCCTGGCGCAGGTGCACCAGTTCCGCGCCGCCGGGCTCGGGGCGGCGGCCGTCGAAGACCTCGTCCACGGCGCCCTCGCGGACGGCGAGCTGGTAGACGGCGAGCTGGGGGTGGCGGGCCACCTCGTCCTTGGTGGGGGCCTGCTTGCCGGTCTTGAAGTCGACGACGTACGCGCGTCCGTGCTCGTCGGTCTCGACCCGGTCCATGGAGCCCCGGATGCGCACCTCGTACTCCCCCGCTTCGAGGGTGACGTCGAAGTCGTGCTCGGTGGCGGCGGGGGTGCGTCCGCCTCGGTCCATCACGTGCCAGCGCAGGAAGCGTTCCAGCGCCACGCGCGCGTGCTCCTTCTCCTGGGCGGACTTCCAGGGCGCGTCGAAGGCGAGGGCGTCCCACACGGAGTCGAGCCGCTCCATGAGGACGGCGAGGTCGGCCGGGGTACGGCCGGAGGCGACCTCGTCGGCGAGGACGTGGACGACGTTGCCGAAGCCCTGGGCGGCGGTGGCGGGCGCGTCCGCCTTGACCTCGCGGCCGAGGAACCATTGCAGGGCACAGGTGTTGGCCAGCTGGTCCAGGGCGCTGCCGGAGAGCGCGACGGGACGGTCGCGGTCGCGCAGGGGCGCGGCGGAGTGCGTCGGGTCGTACAGGCCCCACCAGCGGTACGGGTGGGCGGCGGGCACCAGCGGCTGGCCCTCCTCGTCGGTGAGGGCGGCGAGGCGGGCGAGGCGCCGGGCGGCGGCGTCCCGCAGCGCGGGGGACGCGTCCGGGTCGACGGTGGTGGCCCGCAGCTCCGCCACGAGGGCCGCCACGGCGAGGGGCCGGCGGGGGCGGCCGGTGACGTCCTTGGGCTCCACACCGAGCTCGGTGAGGAAGCGGGAGGGCTGGTCGCCGTCGTCGGCGGGGGCCTTGACCGCGGTCACGACGAGGCGGTCGCGCGCCCGGGTGGCGGCGACGTAGAACAGGCGGCGTTCCTCGGCGAGGAGGGCGCCCGGAGTGAGGGGCTCGGCGATGCCGTCGCGGCCGATGCGGTCGGCTTCGAGGAGGGAACCGCGGCGGCGCAGATCGGGCCAGAGTCCCTCCTGTACGCCGGCCACGACGACCAGGCTCCACTCCAGTCCCTTGGAGCGGTGCGCGGTCATGAGCCGGACGGCGTCGGGGCGGACGGGCCGCTTGGAGAGCGTGTCGGCGGCGATGTCCTGGGCGTCGAGTTCTTCGAGGAAGTTGAGGGCGCCTCGGCCGCCGGTGCGCTCCTCGGCACGCGCGGCGGTGTCGAAGAGGGCGCACACGGCGTCGAGGTCGCGGTCGGCGTTGCGGCCGGCCGCGCCGCCGCGGAGCGCGGAGCGCTGCAGCCGGGCGGGCCAGGGGGTGCCGTCCCACAGGAGCCAGAGCGCCTCTTCGGCGGTGCCGCCGTGCGCGAGCAGCTCGCGGGTGCGGCGCAGGAGGTCGCCGAGGCGCTGGGCACCGCGCGCGTAGGCGGGGTCGTGCGCGACGAGCCGTTCGGGTTCGGCGAGCGCCCGGGCGAGCAGGACGTCGGACGGCGGCGGCACCTTGTTGCCCCCGGCCCGTTCCTCGTCCCGCAGTGCCCGCCCCAGCCTGCGCAGGTCGGCTGCGTCCATGCCACCGAGGGGCGAGGTGAGCAGGCTGATGGCCGTCTCGGCGTCCAGCCACGTGCCGGAGTCCGCGGGCGTCGTCCCGGCCGACGGGCTTCCCGGGCCCGCCGCGCCGGACCCGCCCGGCTCCGCGCCGGCGGCCGGGCTCCCCGTCCCGTCGGTCGCGCCGGCGTCGGCACCCGCGTCCCCGGCGGCCTCTTCGGCCCGCCGGCCGTCGGCCACCGCGCGCGTGGACGCCGTCTTCGCCGGGTCCGGGGCCTCGGCCCCGGCCCCCGCGTCCGGGTGTGTCTCCGGCCGCGGCGGTGTGTCACCGGCCGGGGTGGCGGACGGTGCGGGGTGGAGCGAGGCCCGGGCCGTGGCACGCAGGGCCGTCAGGAGGGGGGTGACGGCGGGCTCGTGGCGGAGGGGCAGGTCGTTGCCGTCGATCTCCAGGGGGACGCCCGCCGAGGTGAGGGCGCGGCGGACGGTGGGGATGGTGCGGCCGCCGGCCCGGACCAGGACCGCCATCTCGTTCCAGGGGACGCCGTCCTCCAGGTGGGCCCGGCGGAGAATGTCCGCGATGTTGTCGAGTTCGGTGGAGGCGGTCGGGAAGGTGTACGTCTCGACTCGTCCACCGCCGCGTGTGGCGGCCGGGTCGCGGTGGGCGCGGGCCTTGTCGGCGGGCAGCCGCGGCAGCGGCATCCTCGCGGTCAGCAGTCGGGTCGCCGCCAGCAGGCCGGCGCCCGAGCGGCGCGAGGTGGTGAGGACGGCGACCGGCGCCGGGGTGCCGTCGGCCCGGGGGAAGGTGTCGGGGAAGTCCAGGATGCCGTTGACGTCGGCGCCCCGGAACGCGTAGATCGACTGGTCCGGGTCGCCGAAGGCGTACAGCGTGCGCCCGTCGCCCGCGAGGGCCCGCAGCAGCCGGACCTGCGCCGGGTCGGTGTCCTGGTACTCGTCGACAAAGACCGCGTCGTACCCGGGCAGCGCCACCGTCCCGGCCAGCAGCACCGCCCGGTGGACGAGTTCGGCGTAGTCGAGGACGCCCTGCATGTCGAGCACATCCAGGTACTCGGCCAGGAACTGGGCCGCCGCCGACCAGTCCCGGCGCCCCGTGCGGGCGGCGAAGGCGCCGAGGGCGCGCGGGCCGAGGCCCAGTTCGCGCGAGCGGGCGAGGACCGCGCGGACCTCGTCGGCGAAGCCGCGCGTGGTCAGGCAGGAGCGCAGCTCGTCGGGCCAGCTGATCCGGGCCAGGCCCTCCTTTTCGAGGCCGAGCTGGCCTTCGAGCAGCTCACGCACGGCGAGGTCCTGCTCGGGCCCGGAGAGCAGCCGCAGCGGTTCGGAGAAGAGTCCGGCGTCCTGGTGGGCGCGGACCAGGGCGTAACAGAAGGAGTGGAAGGTGGTGGCCTGCGGTGCCTCTGTACCGCCGAGCCGAGCCGTCATCCGGTCCCGCAGCTCGACCGCGGCCTTGCGGCTGAAGGTCAGCACCAGGATCCGTTCGGGGTCGGTGCCCTTCGCGACGCGGGCCGCGACCGCCTCCACCAGCGTGGTCGTCTTGCCCGTCCCGGGGCCGGCCAGCACCAGGAGCGGCCCCGTGCCATGGTCAACCACGGCGCGCTGCGATGCGTCCAGGAGAGGGGGATCCACGGGGACCGGCGGGGTACGAACCAGTCGGTACGCGCCCGGGGTCCGCCCACGGTTGTGCGTACGCCCGGTGGTGATGGAGGAGGAGCTCACGTGGATCGCCGGTCCTGGTGGGTGTGCTGGTGGTGAGGAGGAACGTTACGCGTACTCCGTACGGCTTCCGGAGTGCTCGCCCCGCCCCCGGATGGCCCAAGCTGTCAGGTGTGAGCCATCGCACTCGCCCCGCCGGCCGCCTCTCCCCCGCCGTCCCACCGGGCCCGCCTCATGTCGAGGCGCGGCAGGTGGTCGCCGGCGTCACGGGTGGCCTCCTTCAGCGGGGTGCCCTCCTCCCGGTAGTGGCCGAGGGCGCGCAGCTCGTGGCCGGGCAGCAGCTGTCCGTCCGCCCGCACCACACGCCACCAGGGCACGGCTCCGCCGTACAGCGCCATGACGCGGCCGACCTGACGCGGGCCGCCCTCACCCAGCCATTCGGCGACGTCCCCGTACGTCATCACCCGGCCGGGCGGGATGAGCTCGGTGACTTCCAGCACCCGTTCCGCGTACTCGGGAAGCTCCTGCGCAGTCATTCGGCCCATCCTGCACCACAGCACCGACAACGCGGGCAATGCACCCTGATGCCCCCCGGTCCCGCTCGGTCATGCCACCATCTTCCGGGCGGTGACTGGTGATACGAGATCAAGAAGACACAGAGACGGCGAAGGGGCAGGATGTACGGCCTCCGGCGGAGGCGGACACTCCTGAACCACAACGGCAGGACGACCGGGACCCGAGGGGTCACGGCGGCCGGGAGAACCGGCAGGACCGAGAAATGGAACGGGAACGGACATGCGCGAACGCGGAGGGGCACATCGACCGCGTCTCCGGTGACGAGCCGCTTCTCGCCGCCCGCGTCCACCGCCCGTCCGATCTGCTGCGGCTGCTCATCGGCATCCTCGCCATCGGCGTCGTCATCGCCATCGCCGCCTTCGCCCACGGCACCACGTCCGGCCTGGAACAGGACATCAGCAAGGGCACCGACCAGACCCCCGACGTGTTCGTCAAACTGGCCGGGCTCGCCTCCAGCATCGCCGTCCTGCTGGTCCCGGTCGCCTTCGCGATCGAACGGCTGATCAAGCGGGACGGACTGCGGATCGCGGACGGCGTCCTCGCCGCCGTGCTGGCGCACGGGGTCACGCTGGCCACCGACCTGTGGGTGGCGAGGGGCGCGCCCGCGACGATCCAGGACGCCCTGACCCAGCCGCAGGCGGGCGGCGGACTGACCGACCCGGTGCACGGCTATCTCGCGCCCGTCATCGCCTACATGTCGGCCGTCGGCATGGCCCGCAGGCCGCGCTGGCGGGTGGCGCTGTGGGCGGTGCTGCTGCTCGACGCGTTCACCATGCTGGTGGCCGGCTACACCACACCGCTTTCGATCATCCTGACCATCCTGATCGGCTGGACCGTCGCCTACGGCACGCTCTACGCCGTCGGTTCCCCGAACGTCCGCCCCACCGGACAGACGCTGCTCGCCGGTCTGCGCCACGTGGGCTTCCGCCCGGTCACCGCGATGCGCTCGGAGGACGTCCCGGACACCGCCGAGCAGGGCGACCGGGGCCGCCGCTATCTGGTGACGCTGGAGGAGGGCGACCCGCTCGACGTCACGGTCGTGGACCGCGAGCAGCAGGCGCAGGGCTTCTTCTACCGGGTGTGGCGCCGGATGACGCTGCGCGGTATCACCACCCGCCGCTCGCTGCAGTCGCTGCGCCAGGCCCTGGAGCAGGAGGCGCTGCTGGCGTACGCGGCGATCGCCGCCGGGGCGAACGCGCCGAAACTGATCGCCACCTCGGAGCTCGGCCCGGACGCCGTGATGCTGGTGTACGAGCACCTGGGTGCCCGTTCGCTGGACGCGCTCGCCGACGACGAGATCACCGACGAGGTCGTGCGAGGGGCCTGGGAGCAGGTGAAGGCGCTGCAGTCGCGGCGTATCGCGCACCGCAGGCTGACCGGTGACGCCCTTCTGGTGGATCGTTCCGGCAAGGTGATCATCACTGATCTGCGGGGCGGCGAGATCGCCGCCGGCGACCTGGTGCTGCGCATGGACATCGCCCAGCTGCTGACCACGCTCGGACTGCGGGTGGGCGCCGAACGGGCGGTGGCGGCGGCCGTCGAGGTGCTCGGCCCTGACGCCGTCGCGGACTGTCTGCCGCTGCTCCAGCCGATCGCGCTCAGCCGCTCGACCCGGGGGACGCTGCGCAAGCTGGCGCGCGAGCGGTCGCAGCGGGAGCGGGAGGCGGTGCTGGCGGCGTCGGAGGCGGCCCGGCAGGCCCGCATCGAGGCGCACCGGAAGACGGACGAGGAGCGCACCGAGGAGGAGAAAAGGGCCGAACGCAGGGCGGTACGCGCGGAGAAGCAGGCCGAGAAGCGAGCCCTGGAAGAGGCCCTGGAAGAGGCGCGCGAGGAGGACCTGCTCGCGCAGATCCGCCAGCAGGTGCTGCTGATCCGGCCGCAGGCGCCGGTCGAGCCGGTCCGGCTGGAGCGGATCAGGCCCCGGACGCTGATCAGCCTGATCGCCGGGGCCATCGCCGCCTACTTCCTGCTCTCGCAGATCGCCCGGACCGAGCTGTCCACCATCGGCCACGCGCACTGGGGCTGGGTGGCGGCGGCCGTGCTGTTCTCGGCCGTGAGCTATGTGGCTGCCGCGATGAGCCTGCTGGGCTTCGTGCCCGAGCGGGTGTCGTTCGTCCGGACGGTGATCGCTCAGGTCGCCGGGTCGTTCGTCAAGATCGTCGCCCCCGCCGCGGTGGGTGGCGTGGCGCTGAACACACGCTTCCTGCAGCGCTCGGGGGTCCGGCCGGGGCTGGCCGTGGCCAGTGTCGGCGCCTCGCAGCTCTTCGGTCTCGGGGCGCACATCCTGCTGCTGCTGGCCTTCGGTTATCTGACCGGCACGGAGAAGACCCAGGACTTCACGCCGTCCAGGACGGTCATCGCCGGCCTGCTGACGGTGGCGGTGCTGGTGCTGGTGGTCACCGCGATTCCGGGCCTGCGGAAGTTCGCGTCGACCCGGCTGCGCTCGCTGTTCGCGGGTGTGGTGCCGCGCATGCTGGACGTGCTGCAGCGGCCGCTGAAGCTGCTCACCGGCATCGGCGGGATGCTGCTGCTGTCGGCGGCATTCGTCCTGTGTCTGGACGCCTGCATCCGCGCCTTCGACGGCGGGCACCAGCAGCTCAGCTACGCGAGCCTGGCCGTGGTGTTCCTGGCGGGCAACGCGATCGGCTCGGCGGCGCCGACGCCGGGCGGTGTCGGCGCGGTGGAGACCGCGCTGACGTTCGGCCTGGTGACTGTCGGCGGGCTCCCCGCGGAGATCGCCGCCCCCGCCGTCCTGCTGTACCGGGTGATGACGCTGTGGCTGCCGGTGCTGCCCGGGTGGCTCTCGTTCAACTACCTGACCCGGAAGGGCGACCTCTGAGAAGGGCGACCTGAGAAGGACGACCTCGAAGGGGACGACGTCTGAGGAGGACGACGTCCGAGGAAGGCGGCCCCCAGGGCGGCCTTCTGCGGAGCGGCCCCAGACGCGGCCTCCGACGGCACCGGAGGTGCCGTGGGGGCCCACCGACGGGCCACCCGTGTGGGCCACCCGCATGGACCGCCCGCACGGGCGCCCCACGGCGGACAGGCGCACGATGGATGCATGCCGTCCACACGTGCCGCCCTGGCCGCCGTCTCGTCCCCCGTCCGGCGCGGTGCGGTGCTGGCCGCGGTGATCGTCGGCGCGCTGCTCGCCGGAGGGTGCTCCGACGACGGCGACGCGGGTGACACGGGCGAGAGTCCGGCCCGGCCCACCTCGCTCGCGGCGCAGAAGCTGACGTGGAAGCCGTGCCCGGCGCCGTCCGTGGCGGAGGGCGGCGGGACCGAGCCGTCCCCGCTGCCCGGCGGCACCCGGTGGGAGTGCTCGTTCATGAACGCCCCGCTCGACTACGCCGACCCCGACGGCGAGACCATCGAGATCGCCCTGATCCGTGCGAAGACCTCCGACCCGGAACGGCGCATCGGCTCCCTCATCTTCAACTTCGGCGGCCCCGGCGGCTCCGGCGTCACCGGCCTGCCGTCGTTCGCCAAGGAGTACGAGAAGCTGCGCACCCGCTACGACCTGGTGAGCTTCGACCCGCGCGGGGTCGGCCGCAGCGAGGGCGTGGAGTGCGAGGACGACCCGGAGCTGGACGCGTTCTACGCGCTGGACGCCACCCCCGACGACGCCGCCGAGGAGAAGGCGTACCAGGACGGGCTGCGGCGGTTCGCCGACGCCTGCGAGGAGAACTCCGGCGACGAGCTGCCCCACGTCGGCACCCTGAACGCGGCGCGGGACATGGACCTCATGCGCCAGGTACTCGGCGACGACAAGCTGTACTACTTCGGCATCTCCTACGGCACCGAGCTGGGCGGCGTGTACGCGCACCTGTTCCCCAAGGCCGTCGGACGCGCGGTCTTCGACGCCGTCGTCGACCCGGGCGGCACCGCCGAACAGGGCTCGCTGGGCCAGGCCAAGGGCTTCCAGCTGGCGCTCGACAACTTCGCCCGGGACTGCGTGTCCCGCGGCGACGCGTGCAAGCTGCCGGGCAGCACCCCCGAGGAGATCGAGTCCTTCGTCATCGGCCTGCTCGACGAACTCGACAAGAAACCCATCCCGGGCATCGGGGAGCGGGAACTCACCCAGTCGCAGGCGGCCAACGGCATCGCCCAGGCGCTGTACTCCAAGGAGTACTGGCCGTACCTCGAACAGGGCCTCGACGAGGCGGACGGCGGTGACGGCTCGCTGCTCCTCGCCCTGTCCGACTCGATGAACGGCCGCGACCAGAACGGCAACTACAGCAACGTCCAGGCGGCGAACGCGGCCATCAACTGTGTCGACAACAAGGCGCGGTACTCGCTGGAACAGACGAAGGCGAAGCTGCCGGAGTTCCGCGCGGCGTCGCCGGTGTTCGGGGAGTACCTCGGCTGGGGACTGCTGGGCTGCTCGCACTGGCCCGTCCCCGGCGGCTGGGACCACCCGGACGTCAGCGCACCCGGCTCGGCCCCGATCCTGGTCGTCGGCACGACCGGCGACCCGGCCACGCCGTACGCGGGTGCCAGGGCGATGGCGGAGGCGCTGGGCAAGGGCGTCGGCATCGAGCTGACCTACGAGGGTGAGGGGCACGGCGCGTACAACGGCGGCAATGCCTGTGTGCAGAACGCGGTGAACGGCTACCTCCTCGACGGCAGGGTGCCTGCCTCGGGAACGGTGTGCCGATAGGCCCGCCGTCCACAGGACCGGTGAGGGCGGGTGGTACCGGCCTAGGATGGCCGTTCAGCACGGGAGTGGGGTGGGAGCGCATGTCCAAGCGGACACGGACGGGAGCCCTGGTGGCAGCGGCGGCTCTGCTGGCCGGGACGGTCGCGGGCTGCGACAGCGGGACCGGAACCGACAGGGCGGGCAGCGGCGGCCCGGCGGGCGGCGGAGCCGGCCAGAAGGTGGACTGGCGGGCCTGCGAGGCGCCCGAGGGCGAGGAGGAGCCCGGCGGCGACTGGCGGTGCGCGAGCGTCAAGGTACCCCTCGATCACAAGAAGCCCGGCGGAGAGGAGATCTCCATCGCGCTGATCCGCAAGGAGGCCCGCGAGAAGGGCCGCCGGATCGGCTCGCTGCTGTTCAACTTCGGCGGACCGGGCGCCTCCGGTGTCGGCATGCTGCCCCAGTTCGCCGACGAGTACCGGGACATCAACACCCGGTACGACCTGGTGGGCTTCGATCCGCGCGGGGTCGCGCAGAGTTCCGGCGTGGTCTGCCGGGACGACAAGGAACTGGCGGCGGCCGAGAAGCGGGTCGACCTCACACCGGAGACCGACGCCGAGGTGACCGCCTTCCTCAAGGACGGCGCCGACTTCGGCAAGGGCTGCGCCACCCGCTCCGGCAAGCTGATACCGCATGTCTCCACGACCAACGCCGCGCGGGACCTGGACATCGTCCGCCAGGCGCTGGGCGACGAGAAGCTCAACTACTTCGGCATCTCCTACGGCACCCAGCTGGGTGCCACCTACGCGCACTTGTTCCCGAAGAACGTCGGACGGTTCGTCCTGGACGCGGTCGTCGACCCCACGGCCGACGCCGTGGGTCACGCCCGCAACCAGACCACCGGCTTCCAGCGGGCACTGGGCAACTACCTCGCGTCGACCGGCGAGAACCCCCAGCGGGGAACCGCGCGCGTGGCCGCGCTGCTGAAGCGGCTCGACGCGCAGCCCCTGCCGACCGGCGACGGCGGCCGGGAGCTCACCGACAGCCTGGCCCTGACGGGCATCGCGCAGGCGCTGTACGCGGAGAGCCTGTGGCCGCAACTGAAGGACGCGCTCAGCGAGGCCGAGGAGGGCAAGGGCGCCCGGCTGCTGGCGCTCGCCGACTGGTACAACGACCGTGACGAGAACGGCCACTACGGCACCGACAGCCACTCCCAGCGGTCGATCTCGTGCGCCGACAGCAACCGTCGCCCGACGGCCGGCGAAGTGCGGACGATGCTGCCGGAGTTCCGGCGGATCTCCCCGGTCTTCGGTGAGTTCCTCGCCTGGGACACGGCGGGGTGGTGCGCGGACTGGCCGGTGAAGGGCGAGTCGGCCGACTTCGAGGCGAGCGCCCCGGGCGCGGGGCCGATCCTGGTGGTGGGCACCACGGGTGACCCCGCAACGCCGTACGAGGGCGCCGAGAAGATGGCGGACGAGCTGGGCGAGGGCGTGGGTGTGCTCCTCACCAACAAGGGCGAGGGGCACGGCGCCTACGGCACGTCGGCGTGTGTGACCGGGAAGGTCAACGACTATCTGATGGACGGCAGGGTGCCGGCGAACGGCACCACCTGCTCGTAGGCGGCCGGGCGCACGAAGGGGCCGGACCCCCGAGGGTCCGGCCCCTCACACATGACCGGGTGCGGCGGCAGCGCGGTCCAGGGCGAAACACGCCCTAGTAGACCGGCTTCTCCGGCTCGATCTGGTTGACCCAGCCGATGACACCGCCGCCGACGTGGACCGCGTCGGCGAAGCCGGCGGACTTCAGCACCGCGAGGACTTCCGCACTGCGGACACCCGTCTTGCAGTGCAGGACGATGCGCCGGTCCTGCGGCAGGTCCTGGAGGGCGCTGCCCATCAGGAACTCGTTCTTCGGGATCAGCCGGGCACCGGGGATCGAGACGATCTCGTACTCGTTCGGCTCGCGGACGTCGATGATGTCGATCTTCTCGTCCGTGTCGATCCACTCCTTGAGCTGCTTGGGAGTGATCGTGGAGCCGAGCGCCGCCTCCTGGGCCTCCTCGGACACGACGCCGCAGAAGGCCTCGTAGTCGATGAGCTCGGTGACGGTCGGGTTCTCGCCGCAGACCGCGCAGTTCGGGTCCTTGCGGACCTTGACCTGGCGGTACTGCATCTCCAGGGCGTCGTAGATCATCAGTCGGCCGACCAGCGGGTCGCCCACGCCGGCCAGGACCTTGATCGCCTCGGTGACCTGGATGGAGCCGATGGACGCGCACAGGACGCCCAGCACGCCGCCCTCGGCGCAGGAGGGGACCATGCCCGGCGGCGGCGGCTCGGGGTAGAGGCAGCGGTAGCAGGGGCCGTACTCCGACCAGAAGACCGAGGCCTGGCCGTCGAACCGGTAGATCGAGCCCCAGACGTACGGCTTGTTCAGCAGCACGCACGCGTCGTTGACGAGGTAGCGCGTGGCGAAGTTGTCCGTGCCGTCGACGATCAGGTCGTACTGGCTGAAGATGTCCATCACGTTGTCGGCCTCGAGCCGCTCCTCGTGAAGGATCACGTTCACGTACGGGTTGATGCCGAGGACGCTGTCCTTCGCGGACTCGGCCTTGGAGCGGCCGATGTCGGACTGGCTGTGGATGATCTGGCGCTGCAGGTTCGACTCGTCGACCTCGTCGAACTCCACGATGCCGAGGGTGCCCACACCGGCCGCGGCCAGGTACATCAGGGCGGGCGAGCCGAGGCCGCCCGCGCCCACACAGAGTACGCGCGCGTTCTTCAGCCGCTTCTGCCCGTCCATCCCGACGTCGGGGATGATCAGGTGGCGGGAGTACCTGCGGACCTCGTCTACGGTGAGCTCGGCAGCCGGCTCGACCAGGGGTGGCAGCGACACGGAGACCTCATCAATACAGCTGGTCGGGAGTCAGTGGTTCTCTCGTAACACTGCCACGGCCCTTCTCATTCCGAGACACCCGGTCCGATCTGCGAGACGATTTCGTCCCAGTAGCCGGGCAGCGCCTCGAATGGATTGTTTTGTCCGGTGCGGTCGGTGAAGAAGATCGTCCCGGCTCCCTGCCAGCGGGCGATGCGCATCGCCTCGTCGAGATGGGTGCGCGGCACACCGTGGACCAGGTGCACGAACCGCTCGGGCGGGTGGTCCGCGGTCCACTCCGCCACTTGGGACCAGCGGTAGTCGGTCCATGGGCCGGAGAAGGTGACGAGTTGGTCGGCGATCTCCGCATAGCCGGGACACGGGTGGGTGCCGTGGCCCAGCACCAGGTGGCCGCCGTCGGCGTCCTCCAGCATCGCCTCCAGGGTGGCAGTGGCGCGTCTCACAGCGGCCAGGTCCGCCCGGTCCGTGGGACAGCGGTCCAGCAGATAGCCGTCCACCCGGTACCAGTCCAGGAACCGGTGGGCGTCGGACACGATCTCGCCGAAGGCCCGGGACCCATGAGTGAGGTCCAGATGACCGAGAACACGCACGCCCGCGTTCCGCAGTCTGCCCGCCGCCTCCAGGCAGTGCGGGTCCGGCCGGGCCCCCGGGCCGTCCGAGACGTTCAGCACGGCCCAGTGGACGGGTGTGCCGGGGCGGGTCAGCTCGGCCCATTCGACCGGTGCGAGGAGGGGATGGGCGTAACCGGGGACACCGAAGCCCAGCCGTTCCGCACCGGTCGCGGACAGCTCGGTGCCCGTGCTGGTCAGATGCGGCACGCGGCCTCCATCCAGATGTCGGCGAGCGACTCCTCCAGGTTGATCCGGGGCCGCCAGCCGAGCCGGTCGCGCGCGGTGCGGACGTCCGCCTGCTGCCAGCCGCCGCAGCCGTCCGGGTAGGGATAGGGGCCGGCGGACAGGTGCTCCGGGCCGTGCCCGTCGCGCTGGACGCCGATGGCGGGCCGGGCCGGCGGGCCGTCCAGCTCGTGCAGGGCACCGCCGTAACCGGCGACGCGGGCGAGCACGGCGGCGGCGTCGCGGAGCCGTACGGCGCGGCCGGTGCCGATGTTGACCACGCCCTGGGCGGCGGAGAGGGAGGCGGCGTGCACGGCCCGCGCCACATCGCGAACGTCGACGAAGTCGCGCTGCACACCGAGGCCGCCGAGCTTCAGCTCGCCGTCGCCGGACTGCATGGCGCGGCGCATCGCCTCGGCGAGCCGGCCGAGTGGTGATCCGGCCGGGGTCCCGGGGCCGACGGGTGAGAAGACCCTCAGGACGACCGCGTCGAGGCCGGAGCCCAGGACCAGTTCGGTGGCGGCGAGCTTGGACACGCCGTAGGGACCGCCGGGGCGGGGCACGGCGTCCTCGGCGGTCGACGAACCGGGCTGGGAGGGGCCGTACTCGGAGGCGCAGCCGATCTGCACCAGGCGCGCCCCGCAACCACTGCGGCGCAGTGCCTCGCAGACGGTGGCGACGGCGACGGTGTTGTGCCGGGTCAGCTCGCGGGCGCCGCCCCGGGTCGCCCCGGCGCAATTGATCACGACCCCGGGGTGGACGGCGTCCAGGAAGCGGGTGAGCGCGCCGGGGCTGCCGCCGGCGAGGTCGAAGCGCACATCGGCGTCGTCCCCGCGCCCGAGGGCGGTCAGGTGCACGGCCGGGTCGGCCAGCAGCCGGTCGGCGACGAAACGGCCGAGGAATCCATTGGCACCGAGCAGCAGCACCCTCATCGCGCGGCCCCCTCGCGGCGACGGGTCGTGGCAGGGGATTGGGGGGTCATGTCTCTTCTCTCCTTGATGGTGTCGCGTCGGGTGGTACGGCTGGTGCTGCAGGGGGCTGGGTGTCCCGGTGGCGGTGCCGCGTCCCCGGCGGGCGTGCCGCCCGCCGGGAGATCAGGGGGTGGCGTGGGCGGAGGCCCGGGTGAGGACGGCGGCGGCGTGCGCGAGCAGGGCGAGGGCGGCGGCGCCGCAGACGAGGGCGGGTACGGCTCCGGCGCCCCAGCTCCCGACGACCGCCTGGACAGGCCGGCCCAGCCAGTCGCAGCCGGGAACGCGCCCGGCGAGCACGGAGGCGAGGGCGAGCACTTCGGCGGAGCTCGCGGCGAGGAGGCCGGTGGCGGCGGCCTCGGCGTAGCCGTGGACGGTGAGGAGCCGGGCGAGGAAGAGCAGGGCGCCGAGGGCGGCGGTGCCGGCGAGCGCGGCGCCGGCCCGCCCGCCCCCGGGCCCCCCGCCGACGATCCGGTCGAGAACGAGAGCGACGAGGACCAGCAGCGCCGCCAGGGCCGCCAGGTAGCACCCGACGACACCGAGGAGCAGGGGCCGCGTCCCGGCGGCGAAGTCCTCCAGTCCGCGGCTGCCGGCGAGTCTGCGCCGTGCCCGTACGGCGAAGGTCCGGGCGCACCAGGCCGCGGGGGCGACCGCGAAGGCCAGCCCGAGCAGCGGCCCGGCGTCCGGCGCCCGGAGTTCGTCGGGGCCGCCCGAGACGAGCCGGGCCAGCAGACTGTCACCGCACACGGCGTAGCCGAGGAGCCAGCAGGTCCAGGCGCGGGTGCCGGGCACTCTGCGTCCCGGGGCGCGCAGGGGGCCACGGCGCAGACAGCCGAGGAGCGCCACGGCGAGACCGACGGCGCCCGCGGCGCCGACGGTGAGCCGCAGGAGCCCGTCGGTGACGGCGAGACCGGCGAAGACGAGCGCGCCGACGGCTCCGGGCAGCAGTGCGAGGGCCCGGTCGGCGCGGGACCCTTCGTCGTCCGGCCCGGCGGCGGTGCGGGGGTTCCCGGTGGTGCCGGTCCGGCCGCCGCCGTCACCACCGCCGCCACCGCGGCTGTCGGTGCCGGCCTCGCTGCCGCTGTCGCCGTCGCCGTCGCGCGGCACGCGCGCGTAGAGCTCCTCGGCGAGCGAGAAGACATCGCGGTGCCGGAACCGGGCGGCGGTACGGTCGGTGACGCCGTGGGCCTCCAGTCCGGCGGCGATCTCCAGCGGGTCGACGGCCCGCCGGCACAGTCGGCGGTGGCGGTGGAGAAGGGCCTTGACGGGGTCGGCGGGTCCTCTCCGGGGCATGGTCCTGCCGGCCTCAGGCATCGCCGTCCCCCGATCCCGTACGGGCGACGGCGGGCTGCCCCGCCCATGCGGGGAGCACGCCGCGGCACCCGGCACGGCCGGTCCAGTGGCCCGGCAGGAACGCCTCGGCGGGCCGGCCGAAGGGACGCGGTTGGCCCGAGGCGCCGATACCCTCCGCCTCCCGGTGGACCGGCGCGCGGGAGATGAGCTCCAGGTAGATCCCGCGGAATGCCGACAGGTTCTGTTCGACGGTGAAGAGTTCGAGCGCCCGGGCGCGGGCGGCGGCACCGAGCCGTTCGCGCCGGCCGGGATCGGCCAGCAGCGCGAGGCAGGCGTCGGCGAGTGCCTGTGGATTGCGCGGGGGCACCACCAGCCCCGTGCCTCCGATGACCTCGACGACGGCACCCACGTCCGTGGAGACGGTGGCGCGGCCGCAGAACATGGCCTCGACGAGGCTGACGGGGAATCCCTCGACGACGCTCGAGAGCACGACGACAGCGCCCGAGGCGTACGCCTCGGCGAGATCGGGGGCGTCGGGGCCGCCGATCTCCTCGAAGGAGACCGGGTTGTCGCCGACGGCGTGTGCGTCGGCGGCCTCGTCGGGGAAGAGCTGGGCGGCGAGCGCCTTGCAGTGCCCGAGGTACGCGTCGGCTCCCGGGTCCTGCACGGGCGCGAACACGATCCTGAGCCGCGCCGCCGGCTGCGCCCGGCGGATCTCCGCGAAGGCGTGCAGCAGGGCGATCAGGTCCTTGGCGGGCTCGATCCGCCCGACCCAGACGAGGGTGTGCGGGTCGCCGCTGTCGCCCCCCTCGCCGACGGCGGCGAACCGGTCGGCCTCCATCCCGGGGTGGACCGTGCGCAGTTTGGTCCGGTCGGCGCCGCACTTCTCCTGCCAGCGGCGGGCGTGGCCGTTGCCGGGGGTGATCACGGCGGCTTGGTGGTAGACCTCGGCGGCGAGCCGGCCGTGGAAGGCGGCGAGCAGGGTGCGCACGGGTGTGCTGAGGGGCGCGTCGGTGGTCGCCAGATAGTGCGCGCGGAGCTGGACGCCGTACTCGGTGACCAGCAGCGGGACACCGAAGAAGCGTTTGGCCAACAAGCCGGGAAGGGCCGCTGTGCCGCCGGACGCGGCGTGGCAGAGGTCGACCGCGCCGAGGCTGTCCGTGTCGTACCAGTCCAGGGAGAGCGGGCGCAGGGCGCGCTCCAGCCGGTCGACAAAGGCGAGATGGTCGGGCACCGTCGCGCCGTGCAGCCCGCGGCGTGCGCCGCGGGCGCGGCAGGCGGACTCCAGGGCGCGGACGGCGACTTCGGAGCGCAGGGCGGCGTACAGTCCGCCCCGCTCGCGGGCCAGCTCGGCGAGCCCGTACAGGCCTTCCGCGAAGCCGTTCCCGTCGCTGCCGCAGACCGCGGCGACCAGGTGGCCGAAGTGGGTGGCGAAGCGCCGGCGGTCGCGCCGGCCGTAGCTGCGGCCGTCGTCCTCGGGCGTCCAGAGCGGGGCCGTGCGCACGCGCTGGACGTGCGGGGGCAGCGGCATCCAGCCGCCGTCCTCCTGCTGGGCGCTGCGGCTGAGGGCGTAGATGTCGAACTCGTGCCGAGCGAGCCCGCGCACGAGCCGGTCGCACCAGAGCCTGGACTCACCCGAGGCGTACGGGTAGCCACCTTCGGTGAGCAGTCCGATCCGCAATGAGCACACCCCCGATCTTCCTTTCCCGCGGCCGTCGTTGGTCCGGCGACTCGCAGCGGGACGACGTTAAGCGGATATACCGGTG